>CBHTTJ010000264.1:0-5956 GCA_966095605.1 uncultured bacterium | reverse complement strand
TGGACCAAAAATCCGGATTTTTTTCCAAAAGAAGGCCGTTTTGTTCCTGAAAAGTGTTCTTTTGATCTAAAACCGATGAATGAAGGAGGTCAACTGGCGGCTCGTATCGTTTCGAGGATATCAGCCCCGATCTACTCACGTCCCGGGCTCTGATGAGAAAATCCAATCACGAGAAATGGAGAGAAATATCAGGGAAATAATCGGGACCAATCCTTGTTTCGGTCACTGGGAACTTCGCCGAACTTATGGCAATATTGGAGTAACGAATTTCAAAGGCGGCGGTGAGTTTCGTGTTTACAGGCTCAAAGCCTTTGTTCAACATCTCAAAGCTAGGGTATGAAAAAAATCGACGCCATTATCAAGCCGTTCAAGTTGGAAGAAGTAAAAGAAGCTCTGGCGGATATCGGCGTCGCAGGCATGACGGTCACTGAAGTGAAAGGCTTCGGCCGTCAAAAGGGTCATACCGAGATTTACCGCGGAAGCGAATACACCGTCGATTTTCTCCCCAAAATCAAACTGGAAATTGTTGTCCCCGATCACCTCGTCAAATCTGCCGTCGAAGCCATTGTGAAAGCGGCGAAGACCGGCAAAATTGGTGACGGTAAAGTTTTCGTAAGTCCTATCGACGACGCCATTCGCATCCGCACTGATGAAAAGGGCGACCAGGCGGTCTAGCAACGCCTGGGTAATAATCGTTTCCCAAAAAATTAAAGTTGTTAACGCCTGAAAAAGGCGGAGAGTTTTCGCCTCGTCGTGTCGAACGCCGGGGAATCCGTAAGAGTCGAAACGTCAGAATTCAGAACTGTTATGGCAAAGAATGAAACGGCTGCAAAAGTGATCACGCCCAAAACCGTGATCGAGGACGCGCGTAAGCAAGGCGCAAAGATGGTGGACGTGAAGTTCGTCGATACGTTCGGGACATGGCAACACTTCAGTGTGCCGATGAACGAATTGACCGAAGAGGTCTTTGAAGAAGGCTTTGGGTTCGACGGTTCATCCATTCGCGGTTGGAAATCCATCGAAGCCTCCGACATGCTCGCGATGCCCGATCCGTCCACGGCTTTCATTGATCCGTTCATGGCGGTGCCGACACTTTCTCTCACCTGCACCATCGCGGAAACAGGAACGAAAGAAGCTTACAACCGTGATCCCCGCGGCATTGCCCAGCGCGGTGAGAAATATCTGAAAAGCACCAGCATTGCCGACACGGCGGTGTTCGGTCCTGAGGCAGAGTTCTTTATTTTCGACAATGTGCAGTTCGATTCCAAGATCAACGGCAGTTTCTACTCCGTCGATTCCGAAGAAGGACATTGGAACAACGGCCGCGATGAAATGCCGAACCTCGGCTACAAGATTCGTCCGAAGGAGGGTTATTTCCCCGTCGCTCCCGTCGATACCCAGCAGGACATCCGCACCGAAATGTGCCTGGTGATGGAACAGCTCGGCATCCAGGTCGAACGTCAGCACCATGAAGTGGCGACCGCCGGCCAGGCAGAAATTGATTTTCGTTTTAACACGCTCGTTAAAACCGCGGACACGATGATGCTCTACAAATACATCATCAAAAACGTGGCGCGTAAGCACGGCAAGACGGTGACCTTCATGCCCAAGCCGCTCTTTGGCGATAATGGTTCAGGCATGCACACACATCAATCGCTCTGGCACAAAGGCAAACCGCTCTTTGCTGGCAGCGAATACGCGGGGCTTTCCCAGATGGCGCTCTATTATATTGGCGGCATTTTGAAACATGCGAAGGCGCTCGCGGGCATTTGTAATCCAACAACCAATTCGTATAAGCGCCTGGTTCCAGGTTATGAAGCGCCAGTGAACCTCGCCTACTCCGCGCGTAATCGTTCTGCTTCCATTCGCATCCCGACGTTCAGCGAATCGCCGAAAGCCAAGCGCATCGAATATCGTCCGCCTGATCCGGCAGCGAATCCGTATCTTTGCTACACTGCATTGTTGATGGCGGGCCTGGATGGAATTCTGAACAAGATCGATCCGGGCGAACCGATGGACAAAAACCTTTACGAATTGCCGCCGGAAGAACATGCAAAGATTCCACAAATGCCGGGCAGCCTCGACGAAGCGCTGAATCATTTGGAAAAAGATCACGAATTCCTTTTGAAGGGCGACGTCTTCACCCGCGATTTCCTCGAAATGTGGATCAGCCACAAGCGCAAGGAAGCCGATGCGATTCGTTTGCGGCCGCATCCGTACGAATTCTATCTCTACTACGATGTCTAAAACGAATTACCGCACAAAGAAATGACTTGTAGTGCGAGGACGACAGAATCAGTGAAAAAACCGTCTCATTTTCAGGCACTTTTTACCGCCCAAAACGTCGGAGAATGCCTGAATCTAAAGGGGTTTAGGGGTTGTGAATAACTCGTGAATAAAAGTTAATATGTTGTCCTCGTGTCCGTTGAATACTTTGTTAGAAAAGCACGCCGCAAAAAGGAAAAGCAGGATTTTGGGCGGTGCCAGACGGCAGAAAAATGCGGTAGCGAATAAAAATCGCTAAAGTGCCTGTAAATAGGCCCTTTTAACGACATTCAGGTCACTGAAAGAAGATTGCACGATGTAGGGGATTAGCTGAAAAGGGCTCAGTGACAAAAAATTTATTGAAAATTTAAAAAACAGGCAAATGAACGCGGCAGAAAAAGGTGCGGTGAATAATTGCGGAAAAACAGCCAGTTTTGGAACGAACATGCAAGCAACAGCCGAAAAAATCTGGGCGTCAGCACAGGGAATGCTACGCACGATGCTCAATGCGGACCTTTACAACCTCTGGTTCATGCCGGTGCGGGCGGTTGCTTTGGAAAAGGACACCATCACCCTGGAGGTAGCCGATGAGTTTTGCGAACTTTGGTTGAAGGACAACTACCTCGGCCTGATCCGCGATGTGCTCACCCATTCCGCCGGACATCCGCTCGAAGTAAAATTTCAAATCTCAGCCGGTTCGACTGCTCCTTCCTTAAAGGCAAAAATCGAAGAGCCGATTGTCGAAAAACCAGTGGCAACTCCCAAGGCGGACGCTAGCAAAGGCGAAGTAGTCTTCAACCCGAAGAATACTTTCGAAACATTTGTCGTCGGCGAAAACAACAGTCTTGCTCACGCTGCGGCTGTTGCGGTTTCACAATCTCCCGGAAAAAATTATAACCCGTTGTTCATGTATGGCGGGACCGGCCTTGGCAAAACTCATTTGCTCCACGCGATCGGACAACACGTCGTTGGACACAAGAAGGGCGCGCGTGTCGCCTACGTTTCTTCCGAAAAATTTACGAACGAATTCATTGATGCGTTGCAGAACAATCAATTGGTTCGTTTCCGCAAAAAATATCGCAACACGGATGTGCTGCTGATTGATGACGTCCAGTTCCTGGCCGGCAAGGAACGTATCCAGGAAGAATTTTTCCATACGTTCAATGCCTTGCACGAAGCGCACAAACAGATTGTGTTGACCTGCGATCGCCCGGCGACGGAAATCCAAAACCTCG
This sequence comes from uncultured bacterium, assembly GCA_966095605.1. Taxonomy (GTDB): domain Bacteria; phylum Verrucomicrobiota; class Verrucomicrobiia; order Limisphaerales; family JACDHS01; genus CBHWET01. The sequence continues at coordinate 2,456 of CBHTTJ010000264.1, read as the reverse complement.
AGCACCGCCTTGTCTCCCGCTTCGAATGGGGTCTGGTGACGGACATGCAGCCGCCCGACGTGGAAACTCGATTGGCCATTTTGAAAAAGAAGGCCGAATCGATGGGCGCGCAGTTGTCGGATGACATTTTGAATTTTCTGGCGACCCGCATTCGCACCAACATTCGCCGCCTTGAAGGCGCGTTGATTCGCGTTGCCTCCTACGCTTCCTTGACCGGCAAGAAGCTCAGCCTCGAAATGGTGGAAGGGTTGTTGCGCGAAGTGCTGCATGAAGAAGGCCGCTTCACCATCAGCATCGAAGTGATCCAGAAGAAAGTCGCGGAACATTACGACATTCGTCTCGCGGATATGACGAGCAAGCGTCGTCCGGAGAACATTGCCTTTCCACGGCAAATCGCGATGTATCTTTCCCGTCAGCTGACCGAAAGTTCGTTGAACACCATTGGTGAAGCCTTTGGTGGCCGCGATCACGGTACGGTTTTGCATGCATGCCGCCTCGTGAAAGATCGCATGGAAGTGGACGCCAACGTCCGCCAGAAAGTCAGTTACCTCGAAAAGCAGTTGATGCGATAGTGGGCAGTAGTTTAAGGCGTGTTTGAGTTTTGGAGTGAAGTAGGTTCTATTGCTGCACCTTCAGACTGAACACTGAACTTTAAACTGCATTAAAATGTCCGCGATCGAAGTCAACGGCCTGACCAAAACATTTCGCACGTATAAAAAATCTCCGGGCTTTGCCGGGGCGTTGCGCGGGTTGATTCACCGGAAATACGAGCAGACCTCTGCGGTTAACGACATTTCGTTCAAAATTCAGGAAGGCGAATTTGTTGGTTTTCTTGGACCGAACGGCGCTGGAAAAACCACAACCCTCAAGATGCTTTCCGGCCTGTTATATCCCTCCGGCGGCGACGCGAAGGTCCTTGGGTATGTGCCTTGGGAAAGACACGATGGTTATCGCCGGCAATTCGCGCTGCTCCTCGGCCAAAAAAACCAGCTCTGGTGGGACTTGCCGGCATTGGAATCGCTGGAACTGAACGCCAAGATTTACGGAATTCCCAAGAAAGAATTTGATCGCAGGGTTGGCGAAATGACGGAACTGCTGGCCGTCAAAGAAAAGCTCAATGTGATGGTGAGGGAACTTTCCCTTGGCGAGCGTATGAAGATGGAATTGATCGCCTCGCTGTTGCATCAGCCGAAGATTCTTTTTCTCGATGAACCGACGATTGGATTGGATGTCGTTTCGCAGAAAACCGTCCGGGAGTTTCTGAAAGCCCATAATGCGCGGAAAAAAACGACGATTCTTCTTACGAGCCATTACATGGCCGATATTCAGGAACTTTGTGACAGGGTTATCATCATCGATCACGGAAAAATTTTCTTCGACGGCCGATTGGACGAAATCCTCGACCGTTTTGCCGATTCGAAACTGATTACAATCCAATGCGGGAATGGCGCAGGCGGCAAGCCGCAGGATCTCGCCAAATATGGTGAAGTCGTGGAACAAACGGCAACGTCAGTAAAATTAAAAGTGCAACGCGCCCGAGTTATCGCCGTCTGCAAAGCCTTACTCGACGAACTACCGGTGACAGACATCGATATTGAAGAAGTGCCGATCGAAGACGTGATTCGGCAGATCTTTGCGAGATAAGCTGGCTTTCGGCTCGACCGGTTTTGTCCGTTGTGTATTTTTTCGAACGCAATGTTCTCCTTCTTTCGACGGAAATCTACGGCGGCAAAAGAACCCACATTCAAAGCGCGCGTTGAAGACTTCTGGAAATGGTATTCCGAGGTTGGACCTCGCTTATACCGGACGATTGAAGAGAAAAAGACCGAAACCCTGGCCACAGAAATGAGTGAGGCTGTAGACAAAGTCTTCGATGGCTTTGCCTGGGTTTTTGGTCCGGGAGCCAACGGAAAAGGGCATTCCTTCACCATCAGTGGCGAAGGGGTAAGTCATAAACAATTTTTGACAGAATACTGGTTACAACGAGCTCCTTCGATTCCAGGTTGGACCTTTTATTCATCTCGGCAGGCCTCCACTGATCTAAAAGGCTGGTGTCTCAACATCAAAGGAAACCGTTTTGATCCCTTGGAATTTTGGTTAACGCCTCATCTCGACGAAGAAGAGGAAAAGATCGATATGTCAGTTTGGCATCCGCTTTTTGGAACATTAAGCGAAGGAGAACGATGGACGGTATTGTTTTTGGTCCTTGATGAGGTGCTCGGAGAAATCGGAACCCAAATGTGGATGGGCCAAATCAACATGAGCGATTCGCAATTGGCTGAATCCATGCCGATCCGGGAACTGCCACAGTTTATTCGCGGGATAGAAAGTCAGCGGGGTTGGAAGAAAACGCCGCCGACCGAGACGTGGACCGGCTACCAAATGAAAGAGCCACACGCCCGTTTTCGTCGGGGCGATGTTATTGCGGGCACGAGCAATAATATGCATTTGATCCA
>CBHTTJ010000263.1:0-6220 GCA_966095605.1 uncultured bacterium | reverse complement strand
AAACGGTTTTCCAACTCTTGGAAAATCGATAACGAGCTTCGGGATCGTGTTTCCAAGTCCCCGAAAATGAATCACGAGCGCCGAAGCTAACGATAGGAACGGGTAAACAAGGGAAAACTGAAAATCTCGAAGCTGGTCAATGTCTTATCTTTCCCGTTATAGATGGAACGCAAGATTTTTACCCGACCCATGAGAAAGCGTTTGATAGCTGTCTGTTTAGTATTGCTGGCTTTTTCCGTCCCGGCCCTGGCCGAGAAAACGAAACCGAACGTCCTCATCATCCTCGCGGATCAATGGCGCGCCCAAGCGTTTGGCTACGCGGGCGATCCCAACGTGAAGACGCCGCATATCGATTCGCTCGCCAGGCAAAGTGTCAATTTCACGAACGCCATTGCCGCCGTTCCTGTCTGTTGCCCAACGCGCGCCTCCCTCATGACCGGCCAGCGGCCGTTAACCCATGGCGTCTTCATGAACGATGTCCCCCTTCGTAACGAATGTGTGACCTTCGCCGAAGTTTTGCGCGACGCCGGTTACGATACCGGCTACGTCGGGAAATGGCATTTGAACGGCGACGGCCATCGCGCTGGTTTCATTCCGAAAGATCGACACCAAGGCTTTGATTATTGGAAAGTCCTGGAATGCACCCACAGTTACAATCACTCCTTTTATTACGGCGACACGCCTGAAAAGAAACAATGGGACGGGTACGACGCCATTGCGCAAACTCGGGATGTCCAAAAACACCTGCGTGACCATGCGCAAAGCAAAAAGCCCTTTGCCTTTATGTTGGCATGGGGCCCGCCTCACACTCCGTACACCACTGCGCCGAAGAAATACCAGGCGATGTACGATCCGGAGAAAATTATTTTGCGCGGCAACGTTCCGCCGAGCGACGCCGACAAAGCTCGCCACGCGCTGGCCGGTTATTATGCGCATTGCACGGCGCTCGATGATTGCGTTGGCGATTTATTGCAAACGCTTCACGAAAGTGGACTGGAAAAGAACACCATCGTTATTTTCTCGGCCGACCACGGAGATATGTTGGTGTCGCAGGGACTGAACGCGAAACAAAAACCATTCGACGAATCCTTGCGCGTTCCACTGCTCTTCCGGTGGCCCGCGGAATTGAAACCGCGCAACGTTGAAGCGGTGTTTAACTCCGAAGATTTTATGCCCACGCTCCTGCGCCTGTGCGGAACTTCTGTTCCGAAGGAAGTGGAAGGACTCGACTACAACGAATACATGCGCGGCGGAAAAAATCCTTCGGACAACAGCGCCTTATTCGCGTGCATCACGCCATTCGGAGAATGGGATCATGCGCGTGGCGGCAGAGAGCTGCGAGGCGTCCGCACGACACGTTACACTTACGTGCGCGATCTCAAGGGCCCATGGCTGCTTTTCGATAACCAACTCGATCCATTTCAGCTGACAAATCAAGTCGGCAAACTTCCGGTGCAAAAAGAATTGGACAAGCAACTTCAACAAAAGTTGAAGAAGGCCCACGACGATTTTAGATCCGGGGAGTATTACGTGAAGAAATGGGGTTACCGCACCAACGCCAACGGCACGGTGCCGTATACGGATTAGGACGCAGTCCAAAGTAATTTCCAGTCACGGTCGAGTCTACGCTGCTGCGGGTCGCAGACCCGCGCTCCGGACCGCGGGTCTGCAACCCGCAGCGATGTCCAACTCCACGTCTAATCCAGAAACTGTTTTCGATAACCAAGTCTCCCAACTTCAACCAAGCCACTCGGGATGATGCGCCGTGCCATCAAACACCGCGTCGGTTTTAAACAATTCGTATTTTCCATCCGCGGCCAGTTTTGCCGTGCGGGAAAGCAATGCGCCCACTGCGGCCTGATCCATTGGCTTGAACGTCCGCACCGCTTCCATCGCCTGGTCGAGGTACTTCATTTCATCAATCCCTGTAATCACAACTGACGTAGGTAAGTTCAATGCGTAGTGCAGACATTCAATCGGTTTCACCGTTTCGCTTTTCAAGATGATGCCGCTGCCCAGGGGTTTCATTCCAAGAACGCCGATCTCCTCTTTCACCAGGACCGGCAAGACCTGTTTTTCGAAACTGCGGAAGTGAGCATCCATCACATTCAACGGCATCTGCACCGCATCGAAATGAAAATTGTTTTTCTTCGCCGTCTCCAGCATGCGCAAGTGAATCGAAGGATCTTTGTGACCAGTGAAACCGATGTAACGAATCTTTCCGGCTTTCTTCGCCTCCATCATCGCCTCAAAGGCACTGCCCGGCGAAAAAATCCTGTCCGGATCCTCCATGCGAATGATCTCGTGAAACTGCATCAGGTCGATGCGATCGGTTTGCAAACGTTTCAACGATTCATCAATTTGTTTCGCGGCAGACTCCTTGTTTCGCCCGTCGATTTTCGTCATCAGGAATACCTTTTCGCGATAGCCGTCCTGGAGTGCTTTACCCATCCGGATCTCGCTCTGGCCTTCATTGTAATCCCAGCAATTGTCGAGAAATGTGATGCCACGATCCATCGCAGCGCGAATGATGCGAATGCTTTCCTTTTCGTCCTTCTGTTTGCCGACATGAAAACCGCCCAACCCAATCGCCGAAACCTTTTCGCCGGTTTTCCCCAAGGTCCGATAAATCATCCCGTCTTTTTTCTCTTCCGCAAAAAGTTGCGGCGCGGTCGTGGCAATCACACCAGTTGCCATAGCCATTTTTACAAAATCGCGTCGGGTAAAACCTCCGCCCAGCTGCATTCCAGGTTCAGCACACATAATAGGATGAAAAAACATCGCCGTGCCCGGACTGGAACGCAAACATCTCCGCGTCATGGTTCTCCCGAAAATGACACCAATTGGAAGCTGAGAAGAAACGCTGCAAGCACGGATAGACAAGAAGAAATCAACGTCGTTTTCACTCTATACCGAACGATACGCCACAAAACAAAACACGACAAGCAAAGGCCCAGCGGCGCAAATAAAAAAATTTTTTCCCTATTAATATGTATCCATCTGTGGTTAATTCCCAGCACTTTCCAATTGCTACGTGAAAAGTGTTCTGCTTAGGTTTTTGCACTTTCACGGATTACATCTATGAGCTCAACGCAAGCACCGAATAATTTTCCAAAACTGCACAACGCCATGTGGCCCGGTCTCGTCGGCAAAGGTTCGCCCGGCGCGGAACCTTGCATCGATCTGGATACCATGCTCGACCTCACCGCCAAGGCGGAAGTGAACGGCCAGAAGTTTGATGGGGTTGATTTGTTTCTTTTCGATCCACACGTGAGTATCGACATCGATGACTCGGGCCTGAAGAAGCTCGCCGACAAAATTGCGTCGAAGAAGCTCGCGATCGGTTCGCTCGTCGCGCCTGTCTGGCCTCCCACAGGCGGCGGCTCCGCCATGGGCAGTGACGAAGACCGTAAAAAGTTTGTCACCCAGGTGGAGAAGGCTTGTCGCATCGGAAAAAAACTCCGTGACCTCGGTATCCGCAAGTATGGCGTGATTCGCATTGATTCCGCCTCCGGCGTAACCGATTGGGAAAAAGACCCGAGAGGTAACACGAAGAAAATTGCCAAAACTTTCAAAGAAGCTGCCAAGGTCGCGAAGGATCATGGCGAACGTCTCGCGGCGGAAGGGGAAATTTGTTGGGGCGGCATGCACAGTTGGAAAAACATGGTCGATCTGCTCGAAGAAGTCGGCCAACCCAAAGTCGTCGGTTTCCAGGCTGATATGGCGCATACCCTTTTGTATTTGCTCGGTTACAACGAACCGAAGCACCGCATTGTGCCGGAAAAATTCCGTTGGGAACCGGAAGTCTTCCACAACGCCATGAAGAAAATGACCAAGGCGTTGCGTCCATGGACAATTGATTTCCACGTCGCCCAAAACGACGCCACGGTCAAGGGCTCCGGCACTCACGACAAAACCGGCAAACATTGCATGGCCACCGATCCAAACGGAAAACTGAACATCGCCCGCGACGCCGGCTATTGGTTGCGCGACGATGCGGGCAAAGTCACGAAGAAGTTCAAACACATTTGCTGGGACGGTTGCATGTTCTCGAACGACGTCATGATGAAGCAGGAGACCTGGAACAACATTCTCGCCGCCATGATCCAGGTGCGCGAGAACCACGGCTGGCGGGAATAACTGGCACAGCGATTTACCGACGCAGAGTTTGCCTGGCAGACTCTGCGTTTTTCATTTCGGGAACCGCCTCCACCAACAGGCCGCGCCTACGGCGCTACTCCCGGATTTCAACACTCTCGTCATCTTCAATACCGTTTGCTACCGTCTCCTCGCGTGCATTGTCTCCCTATCATCGACCGTGATCTCCGCATTGCGGCACGACGGTTTTCGACCTATCGACAACGACTCCTCGCGGGAGGTGTCGCGGGATTGTTGGTGGTGGTTTTCGCGCTGCTCCGCCCGTTCGTCACGATAAAAACCGGTCACAATCTCTTTGCGGTGGTGTCGTGGTGCGGCATCGGCATTTGTTTGCTGGAAGGACTGCGTGAAACCGTCGATTCCGTATCACAGGAGCGTCGCGAAGGAACTTTGGGTCTGCTCTTTCTCACCGATCTCCGGGGACTCGATGTCATTTCGGGAAAAATCTCAGCCGCATCGATCAAAGCTTTCAGCACGCTCCTCGCGATGTTGCCTGCTTTCGCTTTGCCAATCTGGATGGGCGGTGTGACGGGTGGAGAATTCTGGCGCGTCGCCGCGTCGTGTATTGTTGCCCTGATCTTTTCCATGGCCGTAGGCGTCTGCGCGTCGGCAGCAAGCGAAACCTCGTTCGGGAGCCTCGTTACCTCATTTCTTTTTCTTGGTTTCGGACTCTTCATGCCGGCCGCCTGTTTGTGGTTCGGATCCATTCCACCGTTTCTCGCGGGGCCGCTCGGTATGTTTTATTTTTCCGCCGACACCAGATTCGCCGCGAATCCTTCGGCTTTCCTGCAGGCCTTTCTTTATTCGGTCGCTTTTTCGGCAACGCTGTTCTTATGGAGCGCAAACCTCGTAAGCCGATTGACTACGCGCACATCGAGCTCTGAAACGTGGTGGCAAAAATTGCTCAAGCCGACCCGCGGTTACACCGAAACATGGGCGGCCACCTCTGTTCACGGCGACCCGGCGATCTGGCTTGCTGAACATGCATTACCCGGACGAAAGGCCCTTTGGATCTTGATCACGCTCGCGGCAATTATTTGTTTCCTCGTCGGAAGTCTGGCGGGCAGCAAAGCCATCATTGTTCTGGTGTGCGTGCAGGTGTTCGTAGCGTTCCTGATTAAGATTTGGATGGCGGCCCTGTCGGTACAGCCTATGCACGTCGCGAAACGCACCGGCGCGCTCGAACTGGTTCTCTGCACGCCGCTTCATCCGAATCAGCTTTTGAATGGTCAACTTGAAGTCATGCGCGGCTATTTTTTTGCTCCGGGAATTATCTCCTCCTTTGGATTGATGAGTGTTGGCGTCGTCGCCAACAAAATCTTCTCTACACACGACCAGGAGTTCAACACAGGTCTGGCCGCGGTATCGGGTGTTCTCTGTTTCATTTCGTTCCTGCTGGACCTGAATGCGCTGGGACATATGGGACTCTGGTATGGTGTGACCGAAACTCACAGTTCGCGCGCAGTAGCACAGATAGTGTTTCGCGTGCTGGTGCTCCCTTGGATTTGCCTGTTGATTCCGATTTTCGGTTTTTTCGGTTTGTTTGTAGTCCCGTGGCTCTGGATGGCGTGGGCCAAGCCACGTTTGAACCGACGGTTCCGGGAAGAGGCGGCGAAACAATCGTTGCACGATGACGGACGAGGCGGATGGCTCGGATTGTCCGAGGCAAAGTCCCAGGAGCTTTGACTATTGCTCCATCACTTTAAATGGATTTCGTTCGGGGGCTTCAGCGTGTGGCACAGCGCCCAGCAAACCTCGTAAGACCCAATTCAGGGCCGGAACACGATGACGCAGCCACACCGTTGTTTTTTCTGGTTTCGCACCCAGGCCTGCTTTCGGTTCCAGGGCCGTGCGACCGAGTGATAACTTTTTGCAACGCCACTGAATAGCGTCTTCGACCGAGACGTGGAGAAGTCGCAGGTAGATTGGTAATCCTGCCGCGGTGGCGGCCCGGTCGAAGCCAATGTAATAACCAATGGCGGTATCACCGTCGCGGATGGAAGTAACAAACCCGAGAATCTCGTCTCCACGGCGAATCAACGTGCAGCGCAGGTTTTCTCCC
>CBHTTJ010000262.1:0-6245 GCA_966095605.1 uncultured bacterium | reverse complement strand
TTGGGGTGGAAGAGGTCGTGAGTTCAAATCTCACCGTCCCGACCATTTTTCTCAACGCACCGCCAGTTTCCACGTAAAGACCACCCAGGCCAAAAGCAGAAGCACGCATACCTGATTCACCGTCGTATTCTGACGCAGCCATTTGGGGAATCTTTGCAACATCACGCCCAGAAGACATCCGAAGATAAATCCGCCGACGTGGGCGATGACATCGCTGTTCGGGCTGAATCCAAGCAAAATCAAAATTGCGCAAGCGGCCGCCAGGCTTCGCAGGATTCGGCGATTGCCAATAGGTGAGTGTTCCTGCCAATGAACGATTGTCTGCACCCCGGCCAGTCCCAGGGCCCCCATGACCATGCCGGATGCCCCGAGGCTTTTGTGAGTGACAGGATAAATGAACAGTCCCAGGAGATTTCCTCCGGCGCCCGCCAGGTAAGCCGCGGACAGTCCAAAGCCCGGGCCATAACTCGCCATGGCGATGCCAACCAAAAGAAAGCCAGTGGAAACATTCGCAGCCAGGTGCGAAACATCCGCGTGCAATGTAATTGCGGTAAATAATCTCCACCATTGTCCGTTGCCGATCGCGGTGTTGTCCATGATTCCAAACTCCTCTAACTGCGGAAAACGCACCTTGTTCCAGTAGTAGAGAGTGAGAATGGTGGCACACCAAAACACGCTGCCCCAATGGAACCAGAGGCCTGAGTAGGGAAAATGTTGGTGCCAGTTCCAGCCACGCCAATGGCGATTCTCTTTGCGATATAACTCGATTGTTTTTAAGGAACCTTCGTATTCGAACTCCTCAACCTCCAGGCGCCATCCTTCGTCAGTCTTCGCAATCGTAGCGTGGATATCCTGACTGGCCAGAGCGAGCGCGAGATCCATCGCGTCCCGTCGTGAGCGGGCGGGGATATTTCTCGTGGTTTTTTCCGGATTGTCGCTCACGTTGTTTTTTGTTACGTTAAAGCTGTTCAGCGAATGTATGTTGCATTCGATTCCAAATCGAATCACGAGTTTTCCTTCAGGCATTCGTGTCCCCACGTCCGGTCCCGTAGCCTCATTGGCCCTGTTGTCTGGCGCCAATTGTTCTTTGCACAAGAGCATCCCAACACATTGTTATGAAAGTGATCCAGCCAAACTGCCGTTTGCAATTCACCGCGGAAGATATTGATTTTATTTTAGTCGTCCTTGGCAAGCAGAACGGCGACGCCGCGTTCCTCGCCCAACTCTTCACTGATCCCGAAGCTCGCGACCTCATTCTGGACAACGAAAAGCTTTTCCACGCTTTGCTTGAGCACACGGGGTGTCTTCGAGTTTCGACGCATTTCTATTTCTACATCCTCGTGCGAAATGTTTTGAAGCGTGCGGGTATCGAGGATCGTGGCGTTGCTGATTACGTCGCGGAAGTGCTCACGGAATTTTCCAGCAACGACCGGCTGCGTTGCTCAGTGATGGGGCAACAAAATCCCCTGGAGTACTTTTTTGAAATGCTCGCGGCCTTGCAATCGGCGGATGACCGGACGAGTTTCTGCATTCGAACCCACATTGGAAATCATTCGTTGTTTCTTTCGGGAGTGTTTCATGAACGGGTTCGTTTCCGCGCCGAACGAGGTTTCCCGGACTTGAAGTATTACGAGCAATTGGGGCGGACCAATTTCCGTGTGGCCAGGGATCATCGGTTGGCGCAACGCTACGACCTCACCAATATTTTTGATGTCTTATCGGAACGCTTTGAGCCCGCGAGGCGAGCCCTGAATGATCTTGCGGATCGAATCTTTACCTTTACCGATTGCCAATCTTCCGTCCGATCGCTGCTGCACGAATCAACCCAGTAGCCCGAAGTCCTTCAGTTTCTGGCGACTCTCGGCCGGATCGTGATGCATGATCGCGTGCCATCCGCGGGCCGCGCCGCCGGCGACGTTTTCCGCACGATCATCCAGATAAACAATTTCCTGTCCCGACTTGCCGGTCATCTCTTCAACGATTTTGTAGATCTTTTCGTCCGGCTTCATCGCGCCATGTTCATAGGAATAGACGTAGCCCGTAAAATGCGCGAAAAACGGAAACTGCTTCTTGATCCAACGGATCGCGATTTCGTTGGTGTTGGAAAAAATGTAGGTAGGAACTCCGCGGGAGCGCAACAACGCCTGCATCTCAATCATTGGTTCAATTGGACTGAAGATGTCCGCGAAGATATCGCAAAATTCCGCGTGCGTGCCGCAGTAACCCGTCGCCGTGCAAACTTCCTTATAAAATTGTTCGTTGGTCATCAAACCGGTTTCGAACCGGTAGAGCAGGGGAGAATGATCGATGAAGGCGCGAATTTCAGCGGGGCCGATGTTGCCGCGGGCGGAAAACTTTCGCGCGGCGATGTTGTAATCAAAATCAACGAGGACTTTGCCTAAATCGAAAACGACAACTTCTGGGTTTTTCATCGGACGAACTAAAGCATTTCGCGGCGGCCTTCGAGGGCACGGCTCAAGGTAATTTCATCGGCGAATTCCAGGCCGCTTCCGGCCGGCAACCCGTGGGCGATCCGGGATACTTTCACCGATTTTGCGGAGAGCCGTTTTGCGAGGTAAGAACTGGTCGCATCGCCTTCGACATCTGTGCTGAGTGCGACAATCACTTCACGAATCGGTTCCGTGGTGAAACGTTTTTCCAGTTCGGCAATGCGCAGGTCTTCAGGTTCGACGCCGTTCAAAGGAGAAATCTTGCCGCCGAGGACGTGGAACTTGCCGCGATACGTTCCAGACTTTTCGATGCTGAAAATATCCGTGGCTCGTTCCACGACGCAGATCAACGACGCATCTCGTCGCGAATCAGAACAAATGTCGCAGGGATCTTTTTCCGTGAGGCCGCCGCAGGTGGAGCAGAACAGGATTTTCTCCCGCGCCTGCACGAGCGTATGGGCCAATTGTTTCACCGCTCCCGGATCGCTTTGCACGAGATGCAGCGCCAGGCGCTCGGCGGAGCGGGGGCCAATGCCGGGCAATTTGCTCAACGCTGCAATCAGGGCAACGATCGATTCGGGAAGCGACGGCATCGATTACATCAAACCGGGAAGACTGAATCCCTGCGTAATCTTGCCCATTTCTTCGTTGGAAATTTCCTTGGCCTGACCGAGAGCCTGGTTGGCCGCCGTAAGAATCATGTCTTCGAGGAGCTGAGCGTCGGAAGGATTCAAAGCCTGGGGATCGATCTTGATGGAACCGATGGTGCCGTCGCATTTGGCGATCACTTTAACAGCGCCGCCACCACTGGTGGCTTCGACAGTCCGGGCGGCGAGGTCGGCCTGGACTTTTTCCATCTGCTGTTGCATGCGCTGGGCCTGCTTCATCAATTTTCCGATGCTGGACATAATTTAAAAGGTTTTCCGATTGGTGTTACGGATTATGGATAAACAAACACATTCGCGACGCGGATGCAATGGCTCACGCGCGAACGTCTACGATTTGGCCTTTGAAAATCTCGAGGGCTTTTTGGATTAAAGGATCATTTTTGAAATCGTCTTTGTTGAACGGAATCGATTCCGTTTTCGGCTTCGCGGGCGCGGCAGCTTGTGCGGCGGGCGCAGGAGCTTCGCCGGGTTTGGCTGCAGCCGCCGGAGCCGTCGGCGCTGCGGCGGGTTCGGTAGACGCCGGCGCGGGTGCTGCTGCTTCCGAGGGACGAACCCAGTCGGTCGGAGCGTCTGATTTGATAAATTTAATCTGCGGCGAACCGTAACCCAGTTCGTGCAATTTGGTGGTCAGGAGTTGGTGGTTGCGCGAGTTGTCGACCAGTCCAAGGGCATCGGCGTATTCCGGGTCGTAACCAATGGTGAAAACATTTTTCACCAGCGACACCGGATGCGCATCCTTCAAATAATTTAAGACGAATGGACTGACTCGACCGACTGCGGCGATCAATTGTCCCCACAAACTGCGCAGGTCAACATCTCCTCCGGCTTGAACGACCGGGGCTGGCGCGACCACAGGTGTAGGGGCCGGGGCTGCGGCGGCGGTTTGTGCGACAGGCGCAGATTTCGGGGCCGGAGCAGGAGCAGCGACCGGAGTTGGCGTTGGAGCAGGGGAGGTAACCCGTTCCGCGCGAACCGCGGGAGTCGGAGCAGGCGAAACAGGAGCAGACGAGATCGTTCCACCGCCACCGCCCGAGCGCAACTGCTGCAACTGTTTCAAAACCGTATCAATGCTCACTGCATTCCGAGCATCAATCGCCTTCAGCAAAGTAACTTCGATGAAAATCTTTTTCGACGCAGCATCGCGCAGACGAGATTCGCCATCTGTTAAGACTTCCATTACGCGCGTCAATCCATCGGCGCTGATCAACGCGGATTGTTTTGCGAGTGTACCGGCTTCGGTTTCGGAAACTTCCAGGAGCTTCATGTCTCCTTTCGAAACCTGGTAAATCAGCAAGTTGCGAAAATGGTTCAACAGATCCGAGACCAGGCGCGCGAGGTCTTTGCCGCCTTTCGCCAATCCATTGAATTCGCGCAATGCTGTTTCCGAATCGCCATTCAAAATCGCTTCGGCCAGGGCCAAAATCTGGCTCTGCGCCGTCAGGCCGAACATCGAGAGAACATCCCCTTCTTCAATTTTGTTCCCGCAAAAGCTGATCAACTGATCCAGCGTGCATTCTGCATCGCGCATGCCGCCGTCGGCTCCGCGAGCGATTGCATAAACGGCCGCCGCATCGATTTCAACCTTCTCCTCTTTGGAGATGGCTGTGAGATGTTCGGTGATCAACGCCGTTGGGATACGGCGCAGATCGAAACGCTGGCAGCGGGACAGAATGGTCGCCGGAAGCTTTTCCGGATCCGTCGTGGCGAACAGGAATTTCACGTGCGCCGGTGGTTCCTCGAGCGTTTTCAACAGGGCGTTGAAGGAGGAATTGGAAAGCATGTGCACTTCGTCGATCAAATACAGCTTCACTGAACCCGACGAAGGAGCGTAGCGAACGTGATCAATGATGATATCGCGAATCTTTTCTACCTGCGTATTCGACGCGGCGTCGAATTCGAGCATGTCCATGCTATTCCCGGCGGAAATCGCTTTGCATTCCGGACATTCATTGCATGGCTCGATGGTCGGCGCGTTTTTGCAGCGCAAACATTTGGCGAAAATGCGGGCAATCGTTGTTTTGCCGGTGCCGCGAGGGCCGCAGAACAGATAGGCATGCGCGATGCGCTTTTGCTGGATGGCGTTGCTGAGCGTCTGCGTGACGTGCTCCTGGCCGACAACATCGCTAAAGCGTTGCGGACGATATTTGCGCGCTATGACTTGGTATGACATGCGAATTACGATTTACGATAGCCGATTTACGAGCGTGCGTCTTCTAATTAAGGCGCGTAAATCGTAAATCCCCGATCGAAAATGAAAAGTACCAGGGTGACCACGGCGGATGCGGAGCAAACTACCGTTGCTGCATTCCTGCCCTGGCGGGGTTCGTAAGTCCACATTCCATGGGCCCTGGCGGCGCTAAAGTAAGCTGCGATTTTCCAGGGCTCAAGTACGATTCGAAAAAATTTCCCGGAAGAATTTATAAGGATGAAAAATCCAGACAATGAGAGCTCAGCCCGAACGATGCAGATGAAATCACGGATGGACACAGATTGACACGGGTAGAAAGGGCAATGAAGGAGTCGCTTTGATATTTAGAGGGAATTGTTTGGTTCGGTCGTAAAAGAATCAGAACAATGTGAGATGACGGTATGTTACCCATGTTTATCTGTATTCATCTATGGTTGAAGATTTCTTTGACTGAAGCGTTCCGGCTTGGTGGATCGGACAGCGCACTTGAATATCTTCCCCACTGGTGTTCTGATACCTGACGTTCGGTTTCGGCCGATCCATTTCTCCTTCCTACATGCGAACCACCAAATGCATGGCCAACGCATTCCTGCTTATCGGCCTTTTAATTGTCATTGGTGGTTTCATCGCCGCTCGAAGCTATCAGCCGAGATGGAGTCCTCCCGGAAATGGAGTCGGCTATGAGCTTTTGGATACGACTGGCCTTGAGAGATTCATCATGGCGGCGGCCGTGGGTTTTGGAATGATCGCGACAGGATCGTACCTGCATTACCGAGGCAAACCGCTTTCCAAAGCCGGAACCAACCTCCGACGCTGGGGCTTGGTTTTGATACTCTTCAGCATCCTGCTTTATATGTTTCCCGTTTTTGGCTCTGAAGGATTGATTTTCCTCCTGGGGCTCATCCTGGTTATTGCCGGATGGATGGTTGATCAAAGAGA
>CBHTTJ010000261.1:0-6278 GCA_966095605.1 uncultured bacterium | reverse complement strand
GCCGCTTCCGAAGGCGATCGCGCGTTCCTGGTAAAAGAGTTGAAGCGTCTTCAGATGGAAAAAGCTGAACTCGAACGCCAATTCAACGATTTGGCCGTTCTGCGTGATCAGGTCCGCAAGCTGAAAGAGGAACTCTCCATCGCGAAGCGCCTCGATTGGATTCGTCGCGGTCTTTATGCTGCTTCCAATCAAAAAGGTGCGGAAATCCAATATCGTGGCACAGCTCTCCAGCCGCCCGCTCCTTCAACGAACAATAATTCTTTGAACGTCGAGCTGCGTCAGGACGGCGGCGTCAAGGTCCAGACCAACGCGCCGGCTCCGGCTGCGAAGAATTAATTAAACATCTTTTAACCGGCAAGGACACGCCCATGGCGTGTCCTTGTTTTTTTGTAGCACGCCGACAGCCCGAGCAGTACCTTATCCTCTGCTTGTTAGTGATCCCTTGAGCGACGCCCAGACATTAATCGATTCGCACGGACGCACGATACGCGATTTGCGTATCAGCGTGACGGACCGTTGCAATTTTCGATGCATGTATTGTCTGCCCGAAACAGAGGCGGCGCATAATTTTTACCGGGGCCGGTGGGCGAATTTTCCCAATCCCGCTCCGATTGCTCGCATCTGGCAGCCGCACACGAACATCCTCACTTTTGAAGAACTGGAACGTGTGGTCAAAATGGCTGTCGATCTCGGTATCGACAAGATTCGTCTCACCGGTGGAGAGCCGCTGTTGCGCCAGGAAATCGAAAAGCTTGTCGAAAAGATCGCGAGAATAAATGGCGTGAAAGACCTCGCCATGACCAGCAATGGTTTTCTCTTCCCGAAAAAAGCCAAGGCGCTGAGCGATGCCGGGTTGCGCCGAATCAGCTTCAGCATGGATTCGTTGGACCGCGATAACTTTAAAAAAATTACCGGCAGCGACGGGCTGGACCAGATTCAGGAAAGCATTGATCTCGCGCATTCCCTTGGCCTTGCTCCGGTAAAAGTGAACGCAGTGATCATCCGAGGAATTAACGATCACGAAATTGAATCCCTCGTCGAATTTGCCCGCAAAAAGAATGTCACTTTCCGTTTTATTGAGTTCATGCCGTTGGACTCTGGCCGCGCCTGGCAAAAAGACCTGGTCGTCAGCGGAAAAGAAATTTTGCAACGCTTGCAAAAGCGCTTCTCACTTCTCCCGGTGATTTCTCCAAATGCCTCCGAAACAGCGAAGCGTTGGAAGTTTGCCGATGCTGATACGGAGATCGGCATTATTGCTCCCGTAAGTGAGCCTTTTTGTGGACACTGCAATCGGATTCGTCTGACCGCTGACGGGAAGATTCGCACCTGTTTATTCAGTATTGCCGAACACGATCTGCGCGGGCATCTTCGCGGCGGTTCTTCGGATGAACGCATTAAGCAATTTTTCCGCGATGTGGTCTGGCAGAAGGAAGCTCGCCATCACATCGGTGAACCTGGATTTCAGCAGCCCGAACGCACCATGAGTTGTATTGGAGGATAATTTTGGAAACCCAGAAAAACCTTGCTGAACCCGTTGCTGCCAGCGCACGCACCAAAGCCGTTCTCAAGTGGTTGTTCTGCATTTGGGTGTTGGCCCTGGCCGTTTATCAATTTTCCGAAAACACCGCGGATCCGGATCTTTGGGGACACACCCTGTTTGGTCTCGATTACCTGCAAACAGGCAACTTGGCCAAAACAGAACCGTATTCGTGGACGGCCGCTGGAACCCCCTGGATCAATCACGAAGTTCTTTCAGAGGTGGCTCTGGCGAAAGCGTTCATCTGGAAAGACGGTGCCGGAATTTTGTTGCTGAAAATTGCTGTCGGCCTTCTGACCTTTCTCATCGCCCTGCATGCGGGCACGGAAAAAATTACGTGGCCGTCAAAAACACTCGGATGGATTTTCGGCGCTGTTGCCCTCGTGGAAATTTCCTTTGGCTTTGCGCCACGTCCGCAAATTTTCACCGCGCTGGCGCTCGCGTTGACACTTTGGTTCTTAAAAAAGATCCACGACAGATCATATCTTTGGGTGGTTGGAGTTCCGATAGTTTTTGTCCTTTGGATCAATACGCACGGGGGCGTGTTGGCGGGGGTGGGTCTTTTGGGTCTCGTTGCCGTCGGCAGTACGATTCAATTCGTTGTGAAAAAACGCGACGAAGGCTTGCTCACCGGCAAAACAGTCCTTGTCTCGTGGATCGCTTTGGTTGCTGGAGCCGCAGCGTTGCTGTGTAATCCCTGGGGAGCAGGCCTGGTAAAGTGGTTGATCGACAGCGTTCTTTGGCTGCGACCGGAAATTGACGAGTGGAATCCCACGCCTCTCAACTGGGATCACGCTGCGCTTTTCATTTTGATCGCACTCAGCGTCTTTTCCTGGATTTGTTCCCGGAAACGCAAACACCTGTGGGAACTGCTCGCCTGCATTGCTTTTGCGGTGCTGGCATTGCGTTCGGTACGGAATACTCCGCTCTTTGCCATTGTTGCGCTGGCCACCGTTCCTGAGCATCTCGTCGACGCATGTTTGCGCTTCCGCCATTTGATCGCCCATCGGGAAGATGTCTTCAGCAGTCAACAAACCCTTTCTCTGCTGGCGAATTTTTTCTGGATCACTCTCGTGGGCATCTGCACCGCGGCTTTCTTTCTGCGGAAAGACCATCCACTCACCATCGAAGTTCCCAAAAAGCAATATCCCGTCTCCGCACTTACTTTCATCAAGAAGCATGGCATTCATGGAAACCTCCTTGTGTTTTTTGACTGGGGTGAAATGTGTCTTTGGGAACTGCCGAGTTCGCCCGTCTCGATTGATGGACGACTCGACACTTGTTATCCGCGCAATGTCATCACCAATCATTGGCAGATTTATAACGCGTTGCCCCACGACACCAATGTGGTGAATCTCGAGAAAGCCGACTTCGCTTTGCTGCCGGCGAGCTTACAAGGCGGCTTTGCTTTGGCGAAACAACCGGGCTGGAAGGCCGCCTATGTCGATGACACAGCCGTGGTCCTTGTGCGGGATTCGGATCGATTCCCTGCTTTGAAGAAAGAAGACCTGCCTGTCATCGCTCGGAAGAAAGATCTCGCCTCAGAAGGCCGCGCCGCCTTTCCTGAGTTCATGTCCGACCGCATCAGCGGCCTTCGAACGAAAACACCTTGAGGTTTGTCTTTGCCTATAATTACCGATAAACTTCGGTCCTGATTTTTTATTCGCTATGCCAACCTACGAATACCTTTGTGAGAAATGCGGTCATCCGTTCGAGAAGTTTCAGTCCATGAAGGACTCTCCCTTGCAGACTTGTCCCGAAGATGTTTGCCCTCAAAAACGCTGGGGCAAAGGCAAAGTAAAGAAGCAGTTGGGTGCCGGCGCCGGATTGATCTTCAAAGGCAGCGGTTTCTATATCACCGATTACCGCAGCGAAAACTACAAGGCCGCGGCGAAAAAGGATTCTGCTCCGACCACTTCCAGCAGCGAAACGAAATCCACTTCAACCCCCGCCGCTCCCAAGGCGGAAAGCAAGCCTTCCAAGAAAGCCAAATAACCGAATGCGCCGGCTGGCCGTCATCGTTTTTGTCCTCGGATTCCTTTCCCAGGTTTGCCGGGCGGACGTGCAGACGGATGTCGTGACGGTCCAAAGTCGTTCAGGTCTTTTTACCATTCACGGCCCGAGCGCGCCGTTGAAGAGTCTTTACTTCAACAATTTTGTGGGCAATCGCCCGCTCGTTCTCGACCCTGCCCTGCTCGCGGTTTCGTGCGAACAGATCAAAGAGCTGCTGTTCGCGGAACTCGGTTACAACGTTCGCCAACAGATGGCCAGCGGGAAACAGAATCTCGGCCTCGGGAAAATTTTCCTGGTGTTACACGAAAAAGCCGACGAACCCATCGCCTTTTCCGCTATCCCGGCCACCGGCGGCTTAAGTTATCGCGTTGATTTGCCCAACGAAATGTTCGCCAGCCGCATGATCGAGACGATCGTTCAAATGCTCATTCTCGACATGGCCAATCTTCGCAACAATGGCCCCACTGTTTCACCGCCAATCTGGCTGACGGACGGCCTGGTCCATCATTTGCAATCGGTTGGTTTGGAAACTCTCCCGCTTGAAGCGAATCTTCCGGTCACGAAAGTGAAAGTCCGCAAGGAACCGGCAGCTCAAATTCGCGAGAATTTGCATGAACAGATTCCCCTCACCTTCGATGAACTCAGTTGGCCGGAAAAATTAAGCCCGGAACGCGCCGCCGTTTTCGAAGATTCGGCGCAATTGCTCGTTTACCAATTGCTTCGCCTCAAGGATGGACGCGCCTGTATGCGCAAGATGATTGGCTCCCTGCCTCGTTATAAAAATTGGCAGTTCGCTTTCCTCCATGCTTTTCAGCCCCATTTTGCAGAAGTCATCGATGTGGAGAAGTGGTGGGCGCTGACTCTCGTTAGTTTTACCGGACGGGACCCGATGCAAATCTGGTCACGGGAGGAAAGTGAGAAGAAATTGAATGCCGCGCTGAAAGTTCCCGCGCAAATGTACACCGCGCAAAACGCCATGCCTCAGCGCACCGATCTTAACTTGCAACGGGTCGTCAAAGAATGGGATTACACTCGCCAGCAACTCGCCCTTCAGAAAACGGTCGCTCAATTGCGCACGTTGCGATTCCGGATCGCACCGGAGTTGCTGCCGATTGTGGATGATTACCGCAAGACTCTGGAAACGTATCTCCTCACTCGCCGTCCCGGCAAACCGCAGGAAAAGAATTCGGTCAACGCCACGACGTTGCAGAAAGCTACTGCGAAAAGGCTCGATGAATTGGACAAGCAATACAGTGCGCTTTCCAAAAAGTCGGCGGTTCCGACGCCTCCAGCGAAGCAGCCCAAACCGGCTGTCTCCTCCGCCTCTGCGAAATAAACAGCGTCCCGCTGAACAGATCGAACCGGCATTCTGCTCCAGCCCCAGCGCCCAAATCAGGCTTTTCCCCCTTTGACTTTACGCGTTTCGGGCCGGACGTTTTTTTAGAACGCAATAAGGAGCTGATATGAAACTATTCCTGAAAGCACTCGTCATTGTCCCCGTAATTACTTTTCTTGTCGCTTGTCAAAACATGCCGGGCACGCGTAACCAACAAGGTGCTGTCATTGGTGGTGCTGCGGGAGCCGCCACTGGAGCCGCCGTGGCCAAGGACAACCGAGGCGTCGGAGCATTGATCGGCGGTGCTTTGGGAGCTTTGGGCGGTTATGTCATTGCTTCCAAGACGGGAACGCAATCCCACGATGATCCAAATGTCACCCAGGCCACGCGGAAGGCGCAGGAAAATCCCGCCACCGTGCAGGATGCCACTCGTGCCATGACCGCGGACCTGAACAACGACGGCTTTGTCACCCTCGACGAAGTGGTCGCGATGAAACAAGCAGGCTTCAGCGATCAGCAAATGATCAGTCGCTTACAAGCCACGGATCAGGTGTTTCAACTCACCGCGGAACAACAACAATTCCTTCGTGATCGCGGCGTCAGTCAAAATGTCATCGCCCAGATGCAGCAGATGAATCGTGCCGGAACCGCAACCTACCCGCAGACGGTTCCGGCTCCGGTTATCAGTGCGCCGCCGCAATAACTTCCTGTTACGGTTCGCAGTCAGGACAATCCCGCCGGTTTTGACACCGGCGTTTGTTTCGTTACGCTTCGCGACATGAAAATGAAGCGTCGTCAGGTCCGTCTTACCTTTGTCGGCAGCAACGAATCCGTGATTGCCGAAATTCTCGACGACGAAGCGCCTCGTGTCGCGGAGTTGGTCTGGAACATGTTGCCCGTTGAGACTAAAGCGATCCACGGGATGTATTCCGGCTTTGAAGTCTTCGGCATGGTGGACAATCCACAGCCTGCTCCCGCGGAAAACATGGTGCAACTTCCCCTGCCCGGAGAACTGCTTTACTTTTACGATCCAGCGACCGGCGGCGTCGGCGCGCGAAAGCCGGTGGGCGAAATTGTCTTTGTCTATGGACGCGGTGTGGTTTTACGCGGTCATGAAGGTGTGCCCACTCACTGCGCGTTGTTCGGACGAGTGGCCGGCGATTGGAAATACGACTGGACGAACTTTGCGAAGGAATGCCGCAAGTGCCGCTGGGAAGGACCACAGGTTTTGCGGATCGAAAAGGTCGAATAGCCTGTTTCGCGGAAACTTTTGGTAATAGCGGTCGCTGGGTTGCATTTTACGTCCCCTTTGTCTCCACCCCAGAATTTGCTTCCAATTCGACTTTCGGGAGCGCTCCCGGAAGTCGAATTGGAAACAAATTCGATCCTCGG
>CBHTTJ010000260.1:0-6378 GCA_966095605.1 uncultured bacterium | reverse complement strand
GACTTTTATTCGCGACGCCGATTATGGAACTAAATTGCCATGACTTTTATTCGCGGTGCCGATTATGGAACTAAAATGCCGTGACTTTTATTCCCGAAGCCAATTTTGGACTAAAGTTCCGAGAAAAACCGGCTCCGGCACCGTTTTAAAGATAAAAAGATGGTTGGAGACGCAAAATCGCCCAGTTTTGTCGTCTGGAAATGGCCAAATCTAATTCTACGCCCTTTTCAGGAGCAAATTTTACATTCGCGAGCCATCGAGGCGGCCAATCTTTCCAAATATAGGGCCGGTTTCTTTTTCGCCTGATCCAATGACGTCAATTCCACGATGCCGCGCTTCTGCACGAAGAGGCCCTTGCCTTTTTCTGGATTCAGCACGATTCCCGCCATTCCGAGGCAGGGCACTTTGAGTTTTCGACACAGCACAGCGATTTGTCCGACACCTTTGCCCATAAACGTTTGCTGATCCAAAGCGCCCTCACCGGTGATGACGAGGTCCGCGGAGTGAATGCGTTTTTCGAGACGGGCATATTTCGCAAACAAGGCGAAACCGGATTCAGGCGCCGCGCCCAAATAGGTCATCAAGCCGTAGCCGAGTCCGCCGGCCGCACCAGCTCCGGGAACCGGCGCGAAGTTGAGCTCAAGTTCTCTGCGCGCGACGGAAGCCATGCGTTTCAATCGCCGATTCGCGATCCACGTTTCGCTTTCGGATAAGCCTTTTTGCGGACCGTAAATACGCGAACATCCGTTGCTTCCGTGTAGAGGATTCTTCACGTCGACGGCGACGATCAATTGGGGCAGGTGCAATTTAGTTTTCGGCGGAGTAATGCCAAACATCAATCGATTGTCACTCCATTGTGTTATTTCGTCGCCGAACCGATCTGTAAATTTCCAACCGAGCGATCGTGCGAGACCAAACCCCGCATCATTCGTCGCGCTGCCGCCAATGCCGATAATGCACTTCTTCGGTTTCTTCTTTGCAACAGCGGTGAGGAGTTTGCCCAAACCAAACGTATCCAGTTGAAATGGATGAAATTTCTTCGGCGGCAACATCGCCAGGCCGATGACTTTTGCAGATTCAACGATGGCTGTTTTCGATTTTGAGTCCCACCACCAGGTCGCGGTGATCGGTTCGTGCGCGGCGTTGACCGTTTTGACGAGCTGCGGTTTGGCGTGAAACAGATTACTCAGAACTTCACCAAAACCGTCGCCACCGTCGCTCATCGGCAGAAATTCTAACGTGTCGTTCGGTCGTTGACGACGCCAGCCGCGTGCGATGGCTTCGGCGACGCCTGCTGCCGAAAGTGTGCCTTTGAATTTGTCTGGAACAATCAGAACGCGCAGCGACATGTGCGCAAACTGTATAAGTTGCGGTCAGAAACAAAAGAATTCGTTTGTGAACGGAAGCGAACTCACACGATCTCCACATCGCGCTGCAATGCGTTCAGGAAACCGCGGGCCTTTGCAAGGGTCTCTTCGTATTCTGCGGCAGGATTAGAGTCGGCAACAATTCCCGCGCCGACGTTAAAGTAAATGGTCTCGTCCTGGCACACCGCTGTTCGGATGGTGATGCTCAATTGGCTTTCACGATTAAATCCCAGATAACCGATAGCGCCGGTGTACGGACCGCGCGAAACCGGTTCCAGTTCGTCGATGATTTCCATCGCCCGAATTTTTGGAGCGCCGGTGATGCTGCCGCCCGGGAAACATGATGCAAACGCCGAAAAGTGAGTGATGTCCGGACGAAGCCTTCCTTCAACCGTCGAAACCAGATGCTGGACCTGCGCGTAGCGTTCGAGTCGAACCAGCTCAGGAACCTGCACAGAACCGAACTCGCAAATCTTGCCGAGGTCATTTCGCAACAGGTCCGTAATCATGACCAGTTCCGACATTTCTTTCGTGCTCGTTTGCAATTCGTAAGTCAGCTGCGCGTCGCGATTGGGATCCGCTGAACGCGGGCGGGTGCCCTTGATCGGCCGGGTTTGGATATGCGACCCGTTCATCCGCAGGAAAGACTCCGGGGACGAAGAAGCGATCTGGAACCTGCCGCAATCCAGGAACGCCGAAAAAGGTGCGGGAGAAACATCCGACAGCCGTTTGAAAAATTCCCATGCTGGAAAAGCTGCATTCACTGCAAGGCGATGCGACAAATTGACCTGGTAAATATCGCCGCAACGAATGTATTCCTGTGCTCGAACGACTTTCGCAATAAATTCTTCGCGCCCCAAATTGGAGGAGGCGATTTCGGATTGATGCTTTTCATCGCGTGGCATCGTGGAGCCGTCGGAGACTGGCTGTTCCAAGAGATTCTGCCACTGCTTCAATTTTTCTTGAGCGCGTTCTTCACTCCGAGAGCCATCGGCGTGGAGACCCGTCGAGATAATGCATGTTTTTCCGAGGTGATGATCAAACACCACGACGCTGTCGTAGAAGCCAACGTGACAGTCCGGCAGATCGAGATCATTAACCGATCGGCGGGGTAGCTTTGGTTCGACGAAGTTTTTTAAGTCGTAACCCCAGAATCCAAAACAACCACCGAGAGGGAAGGGGACATCGACCTCATCCAGAATTTCGTAACGCGCGATGAGCGCATCGAGCACATGCCATGGATTGCCAAATTGAACGGCAGCGTTACCGGACGAAGTCAGCTCACAGCGTGAACCAAAAGATTCAAAGGTGAGGAAAGGATTGGCAGTGACAAAAGAGTATCGTCCCTGGCCGCGGTCGAGCAGGCGGCTGCGCAACAAAACAATGCCCGCCTGATTGCGAATCAATTGAACCAGCGTCTCGGGACTATGCGAGGTGGTTGTTTCGCAAATGACTGGCGAATTGGAATGGCGTAGCTGCATTTGCGATGCGGACTCGAACCGGGAGCGAGAGCGCAGTTAACTTTGCCCCAGCTTTTTCGATTTGTCAGTTGCCGCGCGAACGGCACTGATGAAGCTGGCGCGCATTTTTCCTTTTTCCAGCTCGTGCAAGCCTTCCACAGTCGTGCCGCCGGGGCTCGTCACCATATCCTTGAGGACACCCGGATGAAGTCCGGTTTCCAAAAGCATTTTCGCACTGCCAAACACGGTCTGGGCGGCAAGTTGTGTCGCGACATCACGTGGCAATCCTGCAGCCACGCCACCATCGCTCAACGCTTCGATCGCCATAAAAACGTAAGCGGGACCACTCCCGCTCAAGCCTGTTACGGCATCCAAAAGAGATTCCTTTAATTGATAAGCAATGCCGACGGACGAAAAGAGTTTTTTGGCGAGTTCGCCATCGTCTTTTGTGGCTGTTTTGCCGAGAGCAAAAGCTGTTGCCGAAGCGTTAACGAGGGCAGGGGTATTGGGCATGACGCGAATGACCCGAGCGTCGTTGCCGAGGCCTGCTTCCATCCTGGCAATGGGAACGCCGGCAGCAATGGAGATCAATAAATGTTTGGCGGAGAAAACGGGTCGAATTTCATCGAGCAGTTCCGTCACATTCCCTGGTTTTACGGCGAGGATCAGGATGTTGGCAAATTTGGCTACCTCAACGTTGGATGTTGTAATCTTGCCCCCTGTTTCCTTTGCAAAGGCGGAGCGTGCACCTTCCATCGGATCGCTGCCAATGATCTGACTGGATTTGGAAAGACCGGCGCGGACAAAACCTTTGGCAAGGGCGGTGGCCATTTTTCCGGCGCCGAGAAATCCGATTTTCAACGTTTCAGGCATGACGGGGTTGTAGCAATCACCGGCATAAGTTCAAAGATCAAAGTTCATGGTGATCCGCGGGTCTGGCAAAAACATTTGAAGAAACCGCTGTGAAGTGGTTAATTCCAGCGCAAATGGAACGAAATTCTGGAATTATGTTTTTGATCAGCCTGTTCGCTATCGGCGCATTGTTCGCCGCGGGATTGGCTTTTCTTTATGCACGAACAAACGGTGAGTTGCGGAGGGTTCAAGCCCAGATTCCGCAAGTTGAACGGCATCGCGCTTTGGCACAGCAATTAGCCGCGGATGTGATCGAATACAGCAAGACCCACCCTGCGGTGAATCCAATTTTGCAGACCGTTGGATATCAGCCGACCAACAGCCTCAACCCAACCAGGTAAAATGAATACTCCCGAAAATTTGCCGCCGAACGGAAAGTCATCAGACTTGCAAGAGCAGGTTAATTCACTGCGAAAGTTGCTGATGATCACATTGGTGGTGTTGTTGTTTTTCACCGCGGCCATGGACCTTTACCTCATCAGGCAGGTTATGAATGTTCGTGGTGCCTTGAATCCCCAGGTCGCGGCCATCGATCAATATACGCGAAAAGAATTGCCGAATATCCAAGCGTTCATCAGCAACTTGCAGACGTTTGCCAAAACGCATCCGGATATTAATCCCATTTTGGCAAAGTACGATCTGGTGCCGAAGACGAATTCAATGTTTTCGCCTTCGACTCCCAAGACCAAATAAAAGGCCGGCTCTTCGCAAAACGGCGTTCCTTTCAGGGACGCCGTTTATTTTTTGCTCAGGACGGATGCTGGCACCACATTGATGGTGTGTTGGATGTCCTGTTTAATTTGCGTTCCGTCTTTCGCCTGCAAATCATACGTGATTGATTCTTCCATGACCGGGCGCATGTCGTCGATTTCCAGGAAAACGGTTTTGCCGTCCTCCGAAACCTTGGCTGACTTGATGGTCACGTCATCACGTCCCCGTTGATCTTTATTGGAGGCGGATAATTCCGGTGAGCCATAGTGTTCCGCATAGTCATAGTTCCAACGTTTGATGGTGTAATTTTGCACGTCATTGGCGTAAGCGGGATCGAGCGCCTGCGTGAAATGCAACTCAAGGCCATCGGCTTTTACATGGAGTGCATCAATGCTGTAATAAGTCTTGCCGGTGTAACGAACACGATCCAGGCCCGCCAACTTCGCGGCGCTCGTCTGCCATCCTTGCAGACCGCAAATATAGAGTTGGCCATCCTTTGAGTTAAAACGGCCCCGCATGGCGGACGAAGTGAATTTCAGAGGAAGACGAACACATCCAGCCTGCCATTGTTCGCCCACTTTCTCGCTGAGAACGTGGAACAATTTGCATTGGCCGTAGGACATGTGGAGTAAATCGCCGGAAGGCATTCCCCAATTTTTGCTCGTGACCCAGACTTGTTCGCCGCCGGAGTTGTCGAAATCCGAGTGTGACAACCAGCAGGCGGGCTTCACGTAGGTGTCGATTGGAATATCGTGCGCCGTGCTCTGGACACCGTGGAAGTGGCCGGGTTGGATAAAATGAATCGGCGTGCTGGGAACCCAGGAACCTTCGTTGTCGCTGGAGGTGAACTGGCCTTCAGGCCCGATGCTGAAACCATTGGGCGCGCGAAATCCTGTGGCAACAATGTCCATCTTGCTGCCATCTTTGGAGATTTTGAGGAGACAACCGGCGTGTCGAGTGACGGTGCCCGCGTTTGGTCCTCCGAAACCAGCACCGCCAGGACGAACCGGGCCTGCTTTCATGGTGTAAAAATTGCCGTCATTATCGGCCTGCAAATCGAACTGGAATTCATGAAAGCCATCTGAAGAAGCAAACAGATTGCAGAAATTTTCATAGTAATCGGCTTCTCCGTCGTTGTTCAGGTCGTGATAGCGAGTGATCTGATCACGGCCAACGGTGTAGATGATATCGTTGACGATCTTCAGGCCAAGAGTTTCATACATACCCGACGAGAAACGTTTCCAGGTGAGTTTCTCCAACTTGTCGTCGATTCCGGAAACGATCCAAATGTCACCGTCCCAGGTGCTCACCGCAGCGCGTTTGCCATCGGAAAAGAAATCCAAACCGGAAAAACGGACGCGCCGTTTCCACGGGTTTTCCTGCGGCGGCGTCAGTTGATCGACAACATACGCACCGTCCGGTGTGCTGCTGAAATTCAAAACACCCTTCGTTTCGACTGCTTCAGGCCAGCGTGCTTCTCCGGCCTTTTTGATGTCGATCTTCACGGGCTTTCCTGCTGCCAACGCCTTGAATTTTGGACGATCAATTTCATGGCCGTTCCACAAGACGACCTTGAAGTTGGAAGCGCCAACGCGAGCGGCGACACTTAACACAAGGCGATGTCCATCAACTTTAAGCGAAACACCTTTCGGTGCTCCTACGAGAGACACAACGAGGTCAGATTGCGCACTGAAAATGATTTGATCGCCTTCGGTTCGCATTGATCCCGTTTCATCCGTATCGCAGATAAGTATTGAAAACGCCCTTTGAGCTTTCTCAATTTGGAAGTTGCGAACGAAGGCAAGTTGTCCTTCGGCTTCGACACTGGTTGGTTTTTCCAAAATTTTTGTCCCCTGGATGGTGTAAGAGAGGACGACGTCGTCACCTTGAAGATAAAGTCCGTCCCATCGCGCCAGCTTGGCATCAAT
>CBHTTJ010000259.1:0-6394 GCA_966095605.1 uncultured bacterium | reverse complement strand
AGTTCTGCGACCTTTTCCACGCTGGAAAACGCCAAAGAACTAGTTCTGCGACCTTTTCCACGCCGGAAAATGTCAAAGAACCAGTTCTGCGACCTTTTCCACGCTGGAAAATGCCAAAGAACTAGTTCTGCGACCTTTTCCACGCTGGAAAATGCCAAAGAACCAGTTCTGCGACCTTTTCCACGCTGGAAAATGCCAAAGAACCAGTTCTGCGGCCTTTTCCGGCGTGGAAAACGACGGAGAAACCAGTTTTCCCCTCTTTTGTCCCTCTCAGGACGAAAAAACCGATCCATCGACGGTTTTTGGCAGTTTTTTCTCTTAAAATCAGCGCCCCCCTGAAAACCCCGATCTGATGGTCAAAACCCTTTTGAGCCTTGCATTTCCCCTCCGAAACTTATGCCATTGGAACTTGTGATTCGGACTCTGTTCCGCAGTTACGACAGGATCAATGCGCATTCTCTTTTAGCTTTCTGGCTAGGCGTGTTCGTGTCGTCGTTTGCCCTGGCCGGAACGGCAGCGGACGAATCCCCACAAAGAGAGGCCAATTCCGTTGCTCTGAAGCTCAATTCCCAACCGAAACTGTTTCAACACGTCACCCGCGGCGAGCCACCACTCCCTCCGTCGCGATTCAATCCAGACCCAAAGACCTTCGCCTATCCGGCGCGCCTGTTCCCCGAGGAAGTCGGCCTTCAACTTTCCACACGCATCAGCCGCACCGCCCCACAATCCCCTGCTCGTTTTAATCCGGATCCGACTCCCGTTGCCGAAGCTGACGCATCATTGTTCGAAACCAACTTTGTTTACAATACGACTTTCGACGTAGAACCGATTGACGATTCTCTTTCCTTGCCCCGCAAAGGAATTCGTCAACGCGACATCGTGAACGCGCCCGGGCGTCCGATCGATCGTTACGAGCGCGAGGCGTTGCCGAAGCCTCTCGCGTTACCGCGAACAAATGCCATCGTCAATGAACGGATCGAACATGAATTCGAAACCGGCGACTACGAACTTTCCCGCAAAAGCCTCGGCTATCCGACCAACGCACTGCCGGTGACGAATCGCTGGAGTCTTGGGTTTGCGCCGTGGCGACGCTACACGTCTGGCGAAACCGAAACACCTTACCAGGTTTCCACGCCCCGCGTCTGGCATCCTTACACGCAAAGCATTCTGAAAGGTGACGTCCCTGTTTATGGGCAGGATATTTTCCTCAACCTCACCGCGAGTTCGCAGACCGAATTTGAAACGCGTCGTTTACCAACGCCAAGTGGCGTGAGCGCCGCGCGAGCGGATTCCGCCGAGTTCTTCGGTCAAAGCGAACAGCTGAGCGTGCAGCAAAACTTTTCCTTTTCCGCCGAGTTGTTCAAAGGAGAAACAGTTTTCCGTCCCACGCATTGGGCACTTCGGATCCAGCCCGTGTTCAACGTCAATTATCTCGACGTTAAAGAAACCGGCGTCGTCACTCCGGATCCGCGCGGAGATTTCCACGATAACACCCCGGCGCCCGGCAACGGCAGCGTGGTCAACCCGGGAGATGTCGGGCCAATCATTCCGACCACGCCCGCCCCTTCGAATCTTTCGGGACAATCGCATACTACCCGCACGCGGACGCATATCGCTTTGCAGGACGCTTCGTTCGAATATCACCTCGCTGATTTGTCGGTGAATTATGATTTTCTCGCCCTCAAGTCAGGAATCCAAACCTTCAACAGCGATTTTCGTGGTTTCATTTTCAACGATTCCAATCTTGGCGTTCGCCTTTTCGGGAATGCAGACAACAACCGGTATCAATACAACGTCGCCATTTTCGACATGTTGGAAAAGGACACCTTCTCGGACCTCAATACGTTCGATGGACGCGACCAACGCGTGTTCGTCGCGAATGTTTATCGACAGGACTTCCTAACCGAGGGTTACACGGCTCAATTGAGCTTCCACGCGAACCTCGACGAAGGCGGTTTGCATTACGATCGCAATGGAGTTCTCACCCGCCCTGCTCCCGTCGGTACCGTCGTAGCCCATGATGTGAACGCGTTTTATTTCGGTTGGACCGGCGACGGTCATCTCGGACGCTGGAATATCAATCACGCTTTCTACCAGGTCGTCGGTCGCGATGATCTCAATGGCATCGCCGGCCAACCCACCGACATCAACGCGCAACTGTTTGCTTTGGAGTTATCCTACGATCGCGACTGGGTGCGATATAAAGGGTCTCTCTTCTATGCCTCCGGCGACGACAATCCCGAGGACCACACGGCGACTGGCTTCGATTCTATTTTGGACAATGCCAATTTTACGGGTGGCCCGTTCAGTTATTTCGTTCACCAGGGCTTTAACCTCGCTGGCTCATCCGTCGCATTCAAATCACGCAACACATTATTGTCGGCGTTGCGCGCCAGCAAAACGGAGGGACAGGCCAACTTTGTTAATCCTGGATTGATCCTGTTAGGTGGTGGCATTGAAATGGATTTAACTCCCAGGCTGCGCAGTTTCCTCAATTTGAACTATCTCCGTTTCGCCGCGACGGAACCGATCAAAACCGTCTTGCTCACCGACAAGATCGACGAGGAAATCGGTTTGGATTTAAGTCTTGGTTTTCAATATCGTCCGATCTTGACCGATAACATTATTATCTCCGCTGGTTTCGGCACGTTGATACCCGGCAAAGGATATGCGGATATCTATCGGCGAAACACGCAACCAATTCCCGGTTACGGAACCAACCAGTCCGGTGATCCAGATGACTTTCTGTACAGCGGTTTGTTGGCAATCACGTTCACTTACTAAACATGCGCGTTGTGAATTCATGGAGTCTCGCAAGGATGTTGGCGCTGAGCGCAACGGTGATCGGCTGTCTTTCAACCGCGATCGTCTCGTCCGCCCAGGATCCCGGCGCTGGGCCGGCCATATCCGTTCCACGCGAACCGTCGAAGCCGATTGCCACGAAGGCACGCAATTGGATCGACCAAACTCCTGCGGAAGCACACAAGAAAAGCGCAGGGTGTTTGGAATGCCATCAGGGCAGCGAAGACATGCATGCTTCGCCAAATGTCGTCCTCGGTTGCACAGATTGCCACGGCGGCAATCCGACTCCCGGTCTCACACAACGCAAGGCGCACGTATTGCCGAAGAACCCGATCTTTTTTGAATCGTCCGCAAATCCCGTCGATTCCAGCATTCTCCTCAACCACGAATCACCGGAGTTCATTCGTTTTGTGAATCCCGGAGACTTGCGCGTCGCCGCGGAGTCCTGCGGCCTTTGTCACCAGCAGATCATCGACCACGTTCAGAACAACATGATGAATCACGGTGCGATGCTCTGGGGAGCCGCGCTTTATAACAACGGCGCAGTGCCGCATAAAAATTATCGTTACGGTCAGGCGTATGCGCAGGACGGTGCTCCGTTGCGCCTTTTCAATCCAACGCCCGTCACCTCGGAGGACACGCGGAAGCGCGGCATCCTCCCATTTCTTGAGCCGCTCCCACGTTTTCCCATCGCGCAACCGGGGAACACCTTGCGCATTTTCGAAAAGGGCGGCGGGAAACAAATTCCACTGGGCATTCCCAACACCGAGGAATCGCCCGGCCGTCCGGCGCGTCGCCTTTCTGAACGCGGACTCGGCACATTGAACCGCATTGATCCCGTCGTATTGAACCTGCAAAAGACGCGTCTGCATGATCCGTTGCTCGGTTTCATGGGATCCAATGAGCATCCCGGTGATTACCGTTCGAGTGGTTGTTCGGCGTGTCACGTGGTTTACGCAAACGATCGATCCCCGAGCAATTCCGATTGGTGGAGTAAATACGGCCATCAAGGTTTGAGCTTTAGCGGTGACAAATCGATTCCGAAAAACGAGCGCGGACACCCGATCAAACATCAATTCACTCGTTCGATCCCGAGCAGCCAATGCATGAACTGCCACATGCACCAGGGAAATTTATTTGTGAATCCTTTCCTCGGTTATACCTGGTGGGACCAGGAATCCGATGGCGAATTCATGTATCCGAAGGAACAAAAAGATCCGACGGAAGAGGAACTCTACGAATCCTTGCGCAAAAATCCGGAAGCGGCGGCGGCGCGCGGTTTGTGGGGCGATCTTGATTTCATCGAGAAAGTCGCGGAATTAAATCCGAAGTTGAAGCAGACACAGTTCGCGGATTACCACGGGCATGGATGGATTTTTCGCGCCGTGTTCAAAAAGGATCGCAAAGGCAACTTGCTCGATCTCGACGACAATAAAATTTCGTTTGATGCCACCAATAAATTCGCACAGGCCGTTCATTTGAAAGACATCCATCTGGCGCGGGGCATGCAATGTGTCGATTGCCATTTCGAAGCCGATGTTCACGGCAATGGAAATCTTTACGGAGAAGCGCGTGCTGCTACCACGATTGAATGTATCGATTGCCACGGGACGGTGGATAAACGTCCCACGCTCGTCACCTCCGGCAACGGCGGCAAAATTGATCTCGCCAAGACGTCCACACCGTTCGGTCCACGTTTTGAATGGGAAGGGAAACGCCTTTTCCAGCGTTCGATGATGAGTCCCGATCGACGTTGGGAAATTCCGCAAACGCGCGACACCGTTGACCCCGCCTCACCGCATTACAATGCAAAATCGGCTTACGCGAAAACGTTGCGACGTGATGGGAAGAGCTGGGGCGAGACGCAACTGAATCCGAATTGCCCCCGAGACCAACAATTGGCGCATGAAGATAAGAACGTCAGCTGCCAGGTGTGTCACACGTCGTGGGCGACGAGTTGCTTCGGGTGCCATCTACCGATGAAGGCGAACCAAAAAGTGGCTCTGAACAAATACGAAGGAACCACGTCTCGCAACTACACTTCCTATAATCCGCAAGTGGTTCGCGATGACGTCTTCATGCTCGGCAAAGACAGCACGGTGAAAAGCAAGCGGACGGCCGTGATCCGCTCATCGAGCGCCGTAATCGTCGGTTCGCAAAATGCGAATCGGGAATGGGTTTATTCGCAGCAGCAAACCTTCTCCTCCGAAGGTTATAGCGGTCAGGCTTTCAATCCGCACTTCGCCCACACCACCAGCGGCCGCGGCACCACCAAGAATTGCACCGACTGCCACCTCGCGAAGGAAAACGACAACAATGCCATCATGGCGCAGCTATTGGGCTTCGGAACTGGCACGGTGAATTTCTTCGGACGTTACGCCTACGTTGGCGCAGGCAGAGATGGGCTTTATGGCGTAGTCTGGACGGAACAGAACGAACCCCAGGCAGCCCTGGGAAGTCACTTGCATCAACTGGCGTATCCAAAAAATTACGCAAAGCATGAAGCGGCAAAACAGGAACTCGCCACGGCTTACCATCACGATGGCAGAGAAATCCTCGATCTGACGTTACGCGGCGAATATCTTTACACGGCCAATGGCAAGGATGGCTTCGAGGTCTTCGACGTCGCGAACATCGACCAAAAAGGATTTTCGGAACGAATTGTTTCCGCTCCTGTGTCACCGCTTGGCCAACGCACCTACGTTCGCACGAAATATGCGACCTCGGTGGCGCTTCCCAGCACACTCGCTCTCGATCCAGCGCGGACCCGATTGCCGGAAAACGAAGAGCAACCGATTCATATGCTCTACGCGTATGTTTATGTTACGGACCTCGAAGAAGGTCTCGTGATCGTCAACGTCGCAACGTTGGTAGACGGAAATCCGGAAAATAATTTTCTGAAGGAAAAAGTCGCCTTCAATCCGGATGGAAAGCTGAAAGGAGCACAACAGGCCTTCGTTGCAGGACACCTTCTTTACGTAGTGGCGGAAGAAGGTTTGTTCGTTATCGACATCAATGAACCGACCAAACCGAAACTTGTCGGCGAACTCGCCGATGGCTTCCTGCGTAGCCCGCGAGCGCTTGCGTTGCAATTCCGTTATCTATTTGTCACCGATGCCGATGGATTAAAAGTTATCGACATCACAGAGCCAAAGAAGCCCGTTCCCCTTCCAGATGCCACGGTTTCTTTGAAGAATGCGCAACGCCTGTATGTGGCGCGCACTTATGCTTACGTCGCCAACGGTCCCGAAGGCCTTGCTATCATCGACATTGAAAAACCGGAACAGCCGAAGCTCGACCAGATGTTTAACGCCAATGGCGCGCTCAACGATACGCGAGCGGTTCAAATTGG
The DNA here is from genome assembly GCA_966095605.1 of uncultured bacterium. Classification (GTDB taxonomy): domain Bacteria; phylum Verrucomicrobiota; class Verrucomicrobiia; order Limisphaerales; family JACDHS01; genus CBHWET01. The sequence goes on along the minus strand of CBHTTJ010000259.1, from coordinate 240 downwards.
TTCGGTTAACGCCTCGATGTTTGCTCTCGTCGCCGACGGCAAGAATGGCCTGCGCGTTCTCCAGCTCATATCTCCCGACACCGTTCCCGGACACATGGGTTTCACTCCGCAACCCAATCCAAAACTAATCGCAACGTATCACACCAAAGGACCTGCGGTCGCAGTTTCCAGAGGACTGGATCGCGATCGTGTTGCTGACGAAACCGGCAATCAAACCGTTGTCTTCGGTCGACGCGGCGC
>CBHTTJ010000258.1:0-6399 GCA_966095605.1 uncultured bacterium | reverse complement strand
GCTCGATGACGCTTACATCCTGATTTACGAAAAGAAGATCAGCAACTTGAAGGACATGCTCCCGCTTCTCGAAAAAGTCGCGAAGGTTGGCAAGCCTCTCTTGATCATTGCTGAAGACATCGAAGGCGAAGCTCTCGCAACGCTCGTTGTCAACAAACTCCGTGGCACGTTGAACATCTGCGCTGTCAAAGCCCCTGGTTTCGGCGACCGCCGCAAAGCCATGTGCGAAGACATCGCGATCCTCACGGGCGGCAAGTTCATCAGCGAAGACCTCGGTCTCAAGCTCGAAAACCTCGGTCTCGAAGACTGCGGTCGCGCGAAGTCCGTTGTTGTCGACAAAGAAAACACCACGATCGTTGAAGGCAGTGGTAAATCCAGCGACATCCAGGGCCGCGTCAATCAGATCCGCCGTCAGATCGAAGAAACCACTTCGGACTACGATCGCGAAAAATTGCAGGAACGTTTGGCCAAACTCGCTGGTGGCGTTGCCGTCATCAACGTTGGTGCTGCGACCGAAACGGAAATGAAGGAAAAGAAAGCTCGTGTCGAAGACGCGTTGCACGCGACTCGCGCAGCTGTCGAAGAAGGTATCGTTCCTGGCGGTGGCGTCGCGTTGCTCCGTTGCTTGCCTGCCGTTGAAGCTCTCAAGCTCAGCGACGAAGACGAACAGATCGGTGTCGAAATCGTCAAGAAGGCGATCGAAGCTCCGCTCCGCGCGTTGTCCCTCAACGCTGGTGTCGAAGGCTCCCTCGTTGTCCAGGAAGTCAAGAAGCGCAAAGGTAACGATGGTTACAACGTCGCCAGCGGCGAATACGTTGACCTCGTCAAAGCCGGTGTCGTTGATCCGAAGAAGGTCACGCGCTCCGCGCTGCAGAACGCTTCCTCCATCGCAGGTCTCCTGCTCACCACTGAGTGCTTGATCACCGACGCTCCTGAAAAGGAAAAGCCGGCGGCACCAGCCGGTGGCGGTCATGACCACGGCGGTGGCATGGGCGGAATGTACTAAGCCGAAACAGTTTCGGAGGAACTGAAATCACACGAGCGAGGCTGGAGCACACCAGCCTCGTTTTTTTTGTACACGTCAGGGTATGCAACCGGCGGAAATATTGAATGTCCATCGTAACCTCAGGTGCGGCGGTAAAGTCTTTCACCGAAAGCCCTCTATGATGAACTTTTACAAAGCACTGCTTCTGCTCTTCTCCCTGGCTTTTGGTTTTCCGGTATTTGCCGAACAGAAGAAACCCAAACCTAACGTGATCGTCATCGTCGCGGACGACCTTGGTTATGCGGATCTGAGTTGTCAGATTAGCAAAGATGTTTCCACGCCAAATATTGATTCCATAGCCAAAGCCGGGGTCCGCTTCACCAGCGGTTATGTGAGTTGTCCCGTATGCAGTCCAACACGCGCCGGTCTGATGACTGGCCGTTATCAACAACGCTTCGGACATGAATTTAATCCTGGCCCTCCCGATATCGCGGCGTTTAAACCATTTGGACTTTCTCTGGACGAAGTGACGCTCCCGCAAAGAATGAAAAAAGCGGGCTACGTCACGGGCATGGTGGGTAAGTGGCATCTCGGCTACTCCAATCAGTTCCTCCCCTTCAATCGTGGATTCGACGAATTCTTCGGTTTCCCGGGCGGTGCACATTCCTATCTGGACTGGGATGAAAAGGCGATCAATCCATTGATGCGCGGTGAAGAAGTGCTGCACGGCAAGGATTTCCTGACGGAAACTTTCGCGCAGGAAGCTGCGGGATTCATCGGCAGACATCAAAAGGAACCGTTTTTCCTCTACATGCCGTTCAACGCCGTCCATACACCGATGGAAGTTTTGGATAAATATCGACTGCGTTTCTCAGACGTTAAAAACAAGAAGCGTCAAACATATCTCGCCATGCTTTCGGCCCTCGATGATGGTGTTGGCGAAATATTGAAAAAGGTTCGTCGCTGCGGTCTCGAGGAAAAGACGTTGATCTTCTTTTTGAGTGATAATGGCGGACCTACCACGAAGAATACCTCGCGCAACGATCCTTTCCGTGGATTCAAATCTCAGGTTTGGGAAGGTGGTATTCGCGTTCCGTTTATGGTGCAGTGGAAGGGTCATTTGCCCGCAGGCAAAATTTACGATCACCCTGTTATTTCCTTGGACGTTCATGCTACCGCGGTCGCCGTTGCGGGAGGAGAATTACCGGAGAAAAAGAAATTGGATGGCGTCAATCTCATTCCCTATCTCACGGGCGAAAGAAAAAATCCGCCGCACGAGTTTCTTTTCTGGCGTTATGGAGAGCAATGGGCGGTGCGGAGCGGCGACTGGAAATTGACGCACTTTAACAAGGAAACCGGCACGCAACTTTTCAATGTGGCCAAGGATATGGGCGAGAATAAGAACCTCGCCGAAACGAATCCGGACATGCTTAAGAAATTGCAGGACGCGTGGAACAATTGGAACGCGCAGCTGGTCAAGCCGACGTGGGCGCAAAGAGAGTAGAGAAAGCTCATTTCACCAAGCGGGGCAAACGCGACGCTCGGGAGTGGATGCAATCAAGCCTGGGACAATGCCGGCCTGGTTGGTTCATTGGTAATCCCTCGCAATCGGGATGACGAAAAAATCATCGTCACACGCAATAAGTTGTCGCGATCTGAGTTCAGCATCGGCGACAATTGTGACCGCGCATTACTGAGCCGGAGCCGGACGCGACGCACTCAGCTTGTATTCTGGAAAGAATGGATTGTGCAATTTCTGTTCAGCCACGGTTGTTAACGGACCGTGTCCAGGACAGAGAATCGTATCGTCGGGCAGCGAGAAGATCTGTGACCGATTCGTGCGCAAGGCGTCGACGTAAGAAACCATTCCGCCACCCATGGAACAACAAAAGATTGCGTCACCGACAATCGCGACCGGCTTTTGCAGTCCGCTGACAACGTAAGTAATTCCGCCTTTGGCGTGACCACAGGTCAAGCGCGTTTCCACGTCCAAATTGGACAGATCAAATACCTTGCCTGGCTTGAACGGCTCGGCGGAGGCGAATTCCTCCAATTCACAAACATGAGCTGGCGCACCGCTCTTCTGTTTCAACTTTTCCAGTTCAACGATGTGATCGACGTGCGTGTGGGTGAGGAAAATGCCTTTAATCTTTAAGCGATTCGCGAGGCAGAACTTGATCATCTCGGTGATATCGGCCCCGGTATCGAACACGACCGCCTTTTGCGTCAGAAGGTCATAGACCAGGTAATTGTTCACCGTCATGTCCTGGTAAGTCGTGGTGAACATGACCAGGCCCGGGACTTTATGTTCCGGTGGATGCCACGCTTTGTGAGCCAATTCCAGGAGCTTCGCGACGTCCAGATTCAACAGGGGAGCAATGCGTCGGACGAGGGCCTCATCGAGTTCGCCGGACTTCAACTTGTTCAAAGCGTCAACAGTGGAACGCGATGCCGCAGCCAGCGCCATGTCGCTCAATTTGAAACCCTTCTGTGCTTTGGCGATGACGTCGTTGAAATTATCTTCCAGTGGAATCTGAGCCATGACTGGAGGCTAGAAAGTCAGTGGGGGAAAAGGAATCAAAAAATCATTTCCAATCGACCTGCAAAACACCTCGTTCACCCATCAATCGTTTGCCGACGCGTTCCGGCAACTCCACGAGTTTGTTCCGTTTGAACCGAAGGGAGCAGCGAATCGCGCGGGTTTTTTCCACCGCATCGTGCGTGTATTCGACGTTTTTGATGGTGATCTGGAATTCTTTGAGCAGCTGGGAAATTTCGGCGACAGAAATTCCTTCAGCAGTCGCGGTGATGCTCAAGACGGCGTACCAATCGCGTTTGATCAGTCCTTCGATCGGACGCAAAAAGAAAACTGCAAACACCGCGAGCATCAATCCGATAAAGCCGAGAAGCAGATGGCCTGTTCCGTAACACAACCCAAGAATCGTGGTGAACCAGATGAGTGAAGCCGTCGTGACACCGCGGACCAGATTGCCCTGGCGAAGAATCACGCCGGCACCGAGGAAGCCGATGCCGGTCAAAACCCCCGCGCCAAGTCGAGCGGGATCTGGATGCCAATTGCTGCTGTGAAACGTTCCTTCAAAACTGCCGCTGTAAAACTGATCAGAAAGAATCCCGCCCATGGCCGCCGCCATGCAGACGAGAACGGTGGTCCGCAGACCCGCCGCGCGTCCATGACTCTCTCGTTCCAGGCCAAGGATCAGGCCTGTCAGAAACGCCATTCCAAGCCGGGCGAGAACATCTGTTAAATCCGAAGGCATCTGAGCTGAATACAGCAAAAAAGCAGGAAAAAGTCAGACTAAAAGATTTCCTCGAAGATCCTGTAATTGGTTTCGCTCATTCCCATGCGTTTATAAGCGCGATGAGCGAGAAGATTTTCCGCGTCGGCATAAAGCCGGAGGCCTCGAACATCCGGATCTTGTTTCGCAAGGTGGCGGACATATGTGTGCATCGCGCGATAAACGCCCAGCCGCCGAAATTCCGGCGTCACGTAGACGCTTTGGATCCACCAAAAAAGTCCGTTGCGCCAATCAGTCCATTCGTAGGTCACCAGCATGCAACCCCCAACGGCGTGTTCGTCCTGGGCGACGATGTAGAAGCCATATTGTGGCCGGTCGAAGAGTCGGTTGACACCAGCACGAATCGTCGCCGTATCGAGCACCTTGTCTTCCGTCTCGCACGCCAGCGCGGTGTTGAAAGCAATCAACGTCAGCGCATCTTCTTTAGTTGCCAACCGGCAAACGAACTTATTATCGCCCATGACTAGTGATTATAACTTCCAACCTTTGCGATAGTCGCGCTGTAAATAGTTGGCAGCTTCAGGCGCATTCCTCGCCTTCATATGTTTCGCGTCCCATTCCAGTTTCTTTCCGACGCGATACGCGACATTGCCGAGTTGGACGGTTTCGGTGAGTAACGCACCGTAGGCAAAATTACAAGATGTTGGTTTACGATGTTTGCAACCTTCAAACCACTCGTTGTAGTGGCCGATGGAGTTGGGAATAGATTCTGCGGGCGGCGTAAAGTGCGCGAATTTATCTTCGGGCAGCAATTTGTATTTGGAATAGTCGGCGACCAGCATTCCCTTGTCGCCAATGAACAAGACACCGTTTTTCCACTTGGAAACATTGGCCTGGATTGCAGCTTCGGGCTTCTTCGCGCCGCCAACGTCCACTCCGTCGTACCAGGTCATTTTGACAGGAGGCAACTTGCCGCGGCTCGGAAATTCGTAACGAGCGGTGAGCCACAGCGGGGTGATTTCCGCGTCCACTGCCGGGCCTTCGCTTTCAATAGTTGTCGGCAAGCCTAATTCCAAAGCCCAGAACGGAAGGTCCATATAATGGCAGCCCATGTCGCCCAGGGTGCCGCTGCCGAAATTCCAGAAGGCGCGCCAACCGCGAGGATGAAACGCCGCATTGTAGGGACGTTCCGGTGCAGGGCCCATCCACAAGTCCCAATGCAAATTGGACGGGGGCGGCATTATTTTCGGTTCGCCACCGTAGCGGGACTTTTCAATCCAAATGTGCACGTCCCGTACCTGGCCGATCGTGCCACTACGAATGATTTCTACGACGCGCCGGTAATTATTCGTCGCGTGAATCTGTGTTCCCATTTGGGTCGCGAGCTTTTTATTCTTGGCTGCGAGCTTCGCGATGATGCGCGTTTCATGAACGTCATGGGTCAGAGGCTTCTCGCAATAGACATGCCGGCCTGAATGCAAAGCGGCTGCGGTCGCAAAGGCGTGGGTATGATCCGTGGTACTGACGACGACGGCGTCGATATTTTTCTGTTCCAGAAGCTTTCTGAAATCGTTGTAACGTTGAGCCGTCGGAAATTGTTCTCCCGTTTCTGCAAGATATTTGTCGTCGACATCGCAGATCGCGACGATGTTCTCGCCTTTCACTCCCGAAATATTGGCGCCGGCACGATTATGCGTCCCGATGATGCCGATATTCAATTTGTCATTCGCCGACTTGCCTTTGCCGAAAACGGAATTGCGTCCGATGTAAAACGCGGCGCCGGCAATGGCCGTGGTCGAGAGGAACTGACGGCGGGAGATATTTTTGTTCATGGATAGTTCGACGTTCAAAAAGATTGTTTAGTTAAATAAATCTAAAATGGCGGGAAGGGAATGTTGAACTGAGGTCCAAATTTCACCCGGGAATCCTGGGTGGAAATTGTTTCCGAAACCGTAAGGAGACCGACACACTTTGGGTTTTCAGCTTCGATCTTTGTTTCGTCAAAGACCAAAAATCCTCCCATTCAACCGAATTCCAACAGAATGGCTTTTCGGTTGACCCTAAAAGACCAGAAATTGACGGAAATTTGCCTAAACTGTTGGTTTACAGTCTTGTAGAAAGTGCTTCGACGCGTCGACGGCTTAATTTCGTCCTGTA
>CBHTTJ010000257.1:0-6431 GCA_966095605.1 uncultured bacterium | reverse complement strand
ACGCCATAAAACGCAGAAGCACAGCGGCGGGGCGCCCTGCCCCGCCGCTTTTTTTAGGCGATCAGCTGCTTATCATCATGGGCGAAATGGCGTCCGCTGCAATTCCGCTTTGTTTTTCCCCGGAAAGCTGCTTAATTCCGCCCGATGAAACAGCGTCAGGCCGCGCTCAAACGCGACACCAAAGAAACGCAGATCACCCTAAAACTGAACGTTGACGGGTCTGGAAAGTCGAAAATCAAGACGGGCATCCCGTTTTTCGACCATATGCTGACGCTTTTTGCCAAACACGCGACTGTCGATCTTGAGCTCACCTGCAACGGTGACCTTGATGTTGACGCCCACCATACCGTGGAAGATTGCGGCATCGCCCTGGGACAGGCTTTTGTGCAGGCTTTGGGGGATAAAAAGGGCATCAAACGCTACGGAACCGGTTTTGACCCGAAGAATCCTTTTACCGGCGAAGCTTACGTTCCGATGGACGAATGCCTTGCCCGGTGCGTTATTGATTTCAGCGGCCGCCCTTACCTTGTTTGGCGCGGATTGAATAAGCTGCAATATAAACAAGTCACAGACGCCGAAAAAAAGCAGGATATGTCATCGGCGTTTCGATTTGGATTGGCGCGTGAATTCTTCCAGGGATTCACCAACGAAGCCCGTTGCAACCTCCATTTAGAGCTCCTTTACGGCGAAGAACCCCACCATGTGGTGGAGGTGCTTTTCAAGGCTTTTGCCCGTGCCACCGATGCTGCGTGTCAACGAGATCCGCGAATTGCGGGTCAATTACCCAGCACCAAGGGAAAACTGTAATCGACACTGAATAACGGCAAAAATCGTACCGTCAAACTTATGTCGACAACACCGGATTACACGACGCTGCCAGATGATGAGCTCGTGAAGTCCTCCCAAAAAGGCGACATGCGAGCCTTCGAGGAGTTGGTGGGTCGGCATCGGGATAAGATTTACGCTCGCGCATTCAGCATGATGCGCAACGAGGAAGAAGCGATTGATCTTTCTCAGGAAGCATGGGTAAAGGCCTGGCAACGCCTGGCACAGTTTCAAGGTGACTCCAGCTTTGTCACCTGGATGACGCGAATTGTTATCAACCTGTGCCTGGATCAAATCCGGAAGAACAAACGGCAACGCGCCGAATCCATCGAAGCCATGGACGAAGAGTCCGGCGGGGTGGAACGGCAGATGCCAGTGATTGAAGTCAATCCGACGGCCGGCCTGGAACGCGGTGAACTGAGGCAGCGAATCGATAAAGCGCTGGCCCAGTTATCGCACGAGCATCGGACAGTGCTCATTTTGCATGAATTTGAAGACCTGGAATATAAAGAGATCGCCAAGAGGATGGGATGTTCGATCGGAACGGTGATGTCGCGGTTGTTTTATGCGCGACGCAGGATGGCGAGTCTTTTGCAGAGCTTAAAAAGAGAAAACTCACGATGAACATCGACCAACAACTCCAATTGCAGTCTTATCTCGACGGTGAACTTTCCCCGCGCGAAACGCGCCAGATCACCGAGATGCTCAAAGTTGACGCCAGCGCCCGGGCGTTACTTGAGGAATTAAAAAACACGAAGACCGCTCTGGCGGGGAACGAACTGGAAGTGAAGCTTCCAGAGTCGCGTGACTTTTTCTTCAGCAAGATCCAGCGTCAAATCGAGCGCGAGGCGCAGGCGCAAACGCAAAAAGCTCCCGAACGCACACCTGTTCTTGCCCAGCTTTGGAAGTACTTTTTACCACTTGCCGGAGCAACCGCCGCCGTTATTCTCTACGCCGTGGTTTCGCAGAATCCATCTGGTTTAGCCTACGTTCCTGGCGAAGGTGAATCGTCGGGAGAGATGGCCGCCTACACTTACCGCTCACAATCGGATCGTATGACGGTAGTCTGGCTGGCTGACAATAGCGCTACGACTGAGGACTCTTCCGAAGCTACAGAGATTCAATGACCAAACAACTTTCGTTCATTGCGGGCAGATTTTTCCTGAGCGTTCTTTTCCTGGCGTTCATCACGTCGGCCGGTGCCGTGCAGGCCTCGGATGTAAAACTCAATTTGCAGCTAATCTGGGGTACGAACGACGCACAATCGCCTGATCCAAAGCACAAGCCTGTAGAGCCGGAATTGGCGAAGAAGATGGGCAAATCTCCCTTTAAGTGGAAAAATTATTTCGAAATTAATCGTAAACAATTGTCGGTCGCCTCGGGCGCAACGCAAAAAGTCACCATGAGCGAACAATGCACTGTCCAGGTGAAAAATCTTGGAGACGGACGCATTGAAGTGACATTGATTGGCAAAGGAAAGACCGTCCGAAAAGATACGCATGTTCTGAAAAACGGAATGTTTGTGGTTGGCGGCGATGTAGCAAGCAATGACACTTCCTGGTTCGTGGTCGTAAACGAAGCCAAGTAATTTACAATCCTTTCAAAAAGAAAGCCCCGCGAAATGAATCGCGGGGCTTTTGCTTTTCCAGCAGAACTTTGGATTAACCGACGTTGACCAATTCTTCGTTCGTCGCAATGTTGACGATCTTGAATTGTTCCGCGTGAACGGCGGGTTCCGGACGGAACACCAGTTTGACGAAATAACGCTTCTCCAAATCCTTGATGATATTTTCGTCTTCCGTGCGGAGACGTTCGAGGACCGTCGGATTCACGACAATGCGCAACTGGAAGTCGGATTCGTCGCGGGAACGTTTCTTCAGAATTTCGCCCAACTTACGCTGGATTTCCACGCTCATCGTCAGGGCGCTCTTCACTTTGCCGCGGCCTTTGCAATAAGGGCAATCTTCGTAAACCGAAGCGCGCACACTTTCGGAATGACGCTGACGCGTCATTTCCATGAGGCCGAGCTGAGAGATCGGCAACACGTGGGTCTTCGCTTTGTCTTTACGCAGATGTTCTTTGACGCGTTGATACACCTGCTGTTGATCGCGACGCTGACGCATGTCGATGAAGTCGAGAACGATCAAACCACCGATATTGCGGAGACGAAGCTGACGGCAGATTTCGTCGGCGGCTTCGATGTTCACCTTGAGGATTGTGGATTCCTGGTCCTTACCGGATTTGTGACGGCCGGTGTTTACGTCGATGGCGACCAGTGCTTCGGTTTCGTCGATGACAAGATAACCGCCGCTCTTCAGGTGCACCTGGCGTGAGAAGGTATTCTCGAGCTGTTTCGTGATCAGGAATTTATCGAAGATCGGCTGCGATTCGGGATAGAAGATGACCTTCTTCGCGGAACGGGTAGAGATCTTCGAAATCATTTCGCGCATGCGTTCGCACGCTTTGTTGTTGTCGACAACAATGCGTTCCACGTCTTCCGTAAGGAAGTCGCGGACCGTGCGGGCGATGAGATCAGGCTCTTCGAACACGCACGTCGCTGGCGGCTGATTTTTGATCTTGTCCTGAATCTGTTTCCATTCTTCGAGGAGGAGTGCCAGGTCGCGCACGAAATAACGAAGCTGCTGGCCTTCGCCGACTGTGCGGATGATCACACCCATGCCGTCTGGAATGCTCAAGCCACGCAGGATCTGCTTCAGGCGTTGGCGTTCTTCCTGGTTTTCAATCTTGCGTGAAATACCGCATTGATCCGAATTCGGGAGCAGGACGAGGTAACGACCCGGCAACACGAGGTTCGTGGTGACACGAGGGCCTTTGGTGCCGATGGGACCTTTGGTTACCTGAACAATAATGTCTGTGCCCGGAGGATACAGGCGAGGAACATCGCGTTGGGTGATGCGAGGCTTGTCACGCTTGCGTCCTTCGCGTTCGACCACTTCAACACTGCTGTCGAAATTGGTCGGCACAATGTCCCAATAATGCAGGAAGGCATTCTTTTCGAACCCAATATCCACGAAGGCGGCTTTCAAGCCGTCTTCGAGATTGCGGACTTTACCTTTGAAGATGCTGCCGACGAGGCGTTCCTCGGTGGTGCGTTCAATGGTGAACTCTTCCAATTTTCCTTCGACCGTTACCGCCACGCGAGTTTCCAGGGACTCCGCATTGATAATCACTTCGCGATGCGAACTCTTCTTAGGACGGAACAGGCCCTGGACCTTCTTGTACAGTTTATTCGCAACGGACTTGATGTTCTCCAGCAAGCCCTGTGGTGCAGGCTCCTTGATTTCGACGGGTTTGAACGTTTCCTGTTTCGCTTCCGGAACGGCTTCCTTGTGGTGGTGATGCGGTTGTTCGTGAGGAACGTTTTCAACGGGCGCTTCTTCCACCTTGGGAGCACCTTCCGGAGGCAGGCCGGCAGCAACATTTTCGGCGCGATCGATTTCATTTTGAAAACGCGATTTATCATAAATCGTGTCTTCGCCTCCGACTTTTTCGCCGAGGACTTCCTGTCGCGCTTCGGTCGCCGCGCGATCAGGGCGGTTTTGCTGTTGGCCGCCAGGTTTTATTCCACCGCTCGGGCGGAATCTCATTCCGCCGCGTCCACGGCGGCGGGAGAAGTTTCTGTCACTCATAATCAGTATGACCTTCGATACATGTATACATTTTGTAGGATGCCAATTGCGATCAACGAACAGAGCACTGAAGACCCGCCGTAGGAAAGCAGCGGCAGTGGCACGCCCGTCACAGGCATTATCCGGATGTTCATGCCGATATTGATGAATACATGGCCAAACAGCAGCATAACGACGCCGATGGCCAGTAACTTTCCGAGGCGATCGCGCGCCTCGCTGGCGATTCTGATTCCGCAGAACAGAACCACCGCATACAGCGCGATCACAATCACGCTGCCAACGAATCCTTCCTCCTCGGCAAGAACGGAGAAAATGAAGTCGTTGTGTGCCACACTGCGCGGCAGGAAACCGAGGACATTCTGTGTGCCCTCGCGCCAGCCTTTACCCGTCAATCCTCCTGAACCAACGGAAATAAGCGCTTGCTCAATGTTGTAGGACTTGTCCCTTTCCAGAGCGCGCCATTTTTGCTTCTGCGCCTCAGTGGCATTCGGCGGAGCAAAATTCTTTACAAAATCTGCATTGAAAAACACGACGAGCCGTTCCTTTTGATACGACTGAAGTGGAATCCGAAAACGGGGAGTGAAATAGACATCAACGGCCAACAATGCGATGACACCGAGCACCAGCGCAGCAATCTGGGCGAGATATTTCTTCGGCGCTCCTGCAACATAAAGCATCGCAAAACAAACCGGCCACAGCACCAAAGCGGATCCGAGGTCCGGTTCTTTCAAAATTAAAATGAACGGCAGGGCGGTCAGCCCAAGCGCCTTGAAAAAGTTCCTGGGAATTTTCAATTCATCCACAGGGCGGCTCAGGAAATGGGCTAAAACGAAAATCAGTGCGACCTTTGCAAACTCAGAAGGCTGCAGTTGAAAGAACGGGAACTTAATCCACCGTCGCGCCCCCCACCCTTGTGTCGTGCCAATGCCCGGAATAAGCACGGCCACCAGCAAAAGCACGGTAAGCCAATACGCCACAATCGCCCATCGGGACAGAATGTGGTAATCGACCAAACAAATAACGGCGGCGGTCGTTAAACCCAACGCGTACCAGACAATCTGCCGCAGGTAATAACCGTGCATGTGCCCGTCATCGTTCGACGTCGTCGCGCTGTAAACAAAGAACACTCCAAACAACATCAGGCCTCCGATCGCTATCAGCATCAGCCAATCGATCTTGCGGCGGTCTGCGTTGAGTGTTGATTCAAACATTTTTTATAATCCGGCCAACTGATCCCGACCGTGCGGGGTTTCAATTTTTTCGATTGCCTGGAAAATCTGCGCGGCAATTGGCGCACAGGTCGTTCCACCAGAACGGCCGCTTTCCACCATCACCACTACAGCGTAGCGTGGGGATTCAATCGGACCGTACGAAACGAACCAGGTAATGTAATCTTTAAAGCCAGGACGGATCACTTCCGCCGTTCCTGTTTTGCCGCCAACGCGAAATTGGTTCAACCGGGGTTGACCCGAATTGTGGAAAGCTTTGTACCCACTGCCTTCACTGTCTTCAGTGTCCGCCAGCATCGCGGTTTGGATCATTTGCAAACTGGCCGGCCGCACTTTGATTTCCCCTCGTAATTGCGTTGGGAATTCTTCGCTATCATCTTCGCCGGGAATTTTTTCCTGCGGATCAACGCGTTGAACAAGACGTGGTTTGTAAATCTTACCTCCGTTCGCAACCGCCGAAGTCATCACTGCCATTTGCACCGGGGTGACGGTGATCCACCCCTGGCCGATGCAAAGATTGGCCGTGTCGCCATCGTTCCAGCCGTGTTTTGAAATCCACGGCATCGTAGGGAAAAAGCCTTTTTGCAATTTGATTCCCACTGGCAATTCAGTGCTTTGCCCGAGGAAGAAACGGTTCCCCATGTCAATGATCCGACTTATGCCGATACGCAATCCACTGTCGATAAAGTAGCTGTTGCTGGATTTTGCGAAGGCCCGGCGAAAGTCA
>CBHTTJ010000256.1:0-6718 GCA_966095605.1 uncultured bacterium | reverse complement strand
GGGAGCCAGCTCCATTCCATCTGCTCAAAAAATGCCACGTTTATAGCAAGGAACGTTGAGCCCGCTGGCGCGAATTGGATGATCTTAGAGACAAGAAAACGAACTCCCTTTAGTGATCATGAAGATGGCGATCCTCAAAATAGTGAAAAAACCGGGAGTGAAATTTCTTTCTCACGACACTAATTTGCCATGGTTCTGTCTGAAGGAGGGTCTTCCATGAAAACAAAAGCGTACTGGGTATCGGCATCGATCTTATTTCTTTGTCTTGTCACGGGTTGGGCACAGTCCGAACCGAAGATCAGCACCAAAGACGTCATGAAGTTTAAACTTCATCATGCGCAACGCGTTCTCGAAGGCATCGCCACGGAGAATTACGAAGTCATCACGGAGAACGCCAAACAGCTTAAAGTCTTGAGCCAGGAAGCCAGCTGGCAAATCCGCCAGACACCCGAATATCAAAAGTTCACCGCCGATTTTACCCGCAACGTCGACTCGATTCTGAAAGCAGCGGAAAACAAAAATGTCGACGCTGCGACAGTCGCCTATTTCCAAATGACGGTCAGCTGCACAACCTGCCACAAATATCTTCGTGGCGAAAAAGGCGTCGGCTGGAGCCCAACCAAAGAATCCGTCATCCAAACTGCCTTGCAAAAGAACAAACCATGAGCACCTCAGAAAACACGTCGATGTCTCAACCTCCTTCTCCCAACACGGTCCGGGAATTGAAACAATATTTCGCCGAACGTCTTTTTCTTAAAGGTTTGAGCCCGGAACATCAACAATCGCTCATCGATTGCGCCATGCTGCAGGAGTTTGATGCGGGCGAATGCATTTTCAACGAAGGCGATCCGGCCAACCGTTTCTATCTGATCCTTTACGGTGAAGTGGTTCTGGAATCACAAGACCGCGACAACGATCCTGTTTTAATCCAAAAGATTGGCGGCGGCGATGTGCTGGGGTGGTCCTGGTTGTTCCCGCCATACTATTGGCACTTCAATGCACGAGCAGTGAAACCGACCAAAGCCATTTTCTTTTACGGAACGCGCTTGCGTCAGACCTGCGAAAAAGATCCTGCGCTCGGTTATGAACTCATGCGCCGCATTGCCGCTGTGGTCATTGATCGATTGCAATCCACGCGCAAGGAGCTCCTAAAAGAAATCCATCGAAAGCATTGATTAGGGTTAGGTTTCGTTGGGAAAAAAGTAAAAAAGAGCGGTAGAGGGCTACCGCAGTCCAGGACGCTAGCGCGCGGGAGGAACGCCACCAGACAACGGGATAACGTCCCGGAGCCAGCCCTCTGTCGCTCCCATCGAGGCTGCTGACTTACGTCTTCACGAAACCCGTCGAAGGTTCACTCTTAACGAAAACGGCTGTGTGATCTCTTCTCACGCCCGCTTCTATCCGGACACTTCCTGCGGACCTTTGCCTCCGTTCACCAGGAACAGCACCGCCATGCGCACAGCGAGGCCATTCGTTACCTGCTCGAGAATCACCGACCTTTCGCAATCCGCAATATCACTGTCGATCTCCACGCCACGGTTGATAGGGCCCGGATGCATGATGAGCACGTCCGGTTTTGTTTTTTCCATGCGGGCTTTATTCAGCCCCCACAAACTTGTGTATTCGCCAATGCTCGGAAACATCGTCTTCCGTTGGCGTTCGTGCTGGATGCGCAGAAGATTGATGACATCCGCATTCTTGATCGCTTCTTCGAAGTCGTAGGTAACCCGGCATCCCATTTGTTCAAAAACTTTCGGTACCAGCGTGGAAGGGCCACACAAAGTCACGTTCGCACCCAGTTTGATCAACGCCCAGATATTGGAACGCGCTACCCGGCTGTAAAGAATGTCCCCGAGAATCGTCACGTTCAGTCCCGCGATCTTCCCCTTCTTTTCCAACACCGTGAAAGTGTCGAGCAACGCTTGCGTTGGGTGCTCGTGCGCGCCGTCACCGGCGTTCACCACGCTCGAACGCAGGAACCGCGACAGGAAATGCGGCGCGCCGCTCGCGCTATGACGGATTACAATAATATCAGCGTTCAACGCCTCGAGATTCTTCGCAGTGTCTTTTAAAGTTTCGCCCTTTTTCAAAGACGATGCCTCGGCACTGAAATTAATAACGTCGGCGCTTAAGCGTTGTTCAGCGAGTTCGAAGCTGATGCGCGTGCGGGTGGAAGGTTCAACGAACAGGTTCACCACAGTCTTTCCGCGCAGGGCCGGAACTTTTTTGATGGCGCGTTCGCCGACGGCTTTGAAAGCGCGCGCGGTTTCGAGCACAGTGTTGATTTCCGCGGCACTGAGAGATTCGATGTCGAGAAGGTGTTTTCGGTTCCAGCTCATATTATTTGGCGAGGGTTACTTCGTCTTTGCCGTCGGTTTCCTGCATGTAAACGTGAACTTTTTCCGTGAGGGACGTTGGCACGTTCTTGCCGACAAAATCAGCTTTGATCGGAAGCTCGCGATGGCCGCGGTCGATCAGGACCGCAAATTGAATGCGTGAAGGACGACCAAAATCGGTCAACGCATCCATCGCCGCGCGCGTGGTGCGGCCGCTAAATAAAACGTCGTCCACGAGAACAACGGTTTTCTTGTCCACGTCGAACGGGATGACGGTCGGCTGGACGTTCGGAGCCAGGTTTTGCCCGAGATCATCACGATGCATACTCACGTCGAGCGAACCGACCAGAACGGGATGAGCCCAGATTTCCGAAAGAATTTTTCCGAGACGTTGGGCAATGGCGACCCCGCCACGTTGGATACCGATGAGCACGACGTCGCTGCTCTTTTCATTGCGTTCCGCAATTTCATGCGCAACACGAGTCAAGGCGCGATGAATCGCTGCGGCGTTCAGGATGATGTTGGATTCAGGCATGGTTAAAAATTTTCAGAAGCTTTGATTCGAATTGAGGCAAACGAAAAGAACGGGAGCGCGGCTGTGTCAAAGGCCAGCCATGCTCCACAAATCGGAAAATAAAAAAACGAACTGGTTCAGCATGGAACCAATTCGTCAGGACGAAAGTCTTGTTTTTCATTGTGCCTTGGCGACCTCACAGGATCGCTTTAAAGGACGAGAGAATGGATTAATTATTTTGTCGCTCGGCGCCTTGTCGTGATCGTCGCCACTTGGATCGATGTTTAATGATCCAATCAGTTAAAGCTTTCTCAAACCCGATGTCATAACCCGCCTTTTCCGACTCAATCCATTTGTGCCTTAAAATTTCTTCACGCTCTGCCTGAAATTCGCGGTAAAGGGAGGATTTCTTGACCAGGTCACTGCTGTTGGAGGATTCGTTTGACATAGTCACTGCTCAGTCTGTCATTAAACTGTAACACTCCGTAATTTTTTGACGCAAACAAAAAAGGGAAATCAACAACTACTGTCAGAAGCAATAACAGCAACCTTTTTGCCAGAAAAACACCTTAGGAGCCTTCCATATCCTGGCTTGTAAATACCTGGGGTACACCCTCTTCTAAAATCCTCAGTCGATCCGTCAGACCATTCGTCTCGCAAAGTTCCTTCAGCCAGCGAGGTGGTTCGTCCATATCCTCGAACGCCAGACGAAAGGCGCCGTAATGCATCGGGATCAACCACTGCGCGCCAAGATCTTTAAACGCCTTCACTGCCTGGTCCGGCCCCATGTGAACGCGTCGAAATGTTTCGGGATAATACGCTCCAATCGGAAGCAGAGCGATCTCCGGCGGACTTTTCCGTCCAATCTCTTTGAAACAATGGGAGTAGGCGCTGTCACCCGCGTGGTAAAGCCGACGCCCCTGATGTTCGAGAATAAATCCTCCATGACCGCGATGTTCGTCACGGATCATCCGGGCTCCCCAATGTTTGGAAGGCACTAGTGTGACCTTCCAGTCCGCATGCGAGAAACTTTCCCACCATTGCAATTCAATCACGCGTTCAAACCCAAGGTCATGCGCCAAATCACCCATACCCCACGGCATCACGGCAATTTTCGGCGGCGCGGGCAGTCGGCGCAAACTTGGTTTGTGGAAATGATCGAAGTGAGCGTGCGTGAGCAGAACGAGATCAATCGGCGGAAGATCTTCGACACGCAATCCCGCGCGACGAATCCGTTTCAGCAGGAAAAGCCAGTTCGCAAAATTCGGATCAATGAGAACATTCAAGTCATTGAACTGCGCCAGAAATGACGCGTGACCAATCCACGTCAGCGCCACTTCGCCATTGGATAATTTCGGGAATTCGGGTTGAACATGTGCTCCTTTGCGCGGCGTGATCCACGCTTTCCAAACCATTTCGTAGAAAAACTTGCTCGGCTTGAAATGTTTGCTGGGAGTCAGGTCCTTGAACGAACGAGGCAGCGGCTTCTTTTTTCGGACGGGCGGAATGCGAGCCGTTTGTTGTCTCATATCCAGTACTACAGATACGATGGATCAACGCGAAACTCAATCAGGCTATTTCTTATCTTTTTGGACATCAGGCGACAGGAGAGAAATTTAAATAATTTCCGTGATGACTTCCCCGTGCACATCCGTGAGACGACGGTCAATTCCATTATGTCGAAACGTCAGCTTTTCATGATCGATCCCAAGCTGATGCAGGATCGTCGCGTGTAGATCATAACAGTAAGTCGGGTCTTTCACGGCTTTGTACGACCACTCGTCACTTTCACCGTAACTCACTCCGCCTTTGAAACCGCCACCCGCAACCCAACTCGTAAAAGTAAAAGGGTTGTGGTCGCGCCCTTTACTTCCCTGGCTGCACGGCATGCGGCCGAACTCCGTGGTCCAGATGACGATCGTATCCTCCAACATCCCGCGCGATTTCAAATCTTTGATGAGGGCTGCTGCAGGTTTGTCCATGCTCCGCGCCATCTCGAGATGATCCTTGGCTATGTCTTCGTGACTATCCCAGTTGCGTCGCGGAAATCCATTGTCTGCCCCGCTCCACACCTGCACAAAGCGAACGCCGCGTTCAAGTAATCGACGCGCAATCAAACAGCGTTGTCCGAAATCTTCAGTGATTTTTTCGTCGAGACCGTAGAGTTTTCGCGTCGCCTCGGATTCACTGGACACATTCAGAACCTCTGGTGCGCTGAGTTGCAATTTCGCAGCAAGCTCGTAGGAAGCAATACGTGCATCCAACCGCGAGTCACCGGGATGTGTGCGATGGTGCGCTTCATTTAGTTCTTTCAACAGGCGTTGGGTTGCCTGCTCGCTGGAAGACGTGATGAACCCGGCTTTCTTCGGGGGAAATAAATCGTAGATCGGGTTCGGTTTCCCGACGCCAATCATGGTGCCCTGATGTGCCGCGGGCAGAAAACCCGCCGTCCAATTGCCTGCGCCATTCGGAGCAAGCCCGCGCGGGTCGGGCAGAACTACGAAGGTGGGAAGGTTCTCGGTGAGACTGCCCAGACCGTAGGAAACCCATGCGCCCATTGCCGGAAATCCGGGCAGGACAAAACCTGTGTTTTGCATGAACGTGGCCGGTCCATGCACATTGGATTTCGACTGCATCGAATGAATGAACGTCATGTCATCGACGCAGGAGCCCAAATGCGGAACGAGGTCATTGATCATTTTTCCACAGCGACCGTATGGTTTCCAATCCCACGGGCTTTTCATAACAGCACCGGGATCGCTCTGGAACAATTCCACTTTGCCGCCGGGATCAAATTTTTGGCCGCTCCGTTTGATTAGTTCGGGCTTGTAATCAAACGTATCGCATTGGCTCGCCGCCCCTGACATGAACAGTTGCACCACACGCTTCGCCTTCGCGGGAAAATGTAATCCACCATTTAGTTCGGGCTTTGGTTTCGTCACTTCCGCCAGCAGACCCTGTTGGCCGAGCATGTGCACCATCGCAATACCGCCGAGCCCTCCACCAAAACGCCACAGAAACTCGCGTCGATCGATGGCGAGTCGACTTTCTGCTCCCAACACCAAGGGCCGTTGCTGAGTGGAACAGAGATGTTGATCGGCAGCTTTCATCAATCGATAAACATGAATTCGGAAGTGTTGAACAGGAGTCGACAGAAATTGGTCATGCCGTTTTGCCTGGCATAAGGAATAAGCTTTTTGAACTCCTCTCGCGTCGGTTCTCGATTCAGGGCGAGAAGATACGCCGCTTGGATTTGTTTCTTTGTGTCGCCAGCCGAAGCAAGGCGAGCTGCAAACTGCTCGCACTGCTGCAGCACGAACGGGTCGTTTAACACAGCAAGCGCTTGCAGAGACGTCATGGTTACATTTCGTTTCGGTGTCAGGATCGAAGCGTCCGCGCAGTCCAAAGAATCCATCAACGGATCAGGAACACTGCGGACGAGAAAGCGATAAATGCTCCGCCGTTTCGCACCGGAACTGTTTGGATCGAATTGGGTGTAGTCGTAGACGGGTGAATGATCGTCCTTGAACCCGAATTGTTGCACAGAAGGTCCGCCCATCGTCAGGTCCAGCTGGCCGCTGACCTGCAGCATCGCATCATGAATGGATTCCGCGTCCATGCGCATCGGATTCATGCGCCAGAGCAAACGATTGTCAGCATCGATTTCTGCCCCCGAACGTGTCCTCTTCAACAACGGCACTGTGAGCTCCGGCAAACCAGATGAAGGAAAGTAGTCCTGAGATTTTTTTCGCGTAGCAGGCTGGCCAACAAATTGTGAAGACTGCCGATACGTCGCGCTCGTGACGATTAATCGATGCAATTTTTTAAATGATTCACCGTTTTCAGCGAACCAAAAGGCCAGCCAATC
>CBHTTJ010000255.1:0-6812 GCA_966095605.1 uncultured bacterium | reverse complement strand
AACCGGCTCGGGACGTTGCGCACGGCACACAGAAATCGCGTGTGAGCAGGAAAGGGGATTCCTTCGTTTTCACGACCGCCAACGCTTCCGGAAAGACCGAAGATTTTGCGCTCACAGGAATCATTGGTGTCGATCCCTTGCAACAGTTTCTCGTTGCCCAACCCGGCGGACGCTTGCAAACGCTCGAACTCGCCATCGACCCAAAAAAAGGTGATTGGTTCGATGTCTTCGGCAAAGAAGATCGAAAACCGGGTGAATGGGGACATTGGACGGGGCGCGGAATGGTCTGGAACAGCATGTGTGCGAGTTGCCACAACACGCGCCTGCAAAAGAATTACGATCCGGCGACAGATTCCTACGCGACGAGCATGAAAGAAAATCGCGTTGGGTGTGAAGCGTGTCACGGCCCGATGCGCGATCACGATGTCTGGCAGCGTCAAAATGGAAAAAGCGGAATCAAAGATCCGACGATTAAAAAATTTGCAGATCACCAGGTGGTCGAAACCTGTGGCACGTGTCATTCGCGTCGTGCGGAACTGACCGGCGATTTTGTTCCGGGCGAACATTTCTTCGATCACTTCTCCCTGACGATTCCGGATGAGACGGACATTTATTACGCCGACGGCCAGGTGCGTGATGAGGACTACGAATTCGCTTCGTTCCTCGGCAGTAAAATGCACGCCGCGGGAGTGCGTTGTGTCGATTGCCACGACCCGCACACAACGAAACTTCGTTTGCCCGGGAATACAATGTGCATGAACTGCCATATCGGCGTCGGCACCGCTCCCAAAATTGATCCTCCCTCGCACAGTCATCATGCAACGGGCACGCGCGGCGACAATTGCGTTGATTGCCACATGCCGTTGACCACTTACATGCAACGTCATGAACGTCGCGATCACGGTTTCACCATCCCTGATCCGCTCCTGACGAAGACATTGAACATTCCAAATGCATGTAATCGTTGTCATACGGACCGAACAGCGGATTGGGCGCTCGAAAACGTGAACAAATGGTATGGCCAGAAGATGGACCGATTCACACGGAAGCGCGCGCAGGTAATCGCGGATGTCCGCGCCGACGCACCGGAGGCTGCGCAAAAGCTTTTTTCATTTCTCAAGGAGGAGCGACATAACTATTGGCGCGCCGTCGAAATTGGTTTGCTGAAACATTGGGCGGATGATCCGCAGGCGACGGCGGCGTGCCTGAGTGGCTTGCAGAACACCAATGCTCTGGTGCGGTTGCAATCGGTTCGGTCGTTACAAGCGGTTTCGATGCCTTCGCCGGCAGTTCAGTCGGCGCTGCAACGTTCTCTCGAAGATCCTTCACGGGCGGTGCGGATTGAAGCTGCGTGGGCCTTACACACCAGCGTGGATACAAATTCTGACGTGGGACAGGAGTTGATCACTTATCTGCAACAGAATTTGGATCAGCCCACCGGACAATTGCAAATGGGCACGTTCTTCCTTGATCGCAATGAGGCGGAACGCGCGTTGTCGCATTTAAAACTCGCGGTGAACTGGGACACCAATTCCGCGCCATTGCATCATGCGTATGCTGTCGCCTTGAGCGTCGCGGGACGATCACAGGAAGCGGTGCAATACATTCGCAATGCGTGCCAACTGGCGCCGCGCGAACCGGAATATCATTTCAAGCTCGCGCTGGCGCTGAATGAAGTGGGGAAATTGGAGGAAGCGGTCCCGGAATTTGAAACTGCGGTGCAGCTTGCGCCCCAGTTTGTGCAAGCGTGGTATAATCTTGGCCTTGCCTATGCGGCTTTGCACAAGCCGGATTTGGCGGTGGAAAAAATTCTCCGCGCGGAATCTTTAAATCCCAACTCACCGCAATACGCTTACGCCCGGGCAACGATCCTGGCGCAAGCAGGCCGAATACCGGAGGCACGGGAGGCGGCGCAACGTGCGTTGCAGATTCAGCCGAACTTTCGTCAGGCCGAAGCGTTGTTGGAACAGTTGGAACGGGGAACTAACCGTTGATTACTTCTTCGCCACGGTTTTATTCGCAATGCAGTAAAGATTTTTCCCGGTGCGGATAAACAGTTGTCCTTGGGAAATCGCGATGGAAGAACGGCATGGTTCTTCATCCATTTTAATGGTTGAAAGGATTTTGAATTCCTTGCCGGCGTCCAGAACAACCACCGTTCCGTTTTCCCCGAAACAATAAATCTTTCCATCGGCTCCGCTTGGCGACGAACGGAAGATTTCGCGTGTGCCCATGTTGCCTTGCCAGATTTTGTTTCCGGTTTTCGGATCGAGGCAGGTCATCATCTGGCGATCGCCATCGAGGACAAACAAACGATCCTGGTAAAACAATGGGGTCACGCAATCGCTCGGGAATTCTTCAAACTTCCATGCGATGTGCGTGGCCGTAATGTCTCCTTTACCTCCGCCGCGAATGGCAAAAACCGGTTCCTTTTTCGGTGCGCTGGCAAAAATCATCCCGGCGCCAGTGACGGGCGATGGAACAATGCGCATCCACGGGCCATCTTTCGCGTTCAATCCATTGCAACGCCAGATTTCTTCACCGTTTTTCGGATTGTGGCCGGTGAGGCAATTGCCGCCGACGACGAGGATTTCAGTGCCGTTCTTCCCTTCAAATGGGATCGGTGTCGCATACGATTCGTTGGATTCCATCTTCGCCGTCGTAGGGCGCACATGCTTCCAAACATCTTTGCCGGTTTTGGGATCGATGCAGAGCAGGAAGG
This sequence comes from uncultured bacterium, assembly GCA_966095605.1. Taxonomy (GTDB): domain Bacteria; phylum Verrucomicrobiota; class Verrucomicrobiia; order Limisphaerales; family JACDHS01; genus CBHWET01. The sequence goes on along the minus strand of CBHTTJ010000255.1, from coordinate 4,090 downwards.
ACTCGCGATGGGGCTTATCGTCGAGGGCGTGGGCATAATCGCCGGGGATTGGCTCTCGTTGCAGAACCTGCACATAGAGTTTGTCTTTATAGAGCAGCGGGCTCGAGCCATAGAGCCACATGATCGAAAACTTTCCGTAATCTTTTCCGATGTTCCGGTGCCAGAGTTCTTTGCCTTCGAGATTAAACGCGGCCAGGTCTCCCGTTCCGAACATGACAAAAACCGTTTTTCCATCCGTCACGGGCGACGGCGATGCCATGTTGTTTCGACCAATGACTTTGTCGCCGATTGCCACCTGGCTTTGCCAACGTACCTTGCCATCGAGACGATTGAGGCAAATGAGATTTAAATTCTTTTCCGCATCCGGGCTGGTGACAAAAACATAATCGCCCCAGATCGCGGGCGTTGCACCACCGTAGCCGGGCAGGGGAGCTACCCACGCGACATTTTCCGTTTTGCTCCAGGTCGTTGGTAGATTTTTTTCTTTGATCGAACCGTTGAAATTAGGTCCACGCCATTGAGGCCAATTTTCAGCCAATACCGGCACCGTGAGCGAAAGCAGGAGGACCGAAAGCAATTTCATTTTCATAACGCAGATACGGGGTAAAGACATACTCATATAAACAATTGAACCTGCCGAAAACAAGCGGATTGCCAACCGGTTGGCTTCCTCAGTGTTTCTTTTCGGCCGCGGCTTCTTCCATTCGACGTCGAATGATCTCAAGGTATTCCGCGGCAAAACTGCTCCATTGAGCTTCATGAATCGATTTGTTGAACCATTTTTCGGCGGTCGGATAATCGTTCAGCTGAATGGCATGCCAACCTTGGTGTGCCATGGTGTAATAACTCTTAGGGTCCAATTCCAAAGCTTTCGTGAAGTAAGGGCCTGCTTCGTTCGTTCGCCCCAGCCAATCCAATGACATTCCATACCCCAGTGGATGGTAGGGACTGAATGGATTGATTTTCATCGCTTGCTGATACCACAACAAAGATTTCTCAGCCTGTGCCTTGTAATCGTCTTCACCTTTAAAGCTGGCCTGACGCAAAATCTCGGCAATCGTTCCTGGAGTGGTTGGATTGTTTTTTTCAACCATTGCCGCTTTTTCCAAAGCCGCGACCTTATCCTGCCACGTCTTGCTGGCATTTGCGCGTTGCAGCCAAAAATTTTCCCTGGCTTTTTGCGCGCCGTAGATTCCGAGAAAGCCAGCGGTAATAAGCAAAAAGGCAGTGAGACAAATTTTCCCACCGAAATTCTGGATCCAATAACTGTCTGAATGCCTCAGCTGCGTCATAGCCAGGGCCAAAAGAACAAAAAGAGAGATGGCATTGGCTGGCAGCTGCATGTTGAAGTCCGTCACCGAGTGGAACAGCAAAACAAGCAGGCCAAAGGCTGCGGCAAAAACCAGGGCCAGACGATTGCTGCGTCCTTCTCCGGATTCAGCTTTGCGCCGGAGATGTTTGGCGGCCTGAAGTGCTCCCAGGTAAAACGTTATCAGGAAGGCGAGCACAAGGATGCCACCGATGATCCCCCAGTCAGATAGTGTGTTCAGGTAGTCGTTGTGTGCGTATTGCGGATGAACTTGAACTTCGCGGGTCCGATAATTCGGAAGGCGAATGTCAAAATGTCCGGGGCCGACACCAGTCCAAAGATGGTCCTTCCACATCCCCAAGGTGGGTTGCCAATACGTAAACCGAGCATCTTCGACCTTTCCGCCGCCGAAAGCGATTTGAAAGCGTTTCTGTAATTGCAGACTGCTGCCAACGTACGAGGCCATACCCGCAAACAGGAGGAGAATGGAAAAAATAATGATCCACCGGCCACGAGTATTGATGGCGACGGTTACGAAAAAGCAAACGAGCATCAGCAATGTCGCAATCCAGCCGCCCCGCGAGAGGGTGACGCCAATGCCGACCAGAACAATCGCCGATAAATAGGCAAAAATGATTTTTGCGGAATGTCCGGTACGACCGAGGAGAACTACCGCAATGCCGAGTGGCAACGCCAATTCCAGAAATCCAGCCAGGTGATTCGGGTTGATGTATGTGCCGCTTCCGCGATGGAGATACTGTGCCGGTTTGTAGAAACCCCAGACGCGAGGGGCGCTGGTGCTGAACTGGATCAATGCGTACACCGCGAGGACCGCCGCCAGAATCACCAATACCCATGTGATGATTTGGACATACTCCTGGCGATGGAGATTGTTTAAGACAGCTAAAAATAAAACTGCATAAACCGTGATGTGCATCAACTCCAGCCGCGCAACGTATTCAATATCCGCCGTAAAATAACGGATCACCGCATAGACCAGGAAAGCCAGCACTGGCCAGCAAACGGGCGGCCAGAAGATTTCGAACGCCGGTTTGCTCCAACAACGAATCAACCACAGCAGCGCGATCCCGATGGTGGCGGCTTGAATGTAAACAAACTCAAACCACCGCACGGCACCAAGGGCCACCGGTCCAAAAATAAGAATAAATATAGTCAGACCGAAAATCCCGCGTTCACACCATCGGTCTATACGTTCGGCATCCATTACGCCGGAAAAGCTAGTTTCGAAAACGAACTCTCAAAAGCGAAAAAGACGCAAAAGTTTCCTTTTGCGTCTTTCGTAAAATGCCTGAGGCAATGCGCTGTTAGCTCACGTATTCGCGAGGATCCGTGATCTTGCCGGTCAACGCGCTCGCGGCCACGGTCGCGGGAGAAGCGAGGAACACTTGCGATTCCTTGTCGCCCATGCGGCCTGGGAAGTTACGGTTGGTCGCGCTGATGCACTTGATGCCGGACTGATTGATACGACCAAACGTATCGACTGGTCCGCCGAGGCAGGCCGAGCAACCGGCGTTTTCCGTCATGCGCACGCCAGCATCGACGAGGATTTCCCAAACTGTTTTGTCGTCCCAACGCGCGGTCTGCAATTCGTGCACGATTTCTGGAGTCGCCGGGACGCCGAAGGTATCGATGACAACTTTCTTGCCGCGCAACACTCGGGCGAATTCGATGAAGTCGCTGGTTTTGCCGCCGGTGCAGGAACCGACATAAGCGCGATCGAGCTTAACGTTGCTCAGTTCCTTCGCTTTCTTGCGCTGGCCTGGATCAGGATGGCACGCCACGGTTGGCTCGAGCTTGTCGAGATCCACCACCATGTCGTAAACGAACTTCTCGTCCTTGTCGCGGAAGACAGGATCATAAGTCGCTTTCGTTCCGTTCAATTTGCAACGGGCATCGACATATTCCTGGGTGCGCGCGTCGAATTCAAAAATACCGTTCTTGCCACCGGCTTCGATCGCCATGTTGGCGACGGTCATGCGGTCGTCGATCGACATGCTCTTCACGCCTTCGCCGTCGAACTGCATCGCGCGATAGGTGGCGCCGTCGAAACCGATTTCACCGATGCAATGGAGGATGATGTCTTTCGCCATCACGCCCGGTTGCATCTTGCCTTCGAGACGGAAATGCATCGTTTCGGGAACCTTGATCAACAACTTGCCGGTGCCCATCACGAAACCAGCGTCGGTATTGCCAATGCCGGTCGCAAATTCATTGAATGCACCCGCCATGCAGGTATGCGAGTCGGTGCCGAAAAGAATTTCGCCCGGACGCGTATGACCTTTCTGCGGCAGCGCTGTGTGGCAGACGCCCGCGTAACGGGAACCATATTGGCGATTCAACAATCCTTTGGACTTGTCGAATTTCCAGGTGCCGTTCGGGTCATCAATGACATCGTAAAAATAAGGGAGACCTTGTTCCTTCACGAACTCGCGGAGAATATCCACGTTACGGTTCGACAGGGAATCGGAGGTGAAAATGTAGTGATCCGGGATAATGACGATTTTCTTTTTGTCCCAGACTTTGGCTGTTTTGCCGAATTCGCGTTTGAAGACACCGATGGTGCCCGGGCCGCAAACGTCGTGAGTCATGAGGATGTCCGCTTTTACCCAGATATTGTCGCCGGCGGTGACAGAGGCTTTCGCTGCTGCGCGCGCCAGAATTTTCTCGGTCAATGTCATAATAGAGCTGCTGAAACTAAACGACGTTGGGCCGAGATTCAACTATTCGTTGGTGGTCCCTTGGTGGGGCGAGGCTCCTGTC
>CBHTTJ010000254.1:0-6840 GCA_966095605.1 uncultured bacterium | reverse complement strand
GCGCCTCGATCCGCGGAGAGTTTTCGGGCGCAACGCATCACAATCCGTTCACCGGCGCGATCATGCGCGACCATTTCCGCGAGGGTGCTGCATTCCGGGGTGCAATATTCCGGATGGGCGTGGTCGTTGTAGAATCGAGCGCCATTCCCGAGAACCAGATCGCTTTTGATTTCGGCAAAGCTGAGTTCGCGTTGGGCGTCCTGCGCGAAATAATGCGCTTCGTCGAAGTCCTGGCGCAATTCATCGACGTGAAAGCCGCGCATATCGGCGTGAGGATCTTCGGCTTCGTAGTCCCAGCGCATGCGCACGCCGGGTTCCGTGGCGCTGCGAACGAGGGCAATCGATTCTGCCACGACGTCGAGGTTGTCGGCGTTGTCACGGGCAATGCCGATTTCAGTCTCGATGCCGAATTGGATTAAAAATGGATCGGACGCCGCCATTGATAGCAATCTATCGAAGGGAGAATGTTTTGCCTATCGGCTGTTGCCTGAATTGATCTGTCCGTCAACCAGCTGAATGACCCGCGGGGCGCGGGCCGCCACCTTCGAATCATGCGTTGCAATGACAAGCGTCATGTTGCGTTCCTCGCGCAATGAACACAACAGATCAATGATCTCTCCTCCGGTGTGGGAATCGAGATTGCCGGTCGGTTCGTCGGCGAGAACCAGGTCAGGGGAATTAATCAGCGCACGAGCAATGGCGACGCGTTGCTGCTCGCCGCCAGACAATTCGTAGGGCCGATGGGTGATGCGTTTTCCGAGGCCGACTCGATCCAACAATTGCTTCGCCTTCTCGAGAATTTCGCTTCCCCCCAGCCGAGCAATGCGCGCGGGAAGATAAACGTTTTCAATCGCGGTGAGTTCGGGCAGTAAATGATAGGACTGAAAGATGAAACTGATGCGGCGGTTTCTTAAATTAGCCAGCTCGGCGCCCGAAAGGTGTCGCAGATTCTTCCCGTCGAAAAGAATCTCCCCTGAATTCGGCAGGTCCAATCCGCCGAGTAAATGCAACAAAGTACTTTTGCCTGATCCGGAAGATCCGCGCAACGCGAAGAACTCGCCGGTCTCCACGGAAAGATCGACTCCGCGCAGGACATGCAGTTCGCTGCGTCCCATCTGGTAGCTTTTGTGGACGGCCCGCGCTTCCAACAACCGTTTTCCGGTCTGCTCACTCATATCGCAGCGCCTCCACAGGTTGTAAACGCGACGCTTTCCACGCCGGGAAAAGTCCCGCCAGGATGCAGGCCAGAAGCGCCGCACCGCAAATGATGGAAACTTCGTGCGGATGAATCACCGCCGGCAATTCGGGCAATTGATAAACGGAAGGAGAAAGCAAATCGGTGCCGGTGAGGTGTCGCATCGCATTGAGGAAACCATTCCGATAATACAGGGCCAGCATCGCCAACCCGAATCCCGCCAGGACGCCGAAGACGCCGATGACCAGGCTTTGCGTCATGAAAATCCAGAGGACCTGTCGGTCGCTCGCGCCGACGGCTTTCAGAATCCCAATCTCATGGGTCTTCTGCACCACGAAGGTGATCTGGCTGTTCACGATGCCGAAGGCGGCGACGATCGTAATGAAGAAAAGCGTGAAGAACATCGTGTTTTTCTCCACTGTCAACGCGTTAAAGATATTTGGATTTTCCTCCTGCCACGTGACGATCTGAAAATGATCGCCAAGTTCCTTTCTCAATTCCGAGCGGACCTTCGTCGATTGATACGCATCGGGCAACAACACCTGCAACCCGCGGACCGCATTCTCCATGTTGTATAATTCTTGGCCGCGATCCAGCGACACGACGACCACGGAGGAATTATACTCCGCAAACCCCACGTCAAAGATGCCGCGAATTTCAAATTCATCCGGTAAAATTGCTTCCTCATTCGTTTGTCCCCGTGTCTTGCGCATCTTTTGAATGTTCTTGGGCGAATAAATGTTCACGCGATCGCCCACCCACACGCCAAGTCCATCGGCGAGATCTTTCCCGATCACCAATCCATTGCCGCTCAGGTCAAATTCCCCGGCGTCCTTCATGATTTTGCTCGGGAGAACGCTCACATTGGTTTGCGCATCCGGATCGACGGCCAACAACATCGGCGCCATCACGAGGGGATCGCCCACCTTGGGCTGCGTTTCCAACAGGACCTGTCCGCTGATGAAGGGCGCGACGCCTTTCACGTTGGGGACGTGCGCCACTTTGTCCAAAACGGCGGTGTAGTTGGTAAACGGAGCTTCGCGAAAGGTCTCCTGGTTGAGTCGGTAAACTTTCAGGTGGGCATTAAACCCAAGGATATGATCGTGCCATTCCTTGTCGAAACCGCTCATCACACTGATGACGACGATAAGCACCGCCACACCGAGCATCACGCCCAGGCTTGAAATGATGGTAATGATCGAAACGAACGTCCGTCGTGGCCGCAGGTAGCGCAGGGCAAGGAAGAACTCGAACGGCAATTTCGTCACGGGGCGAAACTAGACGGCGGGCAAAACCATGTCAACGAGAGGAACCCGGAGAGTGATTGCACCCTCGCCAGTTTTTGATCAAGCCCTTTGGCGCTCTTTCTGGACTCACCGTGTTCACCGAAAACTTCCTCAACTCCACGATCAAAACAAAAAGGCCGCGTCCCGGGAAGGACGCGGCCTTTGAAATATGTCTTTAAATCCTACTTCAACAACTCTTCCGCAATCTGCACCGCATTGAGCGCAGCGCCTTTGAGCAATTGATCGCCCACCACCCAGAAGCACAACCCGTTGTCCATCGCGCAATCCTTGCGGATACGACCGACCTGGCAGTTGTATTTTTCGGCGACGTAGAGCGGTAGCGGATATTCCTTCTTCTCCGGATTATCCACGAGATCAAGGCCCGGCGCTTTCTTCAATACTTCGCGAGCCGCTTCCGGGGTAATCGGCTTTTCAAATTCAGCGGAGACAGCGACGGAATGCGCACGATAAACCGGCACGCGCACGCACGTGACGCTCGCGCGGAACTTCGGATGATGCATGATCTTGCGTCCTTCGTTCTCCATCTTCATTTCTTCCTTCGTATAACCGTCGGCGAGGAATGAATCGACGTGCGGCAACACGTTGAAAGCGATCTGGTGCGGATAAACTTCCTTCGTCACCGGCTGGCCTTTGACGACTTCATTGACCTGGCGTTCGAGTTCTTCGATCGCCTTCGCACCGGTTCCGGACACGGCCTGGTAACTGGAAGCAAAAATGCGTTTCACACCAAAAGCCTGGTGCAACGGATACAGCGCCATCAACGTAATCGCCGTCGTGCAGTTCGGATTCGCGATGATCCCTTTATGTTTCTTCACGTCAGCGCCGTTGATTTCAGGAACGACGAGCGGCACGGAATCATCCATGCGGAACGCGCTGGAATTATCCACCACCACGCAGCCGGCCTTGGCGGCGATCGGACCGAATTCCTTGGAAATGGAACCGCCGGCGCTGAAGAGCGCGATATCGATCCCGGCGAAAGAGTCTTTAGTCAGTTCTGTAATCGCAATCGGAGTGCCCTTATACTTCAGTGTCTTACCGACCGAACGGGCGGAGGCGAGCAAAGTCAATTTACCCACCGGAAAGTTGCGCTTCTCGAGCGTTTTAATCATTTCGACGCCAACGGCTCCCGTCGCGCCGACAATTGCAACATGCGGATTACGATTCATAGGGCCGCGCAATATAATAAAGGAATCCCCCGGAGTCGAGAGGAGTTCACGACTTTGGGGATTTGGGCATTCTGCACCCTTACTTTATCCCGGTAGCGACAATGCAGCCGAATTGTCCTGATTGTACGATTCTCCTTTTTTGTGTCTTCCGCTTCTTCCGTGGTTCTTTTCCTCCCCCTCCATCCACCAATCGCCGACCCTCAATGCAGGTTGACGTCCTCACGGTTTTTCGATGCAGTAAGCTGGTTCTAGTCTGGAAATCCCAGAAAACAGATCCGTCAAAAATATGAAAATAACCAAGTTATTCAGCCTGATTGCCGCAACCCTCCTCGTCGCCAGCGTCCGTCTGGTCGCCGCGCCGATTGGAGTGGTCACGAATTCCAGCGCGGTAACCGTTAACCTCACGGTCACCACAAACGCGCCGTCCAAAACCGTCGGCACTGTTACCACCTACAAAATCGCCACGGCCAAGATCAACAACGCCAGCCTGCTCGCCTTGTTTGCGACGTGGAACGGCACGAATTTCCCGACCGGCGCGCGTTTGGTCATCGGCTGGGACGCTCCTTACCAAGGCGATGTTTTGGTCGTCGACACCACCGGCACGAACGTCCTGTTCAACGCCTCCAACTGGAGCAACAGCGCCAATCAATCCTGTGTGATCGACTTCTTCTTCAATACAGGCGCCTACACGCAAACCTATATCGATGCCAGCCCGGGATATGACACGTGGGTCTGGTACAACGAAGGTGCCTTCACCTTGAAAGACACGGCGACCTCGACCGACCTCAGCGGCTTTGGACCGAGCACGGAACGTTTCCGTCAAAACTGGGATTCCAATGGAAACTACAGCAGTTGGACCGACTCCGAAATGTTCACCCTCAACGGGGCGGCCCAGACGTTTCGCGGCGTGCAACAGTCCACTCTCAAGGGCCAGATCAACGCTGGCGGCAAAGGACGCGGCCAGAACGAATTCCTTTATTAATTCTTAATCATTGATCCAACCTGGATCAGGACTGGTTCGATGCGAAAGCGTCGAACCAGTTTTTTTCGGAAGCTAAACTCGGCATTAAACAGGCGGCCTCCCTCCGCACGGCATCTGAACTTTCCTCCAAAGCCAACTTTGAACCTGGACCGTTGAACTTTGAGCCAATCTCCGCAAAGCGTTGATAATCAACCCCGGCCAACTTTGCCGCGCCCGGGCGGGGAAGATTTCCGGAGCTCGGAAAACCTTCCCTCCATCACGCGGGTCCAAAAAAATCGCTCGCAAAGTTCCCCCGCGAGGGCGCGGTAAGATTTTCCCTCCCAGAAAACAGCGCCGCGCGCGCGCGGTAACGTTTTCCCTGCCAGGAAAAGTCTCCGCCACCGCGCGGACGCATTTCGGGAGAGGGAAAACTCGTCCGCGAGCGCGCGGAGACACTTTTTCTTCCGGAAAACGTCGCCGCCACGTTGCGGCACCTTTCCGGCGCAGGGAAAATGGGTGCTACACGCTGTCGGACGTCTTTCCAGGGAGAGTTTTTGTTGCCGCGGGCGCGCGGACCCAATTTTTGCCTCGGAAAATGGGTGCCGCGCGCTGGCGGTGAAGTTTTCCGAGCCCGGAAAAGTCTCCTCCACCGTGACGGACGCATTTTGGGAGCCCGGGAACGGACGCTCCGTGATAGCGCAGGGTTTCTTTCCCCTCGGAAGGACGAGCTCCCGCGGTCCCTGATCAAAAATTCCGCAATTTAAAGTCAGAACTCGCAGGAACTCGTCCTTCCGAAAGGAAGTATTTCCTTCTTCCCTCCTCCTTCTGAGTGCGCCATAAAACTCGCGCACGACCTCGGGACATCCCACACGGGCCCAGGGAAAAACAAAATCAACTTACGCATAACCGTACTCTCATTCTATGAACCCTTCGGAAAACCAAAACCAAAACCAAACCCCGGACAACAAGCCGCAACACACCTCTGCAAAGAAAAATCTGCCCATGCTGCGCCGTGACACCCGGCAGCAGGACACGCGCGTCGCCATCATTCACGATGAATTGAACACGTTGAAATGGCTCCGCGGGAAACAGCTTTCCGACCTTTGCGGTTGTCATGTCCGTTCGATCGAGCGCGACATCGCGCACATGAAAGACGAACTGCTCCTGCCGATCGTCGAAGATGATGACAAAGGCTATCGCTACGAGGAGTTCGTGAATTTCTTTCCGTTCGTGCGCATGACGGAAAAGTTGTTCTTCTCCTTGATGCTCGCGGTGAAATCGGTCGGCGCTTATCGCACGGCTACCGAGAAACGATTGCTCAGTCGCACGTTCAACCAGATTTCCACCGCCTTTTGTGAAAAGCGAAAAATCAATACCGAAATGATGGATCGCTGCTTTAGCTTTGGCCGGATGCTCACGCCGCGTTTTGATCCGAGCCGGATTGATTTCCTCTGGCGCTGCGCCACCGAAGGCATCCGCGTGAAAATGCGTTACGCCACGCCCGGAAAACCGATCAGCGAACGAGAGTTCGATATCTACGAACTCTACCAACTCCGACACGACCTGATCGCCTTCGGTTACGATTGGGAAAACCACGAAGTGCGCCGCTTTTCATTGACCCGCATGGTCGAGCTCCGCACAACCGGGGCAACGTTTGAACGCCCGGAAGATTTCAAGGCCGAAGATTATCTCGACGGCGCCCTCGACGTCTTCGTCGGACCTCCCGGCACGCCGAAGATGGACATCAAAATCCATTTCACCGACGAGAAGGCGCACGTCATCCGCGAACACGACGTCCGTTCCGAAGCTGGCCGCGAAGAGTTGCCCAACGGCGGTTTGATCCTGCACCTGCGCCTCACCAGTTTCGTTGATGCCCTGTCGTGGATCGGCGAATTCCGCGGCGAAGCCGTTCCGATGGAACCCCGCGCGTTGGTCGAACAATGGCACGCTGATTTGTCGAAAGGAATGGGAAGAGCCAATGCCGTGCTGGCCGGGACGTATAATCCGCGGGCGGCGGTGGTTAAGGTGTGACTCGTGCGAAGGAGCGCCGAACATTTCTGACGCGAGACGTCGGGGGGCAATTCTTTTATCCTCGGCATTGTTTCGACAGCCGTTCCTACGGAACTTATCCCGTTGTGCGGTCGGACCCGGCATTTAAATGCCGGGCTATTTTCGGTTGTGCCTACGGCACGCAGCCATTTAAGCCACATT
>CBHTTJ010000253.1:0-6943 GCA_966095605.1 uncultured bacterium | reverse complement strand
TTCGGAGAATCCCTACTCCAAAGGGGTTATGAAAACTTCTTTGACCTTCCCATGAAAATTTCGAATAGTCCGCAGCATGAAAGCATTCTCACTTTGTTTGGCAGCGGCGGCTGCACTTCTTTGTGCCTGTGGCGAAAAACCAGCTCCATCATCTCAGGGTGGCGGCGATAAACCGACCACGGGCGGTGATAGCGGCAAGAAATTAACAGTCGGCTTTTCCCAGATCGGAGCCGAAAGCGCCTGGCGCACGGCGGAAACGGAATCGATCCGTTCCGAAGCCGCTAAACGCGGTGTGGACCTGAAGTTCTCCGACGCTCAGCAGAAACAGGAAAATCAGATCAAGGCGTTGCGCACGTTTGTGGCCAATGGCGTTGATGCGATTATTTTGGCCCCGGTTGTTGAAACCGGTTGGGAACCTGTGTTGAAAGAAATCAAACAAGCCAACATCCCGGTGATCCTCGTGGACCGTGGCGTGAAGGTTTCCGATGAATCGCTTTACTCGACGTTGATTGCTTCGGATTTCGTGGAAGAAGGCCGTCGCGCGGCAGAATGGCTGGCCAAGAAATTAAACGGCAAAGGCAACATCGTTGAACTCGAAGGCACGATCGGCGCCGCTCCGGCGATTGATCGCAAGAAAGGTTTCCATGAAGTGATCGAAAAGGAATCCGGCTTGAAGATTCTTCGTTCGCAGAGCGGTGATTTCACGCGCGCTAAAGGAAAGGAAGTCATGGAAGCATTCCTCAAAGCGGATGGCAAAAGCATCAATGCGGTTTATGCGCACAATGACGACATGGCTCTCGGCGCCATCCAGGCGATTGAAGAAGCGGGTTTGAAACCGGGCACGGATGTCATCGTGGTTTCCATCGACGGCGTGAAAGCGGCGTTCGAAGCCATGGTCGCCGGCAAATTGAACTGCACGGTGGAATGCAATCCGCTCCTCGGTCCTCCGGCTTTTGATGCGATCGAAGCCATTCGCTCCGGCAAGACGCTCGACAAAAAGACCATCGCCAAAGATGAGTTGTTCGAGCAGTCCACGGCGAAGGACGTTATCGGCAGCCGTAAATATTAATCCACTCAAGCCGCGCCTCGTTGCGGCATGACTCAGTTTATTCTTCTCTTCCGAATCCGGGGGAGAAGGATTTTTTTTGGATTTGTTTCCATCAGAGGATTTGTCTCTAATGAACGCAGACCCAATGACCAGTCGGTAACTCGCTCATGCGACCGAACCTTAGACCCTCCCATAATGTGACGCGCCGGGAATTTCTCTGGCGTTTCGGGGGAGGTCTGGGCGGCATCGCGATGACACATCTGCTGAGTCAAAACGGCCTGCTCGCGGATGGACCTTACAAGCCGCGTCCCGAACTAAATGGCGGGTTGCATCATCGCGCGAAAATAAAACGAGTCGTTCAACTCTTCATGAACGGCGGGGCGAGTCAGTGCGATCTCTTCGATTACAAACCGGAACTGATTAAACGCAGCGGACAAAAGTTTGATCCGGGCGAAAAAGTCGAAGCGGCCACGAGCGTCCCGGGAAATATCATGAAAAGTCCGTACGATTGGAAACAGCACGGACAATCCGGTCGATGGGTCAGCAGTGCTATTCCCCACATGGCCGAATGCGTCGATGACATGACCTTCCTGATGGCGATGTCGTCGAAAACCAACGTGCATGGCCCCGGCGTTTATCTGCAGAACTGCGGTTTCCTTTTGCCGGGGTTCCCTTGTATGGGAGCGTGGATTTCGTATGGATTAGGCAGTTTGAATGAAAATCTGCCGACGTTTGTGGTCCTGCCGGATTCACGCGGCTTGCCTTACAATTCCAAAGGAAGTTTTTCCAACGGCTTCCTTCCGGTGACACATCAAGGGACGCTGATCAAAGCCAGTTCCCCCACCCCGATTGTTGATTTGTTCCCGCCAGCTTCGGCGAGATTTATTACCAAGGCCAGCGAGGCCGATGGATTGAAGCTGTTGAATCAGCTGAATCGCGAACACCTCGAAAAAAATCCCGGCGATTCCCGTTTGGATGCTCGGATTGCCTCCTACGAACTCGCGGCCAAAATGCAATTGAGTGCGCCGGAGGTGTTGGACCTTGCGGGTGAAACGGAAGCCACGAAGAAGCTATACGGTCTGGACGACAAAAAGACGGAAGACTTCGGGAAAAATTGTCTGCTGGCGCGGAGATTGTTGGAGCGAGGCGTCCGGTTTGTACAGGTCTGGAGCGGAACAGCCGGAGCGACCGGCAATTGGGACAACCACGCTGACATCACCAAGGAACTTGGCTTCATCGCCAGCAGCGTCGACAAGCCGATCGCCGCGTTGCTGAAAGATTTGAAATCCCGAGGAATGCTGGAAGATACGTTGTTGATCTGGACCACTGAATTTGGCCGGATGCCCTTCAGCCAAGGCAGCGTGGGCCGGGACCATAACGGCGGGACCTTCTGCACATGGATGGCAGGCGCTGGTTTGAAACCGGGATTTTCTTTCGGCGAAAGCGATGAGTGGTCATGGCGGGCGGCGAAAGATAAGACGACTTGTTACGACCTTCACGCGACGATCTTGCATTTGCTGGGGATCGACCATGAGAAATTGACTTTCCGACATAACGGCATCAATCGCCGTCTGACAGACGTCCACGGGCAGCTGATTCAGGAAATTCTTTCTTAATTGCTACGGGCGAGTCGATCTGGTGTCTGATTCGAAGACCGATGATGACAATTGACCGTAGGGAGGTGTTTACCTAGACTCGCCCCCTCATTTTTATGAACGTCTTGATCTGCGACCCGATTTCTCCCAAAGGCATTGCGCTGTTTCAACAGCGGCCTGAGTTCAAAGTCACCGTCCTCGAAAAGCCGCTCAAAGAAGCGGAACTCATTCCTCTCGTAAAGGATGTGGAGGCGATGGTCGTTCGTTCCGAAACGAAGGTAACGAAGAAAGTCATCGAAGCAGCCCCCAAACTGCGCGTCGTCGGCCGTGCTGGCGTCGGCATTGACAATGTGGACGTGGAAGCGGCGACACAACGTGGCGTTGTGGTCATGAACACTCCTGGTGGCAACACGGTGACCACTGCCGAACTGACGTTTTTCATGCTGGGCGCACTTGCCCGCCATATTGCCCCGGCGCATGGCTCGATGATCACCGGCAAGTGGGACCGTAAACTTCTTCAGGGCGTGGAAATTCATGGAAAGACTTTGGGCGTTCTCGGCATGGGCCGAATCGGTGGTGAAGTGGCAAAGCGCGCTCTCGCCTTTGGCATGCGGGTTTTGGCTTACGATCCTTTTTTGACCGAAGCACGCGCGAAGCAACTGGGAGTGGAACTCGTGCCAGATGTTGATTCCATTTATCGCGCAGCTGATTTTATTACAGTCCATATGCCAGTCACGGAACAGACCCGCGGCATGTTGAACGCAGATGCTTTTACGAAGATGAAACCCGGCGTGCGCATCGTGAACTGCGCGCGTGGTGAAATCATTGAAGAAAAAGACCTGATTGCGGCATTGGAATCCAGGAAAGTGGCAGGAGCAGCCCTCGACGTTTTCTGCGAGGAACCTCTTCCGTCCGAAAATCCGTTTGCCAAACTCGGCATGGCGCAAGCCAACGCGAAAGAAGCTTTGAGCAAGATGCCGAACGTGTTGCTCACCCCGCATCTGGGTGCCAGCACCTCGGAAGCACAGGTGAAATGCGGTATTGAAGTCGCTGAAATTATTGCGGCGTATTTGCTGACGGGCGAAGTGCGTAACGCCGTTAACCTGCCGTTCCTCGATGCAAAGACCTACGAACAAGTTCAGCCTTACCTGAATCTGGGTGAGAAACTTGGTAAATTGATTAGCCAACTCGCGCCGCCAAACGTGGACCGCATCCATATTACCTATGGTGGTCACGCGAGAAACCTGCCGAATGTTGACCCGATCACTCGATCGATCCTGCTGGGCTTCCTCCAGGCAAGTGCCTTGAAGGATGTGAACAATGTCAACGTTCGCGCCGCCGCTTCGTCGGCTGGTATCACCGTTGAAGAAAAGAAGTCGGATGAACCGGTGACGTTCAATGAATGGCTGCATGTGGCCGCTTACGCGGGAAATCAAAAGATTTCCGCAGGAGGCACGTTCTTTGGTTCGACCAACAATCCTCGCATTGTCCGTGTCTTCAGCCAGCCGACGGAAATTTTCCCGAGCGGTGTGGTGTTCCTGATGAACAACAAAGATCGTCCGGGAATCGTTGGTTACATCGGCAGTCTTATGGGCAAACATAAGGTGAACATCGCGAGCATGAGCCTGAGCCGTGATGCGGCCGGCGGAGAAGCGTTGACGGTCCTGAATCTCGACAGTGTGCCGCCGCAGGAGTTGCTCGAAGAAATCAAGAAAGACATAGACATCAGCAACGTTCGCGTCGTGAAACTCTAAGGCTGGAATTTGCCCAAACCGGAAGCTGCGTTACTGTTTCCGATCATTTTAATGAAAAAATTAACTATTGTTACTGCGGTATTTGCCCTGGCTTTGTCATTGCCAGCCGCCGAGACCAAAACTGAAACCTCGGCCGCGGCAAAAAAGGATAAGGAACTGTTTCCTGACAAAGTCATTGCCAAGGGCAAGGGATTTGAAATCAAGACGAGCGAACTTGAAGAATCCTTCGTCGCCTACAAAGCGAGCCTGGCCGCGCGCGGAGAATCATTGCCCGAAACACGTCGCGATACAGTGGAAGCGCAATTGCTGGATCGCATGATCCTGACGAAAATGCTTCTGCAAAAGGCAACTGATGCAGACAAACATTCCGCCAAGACCAACACGGACACCTTCATCGCTCGTACCAAAGCACAATTCCCGACGGAAGAGCGCTTTAATCAGCAATTAAAAGCTGCCGGAATGACGATGGATGAATTTCGTTCTCGTTTCCAGGAACAGGCGACCTGTGAAGAAGTGATTGAACGTGAATTGAAGGCTAAAATTAAAGTTTCCGACGAAACGGCAAAGAAGTGGTACGAAGAGCATCCGAAAAACTTCCAGCAACCGGAACGTGTCCGCGCTGCGCATATTCTGATTTCCACTCTCGACAAAGAAACCCAGCAACCGCTCCCTGCTTCCAAGAAAAAGGAAAAGGAAGATCTCGCCAAAAAACTGAAGATCGTCGCCGAACGCGGAGGCAACTTTGGTGATCTCGCAAAGCAAAATTCGGACGATCCGGGATCACGCGATAAAGGTGGAGAATACACGTTCGGTCGTGGAGAAATGGTCCCCGAATTCGAAACCGCCGCATTCACCTTGAAGACCAATCAAATCAGTGACGTGGTGGAAACCCAATACGGCTACCATATCATCAAACTTTTGGAAAAGATGCCGGCGAAAACGGTCCCCTACTCTGAAATCGCTGATCGTTTGAAGAATGAAATGACGAACGACGAACTTCGTAACGAAATGCCCAATTACTTCGACCGTTTAAAAGTGGAATTCAAAGTTGAAATTCCTGATGAACGCCTTCGCTCAAAAGTGGACGAAGTAAACGGAAACAAAAAGGCGGATAAGACCGATAAAAAGTCTTTGTAATCCTGGCTCAGTTTTAAAACGAAAGCCCGACGTCCAGTCGGGCTTTTTTATTTCAATGAGGAGCGCTTAATACTTTTTCGAAAACTTCTTTTTGTCGTCTTCCGATTTAATCTCCGAAGGCGACTGGAGATGCGGTTCCGCGGCGGATTTCTTCTCCGGAACCCCGGGATTTTCCACGGCGTCAACGAACGCCATACGCAAAGCGGTCAGACTTTGTTTCAGCAGCGCTTCTTCCTGCTTGGAAAGATTCCCTTTGGTCTTCGCCTCAAGCATTTCGATCTGATCGATGAAAAACTTGGCGCTTTCGAGTTCGCGCAAGACTTCACCTGTTTCCGGGTGCGGAACTTTTCCCAAAAACATAAATGCCATGTTGGTTTGCTGAACGATCAGGTTCGCAAACAAAGCTGACTGCACCTCTTCCCGGCTCAGCTTTTCCATCGCCTGATCCAACTCGCCTTTAGTCATGAGTTTTGTGTTTACGCTTCTCTCGAATTTCTTCCATCAAAAAATGGATCAACCGTTTGAGTCGAGGCTCAACGTCCACGGTCTCAAGAATCGTTTGTCGTTCTGTCGGCTTGCCCAAAAGCGTGCAGGAGACCAGATCGGCCACGGTGTCGGGGTCCTCCAACTCCTCAATGAATTTAACGACTTCATTGAGCGGCAACATAGGGTCCACTTTCTTTTTGGGGACCTTTTTAGGAAGACCCAACTGGACGCGCTCATTGACCAAATCCCGCACCTTCGCCAAAAGAGCATCAATCGTTACGTTATCTGCCTGATGTGCCTGGAGGGGCGATATCCGGTGAATACGATAAGGTTTATGCTGAATTATCTTTCCAAGTTTCACCCGGGTAAGGCCTTGAAGGATGAGATTAGCCGTCCCGTTTGGGTTCTGCATAGCGATCCGGATAAGACCGAGCCCGGCAATCTGGGAGGGGGCCTCCCGACTGGCGTCCTCCTGTTGCATCGCAACAACGAACATTCGCTGTGTTTCAAGCGCGTCCTTCAGCATTCGACGGTAGCGCGTTTCGAATATATAGAGCGGAAGCCACGCTTGAGGAAAGAGGGTGACGTTGGGCAACGTCATCACTGCTACCTCAGAGGGAATCTCCATGAACAAAATCTACGTCTGTCCGTCTATTAATCAAGAGGGTGCCCGAAAGTCACTTGACTAAACGACGTTTCCATCCACTTTAAAGGCCATTTTATGAAAGGAATGTTTCTCACAATCATCTTATTGGTTATCTGTGGCGTCCTGGGTGTCAGCCTGGTCGTTACGAACAAAAAGGCTAAAGAGGAAAAGACTCATGACGTCGCCCAGATCACCGGGCTGTCCAATGACCTCGTCCGGGTCCAGGGAAATCTGGCCGAGCAAAAGACCGTCAATGTCACTCTCGAAGGAAATCTAA
>CBHTTJ010000252.1:0-6996 GCA_966095605.1 uncultured bacterium | reverse complement strand
GCGTGGAGAGATGCCAAGAGCAATGAGTTTGAGAAGAAATACCTGGAGGAATTGTTTACCGGTGTGGACTCTTCGCTGACGGTGTTGGATCAGCTCGATAAAATCTTAAATAAAATTAAAAGTGACTGTGAGTAGCCATCTGGGAATTAAACAAACGCTGGAACTGGTCGACGCTTTGAAAAGCAATGTGCGCGATTTTGCGGCACGCGAAGAAAAGCTGAACCAGGACCTCGCCGGAAAGACTGGCCTTGAGAAACAACGGCGGGACAAAGGCGTGGCGGATATCGACAAGAAGCTCGCCGCGGACATTGCCGATATCGAAGTGAGCATTGTTGCCGCGCGCGAAGCCGAAAACGCTCGCTATCACGCTCGAAAGACGCGGATTCGCAAAGCCAATCGCACCAGCAAACGGCAAACCCTCGAACGCATCGAAGATCTGGAAGGTCGTCGGAAATACAAGTTGCAGGTCGAGACGATGCGGTTGGAGAAACGGAAGAAAGCGGAAACCGACGAGACGGAGAAAACGTTTCAACAATTTACTGCCCGCCTGGCGGAATTAAATCGCGGGCTGGTTCTTCTGGAAGGCAAGGCAAAGAAAGCGTTTGCAGGGTTCGGAACGTTTCGCCAGATGCTGAAAAAATCGACCGATGCGCCTTTGGACCAGGCCGGGGACGAAAATAAATTCGCCGATGAAATGGCGGATTTGATGAAAAAGGCCGAGCCGGAATTAAAACAATTCGGCCGGGCTCCGTTGCCGCTGTTATTCCGTTTTCGAATTTTCCTGGCGATTCTCGTGCTCGCTCAATTCGCGTTGCCACCTGTCCTCGCGAAGTCAGGAACGACGAGCTTTACGTATGTTCACGCGGGAATTTCCGCCGGGATTTGTTTTGCCATTGGTTTTGTATTGCACCTGATGGCGAAGAAGAGCGCTGAGCCGCTTGCCACCAGCATCGCCAAATCGATCACCCGCGCGCGCCTGCTTCACGACACCTCGTGGCAGATGGCGGAGACGCGTCGGGAAATTCGATTGGAACGAATTGAAGCGGAATTTCAGGCGGGCACACAGGCGGTCAACGACCATTGGAAACAAATCCTTGAGGAAGCCAATGCGCAACGCGAAGCGTCCCCGGGGATGATCGATCAAAAAGAAGTCCGCGTCGCGGGAAAATGCGACCAGGCGCATAAGAGCATGGTCGCACGGATTGATCAGGCGCGCGTGAATCACCTTCAGGAATTGAACGATGCTGCCACCAAAGCAAAGGACGACCTGATCAAATCCTGCGAAGATCGCGAGACGAAATTCCGCGCCCTTTACGAAACGGAATGGGACACCCTGCGCACAGAGTGGAAAACGAAGACGACTGAACTCTTTTCGGCCATTGATGCGGCGAATAAACAGGCGGCGGAAGCGTTTCCGGCCTGGCCGGATCTTTTGTCGAAATCGTGGAGTCCGCCGGCACGTTTTGAACAGGCCGCGAAGTTCGGCGATATTTCCGTCGACATTTCCAAATTGGCTGGCGGCGCGCCGAAAGACCCGTCGCTGTCCTTGCAGGGACGCGATAAAGTTTCTCTTCCATTGCTGCTGACCTATCCGAATGAAGGTTCGCTCCTGATGGAAACATTCGACGTAGCGCGGGAACAAGTGGTGGATGCGCTCAATAATGTTGTCTTGCGGTTGCTCGCGGTGGCGCCGCCGGGTCGTGTGCATTTCACGATCATTGATCCGGTTGGGCTGGGCCAAAACTTTGCAGGGGTGATGCATCTTGCGGATTACGCGGAGCATCTGATCAGTAACCGCATCTGGACGCAGGCCAATCAAATCGAACAGAAGCTGGGCGACTTGAATGAGCACATGGAAAAAGTCATCCAGATGTATTTGCGCAATGAATACGCGACGATTGCGGAATACAACGAACAGGCGGGAAATATTGCGGAGAAATATCATTTCCTCGTCGTTGCGGGATTTCCATCCAGCTTCAGCGACACTGCGGCCCGGCGTCTGCTGAGTATTGCAGCGAGCGGCGCGCGTTGTGGCGTTTATACGCTGATTCATTGGGATCGCACGCAGGCCTTGCCTCCCGATTTCAACGTGGATGAGTTGAAAAAGAGCAGCGTTTGTCTCACCAGTAAGGCCGGACAGATCACGTTTACGAACAGGATGTTCTCGGGAGCAAATGTGCTTCTCGAAGTGCCACCCGCGGCAGAAGCTGCGAGCGAATTTATCCATAAAGTCGGGGCGAGTAATCGCGACTCCAATCGTGTGGAAGTTCCCTTCTCGCATGTGGCTCCGCCGGACATTGAATTGTGGAATTCGGAGACGACTTCAGAACTGCGCGTCCCAATTGGCCGAACCGGGGCCACGAAATTTCAATACCTTTCGATCGGAAAGGGGACGCGTCAGCATGCGTTGCTCGCGGGTAAAACCGGTTCCGGTAAGTCGACGTTATTTCACGTCATCATTACCAACCTTGCGCTTTGGTGCAGTCCGGAGCAGGTGGAGTTTTATCTTGTCGATTTCAAGAAGGGTGTCGAATTCAAGTGTTACGCCACGCATCGACTGCCGCACGCGCGCGTCGTGGCCATCGAAAGTGATCGTGAATTTGGCCTGAGCGTTTTGCAGAAAGTAGACGACGAATTGAAACGGCGCGGGGATTTATTCCGTCAGGTCGGAGTCCAGGATCTGGCGGGATACAAGAAAACGCCGGGTGCCGAGGCGATGCCACGGACGCTGCTGATGATCGACGAATTCCAGGAATTCTTCACCGAGGAAGATCGCGTCTCGCAAGGGGCCTCCGTGTTGCTCGATCGTATTGTCCGTCAGGGCCGCGCATTTGGCATCCATGTGATTTTGGGTTCACAAACGCTCGGCGGTGCTTACTCCATGGCTCGGACAACGATGGGGCAAATGGTGATTCGCATCGCCTTGCAATGTAATGAAGCGGACGCCTACCTGATCATGGATGAAAATAACCCGGCGCCACGTTTGCTCACGCGTCCTGGTGAGGGAATTTACAATGACGCAGCGGGTGCCAGAGAAGGAAACAGTCCTTTCCAGACGGTGTGGCTGCCGGACGATGTCCGAGACGCTTATTTGGCAAAGGTTCGTCAGCAAAGCGAAAAGAAACCGACAACCTTTCCTGCCCCGATTGTTTTCGAAGGCGATGCGCCTGCCGATGTTCGGGAGAATGTCCTGTTGCGAAACCTGCTCGCGAATGGCGCAACGCAACCGACACTCGCTGCGCGCATGTGGCTGGGCGCTCCCAATTCCATCAAAGGCCCGACCGAAGCGGTCTTCGAAAAACAAAGCGGCAACAATTTACTGGTTGTCGGGCAACGAGACGAAGCGGTTCTCGCAATGCTTTCGATTGGGATCATTTCATTGGCTGCGCAATTCCCTGCTGACAGCGTGCGATTCATTCTTTTTGATGCTGCTCAACCGGGAACCGCAGAACGTGAATTGATGGAACGAACGGTCCGGGCCGTTCCACAGAAGATTGCTTTGGCGAAGAATACCGACGCCGAGGCGATCATGAATGAATTGGCAGCAGAGTTGAAAGTTCGGGCAGAAGGATCAGATGTCGATGCCAAACCCATTTTCCTCTTTATTCATGACCTGCAAAAGTTCAGCAAGTTGCGTCACGAAGATGATTTTAGTTTTTCATCCGATGAAAGCGGAGAAAAACCATCGGCGTTGTTCACAAAAATAATTGCCGAGGGACCGGCGTTCGGTATTCACGTCATTGTTACGTGCGATACCTACAACAACATCAATCGGTTCATGAGCAAGAAGGCGTTCAGTGAGTTCGAGATGCGCATTCTCTTCCAGATGAGTGCGAACGATTCCGCGAGCCTCATTGATAATCCCAAGGCGGGAACGCTGGGGCTGCACCGCGCGCTGCTTTACAATGAGCAGGAAGGATATCTTGAGGTCTTTCGGCCCTATTCCTTGCCAACGGACGTGTGGATTCGCGAGGCAAATGACCATCTGACTCGCATTTTGAGGCCGGTTTGACATTGGTTTTGCAGGAAAAAAGGCTTTCCTGGAATCTGTCACAAACTTGTAACAATTCCGCCCTTTCCTCGTAACGTGGTTGCGTTAATTGTTCTGCGAAACGAAACAATAAAGACGCAATATGTTCTCACTCCAAAAACTACTCGGTAAAGAAGACAAATTCTTCAGCTTGCTGGAAGCCAGCGCAACCGAAGGCCGCGCCAGCGTGCAGGCCTTGCTGAAACTCCTCAAAAATCCGAATCGCGAACGCACCCTGGAAGATTTCGTGGCTTCCCGTCGCAACGAAAAACGCATCGCCAACGAAATCAGCGAAGCGGTGGCCACCACGTTCGTCACGGCACTCGAGCGCGAAGACATCGAAGCGCTTTCACTCGCTCTCTACAAGATTCCCAAGACTATTGAAAAAATTGCCGAACATATTCTTCTCGCCCCTCATTTAATGGATGGGGTGGATGTCTCTCGTCAGTTGGGCATGATGGAGAAAGCGACTGACACTCTGGTGCAAATGATCAAGGAACTGCACAACGGGGTGAACATGCAGATCATTCGTTCCCACAACGAGCAACTCCAGGCCATCGAAGGGGAAGCTGACAAACTGGTGTTGGATCTCCTCCGCGATCTTTATTCCGGGAAACACGAGCCGTTGAAGGCCATGTTCCTGAAAGAGCTTTACGACCTGTTGGAAAAGGTGACGGACCGGTGCCGCGACGCCGGTAACGTAGTCAACCACATCGTCCTGAAAAACTCCTGATCTATGGCTTTAATTCTAACCGTCATTATCGTGGCGTTGATTTTTGAGTACATCAACGGCTTTCACGATACGGCGAATTCGATCGCCACGGTTGTTTCAACCAAGGTTCTTTCCCCTCGCCAGGCAATCTTCCTCGCGGTGATTACGAACCTCATCGGAGCCATGTATGGAACGGCGGTCGCCAATACGATTGCTTCCGGGCTCCTTGATACGAAAGTGTTTAACGTTACGAACCAGGTGATTATCTGCGCACTTCTCGGTGCGATTATCTGGAATCTCATTACGTGGTACGTCGGGCTGCCCTCCAGTTCAAGTCACGCCTTGATCGGTGGCTTGTGCGGAGCAGCAGTAGCCTCTGCGAATAACAATTGGTCGGTGATCCTGTGGTCGGAACCGAATGCGGAACATTGGTACAAAGGAAAAGGACTTTTGTGGAAAGTCATTGTGCCAATGATTTCGTCGCCAGTTGCAGGATTGATTCTCGGTTTCATCCTGATGGCAATCCTCTACGTGGTTCTTCGCAACGCGCGGCCCAACATGGTGAATACCTTGTTTAAACGTCTGCAAATTATCAGTGCAGGCGGCATGGGATTTATGCACGGGAGTAACGATGCGCAGAAAACCATGGGAATAATTACTCTGGGATTGGTCGCTGCGACGAAAGCCGGGATGTTCGACCAATTGCCTCAAAGTCTGGACTGGTTGCACACACCCGAAGGAACGCCTGCCGATTACAAGACGCCAATCGCCTGGGTGATTACGCATCTGCCTTCATGGTTGCAGTTTGGTTATCAACCGGAAGCGCTGGATCACAAAAAGCAGTTTATCCCGGTCTGGGTGATCGTGACTTGTGCATTGACGATGGCAGCGGGAACAGCCGCCGGAGGATGGCGCATTATCAAGACGCTCGGCCATAAGATGGTGAAGCTGCATCCGATCAACGGATTTGCCGCGGAAACCAGCTCAGCCGCGGTGATCTTCACGGCAACTCACTTTGGTATTCCGGTTTCCACCACGCACAATATATCGGCTTCCATCATGGGTGTCGGGGCGGCGAAACGATTCAGCGCCGTGAAATGGGGTGTCGTGGAAAAGATGGTCTGGGCGTGGATCCTGACTATCCCGATCAGCGGACTGCTCGGATATGCCCTCGTGAAAGTAATGCAATGGTTCGCGTGATCCGCGAATCATGAAAATGTAAAACGCCACTGCCGACGATTCCCGGCAACTGTTCTAGCTCACCTTCTCGAGCTTCGCGGCCATGGGAATCGCCGGTGGTTTTGCTTCTCCACCGGTTTGCAGGGTTTGCACCCAGTTCATCGCGTAGTACAAAAGCTCCGACGCATTGCTGAGATGCAACTTTTCTTTGAGATTGCTGCAATGCGCTTCCACGGTCTTGATGCTGAGATGAAGATTTTCCGCGACATTGCGCGTACGCAGTCCGCTTCCCAAAAGGGTTAGTACTTCCAGTTCGCGATCGCTCAATCGTTCGATCGGCGACATCACTTTTGGCGCGCCGGTCGCAAATTGACTCAGCAATTGGTTCGACATGCGGTCGCTGACGTAAATTTCTCCATTCAAGACTTTGCGAATGGCGCCCAGGAATGCATCGACCACGACTTCTTTCATCAGGTAACCCGAGGCACCTGCTTTCAGAGCGCGTGGTGCGTAGACGACTTCATCGTGCATTGAAATCATCAGCACTTTAATCTTGGGAAATTGCGCGCGGATATCTTTCAAAACGTTCAGTCCGTTGGCGGACTTCAGCGAAAGATCCAGCGTTACCAGTTGAGGTTGTGTTTCTGCAATGACCTTCATTGCACTATGCGGTTCGTCGGCTTCCCCACAAACCGTGAATTCGGGATATTCCTGCAACAGAGCCCGGACGCCTTGTCGAAAGACGGGATGATCATCGACAATGACGATTTTGGCTGGAGATAATTGTTTAGCCATTTTGATCACCAATTTTTTTGTTTTTCTGCTTCCGATGGACTGAACAAAGTGATAAAATGATCAGTTCGCACTTCTGCAATCGCTAGTAATAGCAGGCGGTTGGCCAACTTAGGGAAATTGCTGAAAAAGGAAGCTCCAGGCGTTTAAAACCCTTGTTAAAAGGCTTATTTCAGATGATTTAGGGAGATTCTAAGAAATTAGAAAAAAGTGGTGCACCCATTAGGAGTTGAACCTAAAACCTTCTGATCCGTAGTCAGATGCTCTATCCAATTGAGCTATG
>CBHTTJ010000251.1:0-7120 GCA_966095605.1 uncultured bacterium | reverse complement strand
ACGGCCGATGAAACGATTGGTTCCAGAGTGCGGTTGGTCGGGACGTTCCAGAATCCCAATCCATTCCGGGTCGCCGACGAAATAGTTACTCAGCGTATTACCCGGGATGATGTTCGGGATTTCATTTCCGTTCGTGTCATAGAAGCCGCCTTGCGGATTAATCACCGGAGCGAGTCCGTTCGTGTCCGGAGCGCCATTACGATTCAGATCCAGGTAGTAGCGAAACTCCAGACCGTTGCGAGTCTTCACAAAAACCGGCGGACGCGGATCGCGGGCGAGATTTCCTATGTTCCGAATCGCATCATCCGGGGTCAGAGGTGAAACTCCGCTCACGTAACGATCATAATTCACGTTGGCCGGATCCTCCGGCAGATTGATCTCAAAACCCGACGGATTGATGTAATTTGTCGACACCATCAGGTTAAAATCCATCAGATTTGTCACCACGTTCGTTGATGTGGGAGTGACAAACAAACTCGCCATCATGTGGGAGAAAATTTCCGCCTGAGCACGAGCGAAGGCCGCGTCGGTCATTGCTTTCGCATCCGATTGGCTTTGCGAAGTACCGACCGATTCCTTATTACGACGGCTGATTGCGAGAAAGGCGACGGCGAGCAAGGTGATCACCGAGAGCATGATCAAGGTGATGACCAGGGCGACACCGCGTTGTGAATGACGTTTCATCGTTGAGCTGCGCGAATTGGAATTTGTTGTCGGAACACATGCACTCGATGCGAGTGATCAACGACGTATTGTTTCTGGGCCGGGAACGGAAGCGCCCGGACCTGATCATAGTTTTGCGGTTCCATGAGGGCCATTTCCACATGGATGTAACCCGGTATCACTCCGCCGAAATCAAAGAAATTGGTATTCACCCCCACCGAAGTCCCAGGCTGCGGAAAACTGTCAATATTCGTCCCGCCATACAGATCATACGGAGAATAGCCATTCGTACTGAACGGCATCACCCGCAGGTGCACCACCGCACTGCAAACATGACGAAGATCAGCTGGACCAGCGGCATTAAAATCCCGGATCAGATTGCTCGTTTCCAACAGGGAGACGTAATTGGTCGAAAACCGGAACAAATCAGCGACCCCTACCCCGTTATCCATGGAGGGCGAGCCCAGTTTATACCCCACGCCAAACCAACGGTTGCTGATCTGGGTCAGGAAACAAAAATTATGCAACTGCCCAAGGCTGCCATCCGGTAACACCGCGATCGGCGAAGCCAACGGGTTATCGATCGCGTGAAAATTTGTATACGTGCCACGACTCAGTTGCTCCAGGTCGCGAGCAATTAAATCCATCGTCGCACGAGCCCCTTCATAAACATCCGCATTCCTCAGCCCGGTGCGAAACGCCCGCTGCGTTTCATTGAACATCGCGGCGAGCCCAACTGTAATTACCAGCAGCAGCGCGCTCGCCACCATGATTTCCAGGAGCGTCATCGCGCTTTCAGCCGAGCGTTTTGTATACTTTACAGCGATTTTCATTGCAGCTTGGCGAAACTATCCGGTTGAAAGAAATACAAGATCGTTCCATCCGGTTGGGGTGGATCCGGCACCAACCGCCCACTGACATAGCTCCGATAAATTTTGCGCCGATTGCCAATCTCACCATTGGGATACAACGGCCAACGAAAGTTCAAACGCACTTCGTAGAGACCGGTTTGAAGTTTCTGGCTGAAAAAATCGTTCGTAAGAACAAACGTGTTATTGGTGTTCCCCTGAAACGCGTGAAAGTTGACCGGCACAATCTCCGCATAAATGGAGTAGGCAAAAGTGATGTCTTTCGAAATATTTTTCTGTTCCACCGCCGAACCACTTAAAGCGCGGGTCCGCACATCGATGCGGTTGGTGATGTAGGGATAATTATTGGTGTCGAAAATATATTTCGGACGGCTCATCAAACCAATAATCCAGGCCGAGTTGGTCATGTGCCCGTTGTAATTCGTCCCACCGGATGACGTGATGGTCCCAGAGTCATCATAAACCGTGATAATGTCAGGAAGCGTGGACTTTTCGGTAATGGTGATGGAATCAACGAAATTTGTCAGGATACCCAGACCTTTCGCACCGCTCCGGATCGCTTCCAAAAAGTACGGTCCGTCCTGGTTGATCAGCGTTTCTTCACGATTCTCTTTTTCAACGTTCAACCCCGTTGGAAGAATACCGACAATCGCGACTAGGGCGAAGCCGATGACACCCAACGCAATCGCGATTTCAATGATCGTGAACGCGTGACCGTTCTGTTTTAAACGAGAAATTTTCATGGCATCTGGGGTTTCTCGACCTTGGCCCGACCGGTGAGCCAATCAATATGAATCAGGTTGT
The DNA here is from genome assembly GCA_966095605.1 of uncultured bacterium. Taxonomy (GTDB): domain Bacteria; phylum Verrucomicrobiota; class Verrucomicrobiia; order Limisphaerales; family JACDHS01; genus CBHWET01. The sequence continues at coordinate 4,784 of CBHTTJ010000251.1, read as the reverse complement.
AAGTATGAATTCCGGTAGGTTCGCGGTACCCGGGCTCAAGCACATCCGCCTCATCAGTTGGCGGAGGCAACCCAATGTCCGGCTGCTGATTTGCATTACGCGCTGGCAATACGCTGGCTTTAACGAGCGGGATAAATTGGTCGCGCCCCGGACTGGAGAGCAATCGTCCTTGCGAATCGAATGCAATAAACGGCAGGAAGAACAACCGTGGCGGCGTGGCGTTGGTCAACTCCGTTTCAGGAAATGGAAACGGCGCATTGGTAAAACTAAACACCGGGAACGCGCGCGGAGCTGGAAGAAACGGCGGCTCATTAATAATTTCCGGTTCAGGGATTGCAGACCCGCCATAGGAAGAACGGAACATGTTCGTTTCAATAATGATCCCTTCCGGCAGCGTCTTCCACGGCGTCAGATAACGAGGATGTGTTTGGCCCGGCTGATCGCCCAATTCATGATCCGCAAACAGCGCATACGTGTTGAACTGCCCGAGGCTCAACCGATACATGTTCGAGATGCTGTAGATATTCGTCATCCCGCTGAAGGATGTCCCGTTCGTCGCGGGTAACTTCCAAAAGCTCGGTGGAATAAACACCATGAAGACCCGGCTGCGATTGTTGATCGCCTTCTGTCGAGCCAGCGCAATATCGTCGAGCAACTGACGAGTCGCTGACGTCATGGCGTTTCCCTGCGTCAAACCTTTCAAAGCTGGCAGAGCCGTGGCGGCGATGATGCCGATGATAATAATCACCGTCAGCATCTCGATGAGAGTGAATGCCCGCTTACGAGCATTCACGCGTTCGCCTGCTGGCAACTTTGAAAGGGAAAGGTTCATTTGTCGCTCCAGCTCAAAACGTTGTCTGTATTAACGTTCTTCGGCTTGATCTCAGGATCGGAGGTGGCGTTTACCGCGGCGTCTTTGTCAGGTCCCAGCGACCAGATCATGATCCCGTGGTTCAGTTGGAACGGGGCGCCAGTGCCACTGTAATCGTACAAACCGTGAAAGCCTTCGTTCGGGCGGCCGGCAGCGTTTTTCGAAACAATTGAGTTGCTGTAGACCATATCCTGGCAACGGCCATCGTAATTGTAGTCCAGCGTGATCAGATAAGGTTTACCCCACGGATCGCGATAAACCAAATCAGGTCCTAAACCGGCATTGTTCGTGGTCGCCGCGCGCTTGGCCACGCTGAGGAACTGTTCCTTTTGCGGGTTCTTGGCGTGATCTTTGTTCACCATGTCAGGGCGGGGATCGTCGAGCAGAATGGCCATGATCGGACCGTTGTCGCCCTGGGCCGGACCAGTGCTGCCGATATAACTGCCGTTTGTCACACCAAAGGTAAAATCGGTCGGCAGATTCGCCGTGTCTGGAGTCGGATAACGGCTATACCGCTCGTAATAGTGGCTGATGGCGGCCTCAATGTTTTTCATTTCCGTCCGCGCATTCTGGATCATCGCCTTTTGTTTCACCTTGCCCAAGACCGGAAGCAGCATCCCGGCAAGGATCGCGATAATACCAATCACGACCAGGAGTTCGATCAGAGTAAAACCGCGCACCGACAAACGAGTTTGATTCATAGTTTTTAAACGAGAAGTGGCATCGGACGTTAAAGCGGACGAATGGATCTCCGGGCTCCAGTTTTGTTCAGCCCATTTGATCTCCAGCGACTGTTCTTTGCGTTTGGTTTTGGTTTTCATGTTAGTTGCTCCAGTTACCGATGATTTCAGTTCTGCCCTTGATCACAACTTCAGCCCACAAATCGAAACGACCGGCGCCATTGTTGGTTGGATTGGTTGAGACATAACGCCAGGTGTTGGTCCTGAAATCGGTGCCCGGGGCTCTTTCAATTCCCACCGTGAAAAAGTACGTTTCCACCCCGGGGCGAATCGTGATGTTCGTCGATTGCTGGGGCTTCACGCCGATAAAATGATCGATCGCCTTGGCATCTCCATCCGCTTCAGCGCCCTTGGGCTTGGAATTGGCGACACCTCGACGATTGAAGATCAATTCATAATCCGCGGCACTAATCGCCGGGAAATCACCAAGATATTTGGTGGTGGTCGGCGTCGGAGGGTTCTGAATTTCTACAGTCGCCCCCTTCAATTCGTAGTAGAGGGGAGGTAAACGGCAGTCATTGGTATTATCCGGCGGGTAGGAACCATGTTCCTTCTTATAGGCTTCAATCGCCGTAATGAGCTGATCACGTTGCGCGAGCACTTTCTTCTTCCGTTCCCCGGCATTGGCGGCTGTCGCCAGGCCAATCACCATCGCCGCCACAATCCCCATGATGGCAATAACCACCAGCAACTCCACCAGGGTGAAGGCGCGGGAACGAAGACCGTTTTGGCTCGTGAATTTCATGTTATTGGCCGTGAACACGGAGACCGACGTTGTTGTTGCGATGCAATTCCTGTTCCATCCGCTCGCTCATCCACTGTTTAAGCATGCTTTGATAGTTCAGGTAGCGGGAACGAGCCATCCGCTTGATCCGGGCGAGCATCCTCGGGTCCATGCGGAGGGTAATCGTCACCGAATCGGACAATTCGCTGTTCGGCGCACAGGCCGACTCCATCAACCGGATGTCGATCCGGTTATCAGCCCAAAACGCGGCTTCCGCTTCTTCGCGATCGAAGAGCGGAACATCTTCCCAATTTGAAATGGCATTCATGTGATCTACTGCGCTAAAGAGACATTCATTTTCCGTTGATAAAAATATTGTTCTTCGGGTTGAAAAGTCCGGGCGAAAATGACGCGAACCTGCTTGCCGTTGGTCCGATAAACCGTAAAGATCCCCACCCCATTCGCCGAGACACCCAAATTGAAAAAGCGGGTCTGGACGGAAAAACGCGGAGAGTCGGGAAGCAGGCGGACAGCAAACGGATCCTCGAAAGATTCTTCGATATCAGATAGCTTGATCGAGCTATCCAGGTTGAACGGCGGATTGGTCCAGTCAAAATCCATACTTTGTAAAGCTAAAGACCATTCAATGTAACGACTTTGTATTTACAAAACTGTCGTTCAGGTGTCAATCCTTATCTATCGGGGGGTTTTCTGAGGAATTTTTACGGGAAAAGGAACCATTCGCACCGTCTTCAGGATTTTCGCCTTACTTTTCGAAGAGCGGACGCGGCGTGCCCTCTTCGACCCTACGGTCTGAGGAAAAGCTCAATCCCTGGAAAAAGTCACCCTCTGTCGTCGTGCAATCGGCGATTTTTGATCCGTGAAGGGTGGATGTCGCTCTGCAAATGGCGACCACGGAAGTTTTAACGTCAATTGCAGCGTGCAAATGGCGACAAAACTTCCAAAATCACCGGATGTCGGTCGTAAGATGGCGATAAAACTTCCAAAATCGTCGATTGCAGAGTGCAAATGGCGATAAAACTTCCGTGAACGTCGATTGCACGCTGCAAGTGGCGACAAAACTTCCAAAATCGTCGCATGTCGGTCGTAAGGCGGCGATAAAACTTCCAAAATCGGCGATTGCAGAGCGTAAACAACGCCAAAACTTCCGTGGCCGACAATTACGCGACGACATGAGGCGTCAAAACTTCCAAGGACGCTAATTACAGCGTGCAAATGAGCCCAAGATTTCCGTATTTGATAATTATAGGGCGGCAGAGGCGTCAAAATTTCAAAAATCCTCATTTTCAGGCTGCAAATGAGGCCAAAAGTTCCATGGTTGCTTTGCTACCCCCGTGTTTTTGCCGGTAAAGAGGTAAAAATAGTGGCCTGACTGGCTCTAAAATGCTAAAAACACCTCCATGACCCGCTATCTTATCCTCGCGGCTCTTGTCGTACTGACAAACCTCCTTTCCGCGGACCCCATCGACGACTACATCAATCGCCAGATACGGGATACACCCGTACCGGGGGTTGTTTTTGCCATTTTCAAGAACGGCAAAGAAGCCAGAACCGGCGCTTACGGCGTCGCAAATCTGGAATTGGATGTCCCAACAACAAGGGAATCCGTGTTCGAATTGGGGGCGTTGTCGTCGCAGTTCACCACGGCCGGAATCCTTCTGCTGAAGGAATCGGGAAAATTGTCGCTCGATGATCTGATCAGCCGCCATCTGCCGGGAACTCCAGAAGCGTGGAAGGAAATTACGATTCGGCATCTGCTGAATCATAGTTCCGGAATCAAAAGCTACAGTTACGTGGATGGATTTGAGTTGCGCTACCATCTCACGCAACAGGACTTCATTCGAATGATTGGCGGGTATCCTTTGGAATTCGATCCCGGTTCCAAATACGGCTATTCCCCCACGGAAGCCACGTTGCTCGGACACATCATCGCGAATGTCAGCGGCCAAAGTTACTGGTCGTTCATGGAACAGAAGATTTTCAAACCATTGAATATGAATTCCACCTATACCCGCGATCCCCTTCGGATTATTCCGAATCGGGCCAGCGGGTATCTCAAAGCGAAGAGTGGCGGATTTGCCAATCGCGATTATGACCTGACGGATATGTTTGCGTCGGCAGACATCGCCTCGTCAGTGATCGATTTTGGCGCGTGGGACAATGCGCTCAATGATAACACCATTTTGAATGAAGAAAATCGCCGACTCCTGTGGACGATGGAATCCGGGGCTCATTCGGCATTTATTTTCCGTGTCGGGAAACTGAAAGGCCATACCGAACACGCTCAAGTGGGATCAACGGGTGGATTCACTTCCGCGCACCTGCGTTTTCCTGACGAGGGGGTGTCGATTGTCCTTTTCGCCAACAACAGCGAGCCGAATTTGGGAATCAATCTCGCCCGCGGCGTCGCCGGATTGTATTTGAAGGA
>CBHTTJ010000250.1:0-7249 GCA_966095605.1 uncultured bacterium | reverse complement strand
CGCGCACCGTTTGTTAATCCAAGCGGTTCGGGATGCTGAAAGAGGAAATGGTTTTCATTCTCGACGGCGTAAGGAGAAAAAAGCGGTTCGCCGTACCAACCAAGCGTTTCCAAACCGATAAGCTTCCAGCCGGGATAGCCGCATCCGCGCAACAGGCCGCCTCGCATCCCATCCTGGGAATGCCACGACTCACCGCGTTCATGCGGCTTCATTTGTTCGCCCGGCGCGTCGACCTTGCGACATTCGATCAACGACAAGTCGTCGTTAAAACTTACCCGCCAAAAAAGCGAATTACCCGAGAGGACCACCACATTACCGCCACGCTTCAGATAGGATTCCAAACCAAAGTAAGCGGGTAACGACCAGTATTCGCTATGACCATTGATCAAAAGGACTTTGTAGTCGCGGAGGATTTTCGGGTTCCGATGCAAGTCAAGATCGGTAATGACATCGAATTCATACCCCGCTTTTTCCAACCAGATGTGAGCAAACCTCTCCGCGCGCAAGAGGTGGCTGTATTCTTTTCCGTAAAGCAAATAAGGATCGGCGCCGATAAACGGCATGTTCAAGCCGAGCTGGTATGTCCCCTGCCCTGCTGCATGACGACGATAAAAACAATATGCCGGCGGATCACCGGGAGAGTTGGTGGATCCTTGCGTGGAGAAGTTTCTCTTCAACGTCGTTGGCGGAGCGCCGAAGGGAGTGGCGTTGTAGGCGCGCCAGGTATTCGTCGACGTGAGGACAAGAATCGGCGCTTTTTTCCGGCGAGCCGATCTTCGGACGAAGAATGTAATGTGATACAACCGCGCCGTGCCCTCCCACACATATTCAATACGTCCAACGTAAATTCCTGAGCGCGCCGTTTCCGGCACATTGTATTCATGTGTCACATCCCAACCGCAATCGTAGAGATCGTCAGAGGCCAGGCGTAAAGCATGGCCGCGTTCAGGATCTTTCTCCGGATGATATTCAGAAAATCGCGCCACCTCCCGTTCGAAGCTCGGACCGCCGACCATCCACGTGCCATGATTTATGACCTGTCCATGTCTTGCGTAACGGGAGACGTCGGAAATTCGATCGCGCTTTTCCTCAGACAATGGCCAGCAGCCTAAAACATCCTTGCCGTTGGACGGCACCAACCCGCGTTGCTTATACCGCGTAATAATTTGCTCTTCTGACAACACACAACCGTAAATCACCGGCATAGCAAGGTCTCCGTCCAGAAACTCTGCCGTCACTCCGTTCACTGCGGACGCGCCGAGACGCAAATGTCCTTTTTCGAAATAATCTCCACCAAGGGCGTTCCCGGTGCCTGCCAACTCACCATTAATCCAAAGCTTTTTCACTTTCCCATCCCACGTCGCAACAACATGGTGCCAACGATTTATCTTCACCGGCGAACCCGAGACGACGACATTGCCTTCAACGGTGGTGAAAGAAATTTTCCCTTTCGGCTCAATTTGCAGTGCGAAATCAAATTGATTCCGCTCGTTGCATTGCGTCATCAGCCCACTTCGATTCTTCAAGGAGAATGGTCGAACCCAACATTCCAGCGTTAAGCCATTGTCCGGACGCAGAATATTCTTTCGAACGTGAACGAAAGAACCCGGCCGGATAACCTGAGGAGTCGCATTTGAAACCTTAAATTGATGCAGCAACTCATCCTGGGTCGTCTCCTCCGGATTTTGTCCAAGACGATAAATTGACAGGCAATATGGGACCGTACTGCTGATACGGAATTGAATCTTGTCCCCCGCCTGAACACTTTGCGCCGCGTAGCCATGAACCCCAGGAACGACCGTGCTTTTGTGAGCTGGAGCACCCCGTGTAATCCCTAAATTCTCAGCCCAACTTTTCGTCGACAGCAAACCGACCGTGGCAAGGCCAAAACCGGTCTGTTGTAAAAATTGCCGGCGGGTTTTCTTCGACATACTGGATTCGAAGCGAGACTACCCGACTTTATTCGAAACCTCTACCTCTTGATGGCGCCAAATACTTTTTGCAAAAGCTCGCTACTGCGTGCCGCCGGGTTCTCACGAATCTTCTTTTCCTCTTCGGCCATCATTTTGAAGAGGCCGTCCAGGGCTTTGTGGGTGACATAGGAATCCACGTCGACAGCATTGTTCCCCAGATACTCCGTGCTTTTCTTCAACAAGCCCCCGAAGGCGCCGCCGGAATTCGTAAGCGAACTGAAGCTTCCAAGATTCCCTTCCTGCGCTTTGCTCACGAGATTCTTATACGCCTCCATCACGCGATTTGTTTTCGTGGCACTTTTTACAATCGGAAGAAATTTCCCGTACAGATTCGTCTCGGTTGTGCGTCGGAAGAATTGCGTGGCGGCATTGGTCGATCCCGTAAGCAATCCTTTTGCATCATCGATCGACATCTGCTTCAACGATTCCGTGAACACACCAACGGCTTCGGGAACCGCTTGTTCAGCCGCACGGTTCATCGTGACGATCAAATCATCAGCAAGTTTATCCTGCTTCATCGAACGGAGCGCCTTGTCGACCGATTGAAGTTGTTGCGGCATGGGGATACGAACGCTCGCATTGGTAAGGAACCCATTGGTCTGGCCGAGTTTTGTAATCGCCTGCTGAACTCCTTTTCCCAAAGCTTCTTTTAGTCCCTGGACCATTTGGTCCTGCGACAATGGAACGGATAACGAGGAAGTTTGGTTGGTTGTCGCCTTAGTAATTCCCAATTGATCCAACAGATCAATGGCCATGGCAGATTGAGTCAAAGCGGCGAACAATATAAGGCCGAGAATTCGAAGGCTCATAAGAAGCATCTAAAGCCCATTACTATAGGTTAGCAATCGGGAAAAATTTGGAAGATGTTACTCCTTTTGCAGTCCGATTCGGGCTCGCCTTTGTCATTAGCTTTGGCATTGTAAGCACAAACGTAACGATGCGCCCGTGCACCGGTCAAAGGAGTGGACGCATTTCAAACCGCGGCAAAACAACATGAGCACTGAAGAACAAATTCAATCGTTTCGCCAGAACTGGGAATCTCTTCGCACCGAAATCGGTAAAGTTATCGTCGGCAATGACGACATCGTCGAAGGAACGCTGATTGCCATCTTTGGCGGGGGCCACGTTCTCCTGGAAGGCGTTCCGGGTCTGGGTAAAACTTTGCTTGTCCGCACGTTGGGCGAAGTCCTCGACATGAGTTTTAGCCGTATTCAATTTACTCCCGATTTGATGCCGGCGGATATTCTCGGGACCAATCTCGTCATGGAGTCCCCGGATGGGAAACGGAGTTTTCAATTTCAGCGCGGTCCGATCTTCGCCCACATGGTCCTTGCCGACGAAATCAATCGCGCTACACCGAAGACGCAATCGGCGATGCTCGAAGCGATGCAGGAAAAACAGGTCACCGCCGGCGGAGAGATCCGCAAATTGGCTGAGCCTTTCTTTGTTCTGGCGACACAGAATCCGATCGACCAGGAAGGGACCTACCCGCTCCCCGAAGCGCAATTGGATCGTTTCTTTTTTAAGCTGCTCGTGAACTATCCGACTTCCGCCGACCTGAACGAGGTGATCAACCGCACAACGGAAGGAAAGAAGGTCCAGGTCAATCGAGTGCTGACAAAAGAGCAGATCGTTGAATTGCAATCCCTGGTGCGACAGGTCCCCGTCGCTTCGCACGTCAAAGATTACGCTGTGCGCCTGATCCTTGCGACGCACCCAAAAACGGAAACTGCGGCGCCCATTGCGAACCAATATCTCCGTTTCGGCAGCAGCCCTCGTGGAGCCCAGACGTTAATCCTCGCAGCAAAAGTCCGCGCCCTGACGCACGGTCGTTTCAATGTGAGCTTCGATGACATTCAAGCTGTTGCCGCGGCGACGTTGCGTCATCGTTTAATCCTGAATTTCGAGGCGGAGGCAGAAGGCATCACCACCGATCACATCATTGCACAAATTCTTAAGGATGTGCCAAAGAACGCCGAACCGGTTAAGGCTTAATGGCGAGACGTTGCGATTTCTCGGGCAAAGGTTCGATTATCTTTGAGGGAAAGGAACTGCCTTCGTTCGCCAAAGGATTTGATCTGGTTCCTTTTTGGTCCGAACTTCCCGAAGCCATTCAGGATTGGCTCTGGGATTTAAGATATTGCTGGGGACGCACCCGTTCGCTGAACTCCCGGGAAGTCCTTCGTTACGCGAAGATCGTCCGAGAGAAACTCAACGCCAATCGTCCGGCTGCCATTCAAGTAATTCAAAAAGCTTTCCCCGACGTGCCTGAAACAGAAGCCGCCGAAGGATTTCAGGAATGGCTGACGACGCTGGATTTGATTGAAGATGCGGCGAAACAAACCAGGGAATGTCACTGGACCGTTCACGCCCAGGACGAATGCCTCGAAAAGAATCTGGCCGTTGCTTTGCAAATGGCTCGTCAAAGTGGCGCTGCCCCGACGGGATTTGAATTTCACGTTCGCAAGCTTCCTCGCGTGGAACAATTAAAGTGGCTCGCAGGATTTAGTGACAGCCTCAGCGCTCCACGCAGTCCCGGTCCTGTGTGGTGGAATAAACTGAAGCGTCTATGGAAAAAAAGTGGCTGAAAGCTTTCGAACGACTGGTTTCTCAAAGTTTTTCCCAGCTGTTGCCAAGTTAATATCCGCCCGCGAGGTTGCATCTGCCTGACCACAAAAGTGGCATGGCACCCGATTGTGAAAGAGCCTTCCATTCCTCATCTTTTGGCTATTCGTGAAAAGGGGAATCCTGCTGTACTGCGTTCTGGTCCTGGGGTCGCTATGGAGCCAAATCCTATTGGCCCAGCCATATGGTTTGAATAGTCGCCCATCCGTCGCCCCGTTTCTCAACAACCAATTGCCCGAAGCGGCTCCTTCCCTCTCCACCAACTGGACGGTTGTCGTTGCGTTCACAAATCTCACATTTACCAATGCTGTAGGCATCTGTGTCGTGCCGGGAACGAATCGACTTTGCGTTTGGGAACGTGAAGGCCGCATCTGGACATTTCAAAATGATCCGAGTGCTTCCAGCAAAACGCTGGTCCTTAATATTACCAACCAATGCCAGGGGTGGGACGATTCCGGTCTCCTGGGATTGGCGTTTCATCCCGGGTTTGTAACAAATCATTATGTTTATCTTTGGTACACGTGGGTGACGCCGGGGACGGTGCAGGGAAGTCAAAATGCGCGTCCTCCCACCGTCATTCCCAATCGCAATCGACTCGCTCGCTTTACGCTCGATGCAAATGGTGTGGCCATTCCCGGTTCTGAACTGGTGTTGATGGATCAGAACGTGACGAAAACATGGCACAAAGGCAGTGGCATGTTTTTCCACCCAACCAATGGATTCCTTTACATCACGGTCGGCGATGACAATCAACCCACAACCAACGCTCAGAAAAACAATCGTGATCTGCTCAGCGGTGTTCTGCGAATTGATGTCGATCAAATCGGCGGTTCCGTGAGCCATGCGATCGTCAAACAACCGCTCAACGGCGTGACGGCAAATTATTTCATTCCCAACAGCAATCCCTTTTCGGCTTCGACCAATGCGTTGGAAGAATTCTTCGCCATTGGTCTGCGCAGTCCATTTCGCATGACTTATGATCCTCCGACAGGTCGTATCTTCATCGGCGACGTTGGGGAATCGAGTCGCGAGGAAATTGATGTGATTTCCCCGAACGATCCGGCTCCATTGAATTTTCAATGGAACCGCATCGAAGGACTCAACGGAGATATGTCTCCGCCTTATATCGGGATCAATCGAAGGCCCATCTTTGATTACGATCACAATGGGACCATCGCCGCAATTATTGGGGGTTATGTTTATCGTGGCAGTCAATTCGCAGCGGAACTCGGCGGGCGTTATATTTTTTGCGATAATCCCCAGAAAAAAATTTATTACCTCGATGAGACGGCGAACCCTATCAAAAGCGTGTTCATGTGTACGTTTCCTTCCGGAGCGGGACCGAACACTGGCTCAGACTACACGAGTCTTTCTTCATTTGGGTTGGATCAGAACAATGAACTCCTGATGTGCCAGATGGGGAGTCAGGGCGGAAAGATTTACAAATTCGCTCACCCGAATGGCACCGCGAGCAAACCCATTCCTCCCCTGCTCTCTTTGACCGGGGCCTTCACGAATCTTCTTTCCCTCGGCGCAACGAATGCCTTCATCCCCTACTCCGTCAATGTTCCGTTCTGGTCGGATGGCGTGAGCAAGCAACGTTGGCTGGCGGTGCCGACCAATAAGTTCATTAACTTCGGCCCAACCAGCGAATGGAGTTTTCCTGCGGGATCGGTGTTCGTTAAACATTTTGAACTGGGAACCAATGACCTGAATCCGGCGCAGGTAAAGCGATTGGAAACTCGTTTCGTCGTCCGGGACACCAATGGTGCTGCTTACTTTTTCAGCTACAAATGGCGCACGAATAATACTGACGCCGACCTTATTACCAATGCGATCAACGAAAGTATTTTGATCCAAACGGCGTCGGGATATCGCACGCAGACATGGTTTTATCCAGGCCCTTCCGATTGTGTGCAATGTCACACGCCCGCGGCCGGTTATGTCCTGGGCGTGAAAACACGACAGATCAACGGGAATTTTTCTTACCCCGCCGCGACGGACAACCAGATTCGGGCGTGGAATCACATTGGGTTGTTTACGCCGTCGGTTTCCGAAGCCGCCATCTCGAATTACGACAAGATTGTGACGGTTACGAACGTCGCAGCTTCGTTGGAACTGCGTGCACGTTCTTATTTCGATGCGAACTGCTCGCAGTGTCATCGCCCGGGTGGAGTCGTCGCTTTTTGGGATGCTCGGTTTGATACACCGCTGGCGAACCAGGGGATTATCAATGGTCTCGTCATGAATACTCTTGGGATTTCCGGCGGACGGGCAATGACCCCAAAGGATCTCGCGCATTCGGTGATGTATCAGCGAATCAACAGCGTACAGGCAGGACGAAAAATGCCGCCCCTCGCCAAGAATGTAATCGACACCAATGCGGTGAACATGTTGGCCGACTGGATCAATACCGGTGGATTGCCTGCACCGTGGAATTCAACGGATATAGGCACGGTTGGCTTCACGGGCCTGGGCAGCTTTAACAATGGAACTTTCACCGTGAACGGGAGCGGAGATGATATCTGGAACGCCGCAGATGCGTTTCAATATGTGAATCGCACGCTCACCGGCAATGGCGAGATCATCGCACGGGTGGTCTCTGTGCAAAACAGCGACCCGTGGGCTAAAGCCGGTGTGATGATTCGCGA
>CBHTTJ010000249.1:0-7253 GCA_966095605.1 uncultured bacterium | reverse complement strand
ATATCCGGCGAGATCGTTAACTTCCTATTCTCGAAAATCCAATATCCGGCGAGATTGTTAACTTCCTAGTCTCGAAAATCCAATATCCGACGAGATTGTTAACTTCCTAGTCTCGAAAATCCAATATCCGACGAGATTGTTAACTTCCTATTCTTGAAAATCCGATTTTGGGCGGGATGCCGTCGGTTTTAGAACGGAAAAATCGACCATTTCGGGATTCCAAAGCCTTCGGCTAATAGGAATTTCGTTTTTTTCCCGAGGCGCAACTTTTTTATCCGTTGTCCAACCCCGGCTTCGCTCTTTCCTGCAAACCGTTATGTCAACGGTAGCCGTTCTACGTGCCAGGACCTCTTCGCCCCGGTTAGCCTGTTTAGTGGCGCGTTCCCTGTTTTTCCCCTCCCATCGCTTTCGCCGGTGATTGTTTCTTCTCGATCCGTGGTGTCATCTTTTGCCACAGCTTGAACATCTTGATCATCATCGTGACCATCTCGGGCGTGATCGGCTTGATGAAGTCGGCCCGGCAGACCGCGACTTGTCCGCAACTTTCCAGCACTGCCTTCGGCCGCTCGACCCGGACCGTTCCGGTGAGCACAGTGATCCACAGTTTCCCCCATCTGCCTCTCAACTTCATCCAGCTCAGCACATCTTCCCCGCTCGCGCCCGGCAGATTCATGTCGAGGATCATCAAATCGGGAAACGGGTATTTCGCGCGGTTTGCATAGCTGCCCGTGCCCTCAAGATAGCTCATCGCATCTTCACCACTCTTTACCCATTTCAAGTTGTAGTCGGGAAAGGTGTGATCGAAGGCCCTTCGCGCGAGGCGCGCGTCTGCGTCGTCGTCTTCTACCAGCAAAATGGTCGTGCGGCCTGGAATCGCTTCGCGCATCAGTGTCGGCTCTTTTAGTTAAGCGATCCGCCGTTGCGCATCCGGGATGTTGTAATGCGACCAATACTTACTCAGGCTCAATAGCATGTCGCGCAAATCGCCGACTGAAGGCGGCTTGATGAGAAACGAGTTCGCGCCGAGAGCGTACGCCTTCGAAATATCGCGCAGCTCTTCGGACACGGTGAGGACCACGACCGGCAGATAAGGAAACGGGGATTCTTGCCGCACCCATTGCAATACTTCGAAGCCGTTCAAGCGCGGCATTTTCAAATCCAGCAACAGCACGGATGGCAAAGGGTAGGTTTCCCGGTCTGCATATTTCCCTTTCCCACTGAGATACGCGACCGCTTGTTCTCCATCTGACACATGGATCACGCGGCGATCGAAACCGCCCTGTTTCAAGGTACACTGAAAGATCTCGACGAACGCCGCGTCGTCTTCCGCATACAAAAGGACATCGGACTGGAACATATTCTTCTCTCGTTGAATACTCATCAACGCCAGCACTCCTTTTGTGCTTTTAAGCACGGCCGTTGCGCGGCGTTCATGCTCTGCATTTTTTCTTTCGTCGTAAAGTGGGGCATCGCGGCGAGAAGCTTAAGAATGTTAGAAATTGCCTCAACTGATTTCCACGGCGACGGCACTGATTTTCAGTTCAGGCGAACCCTGATCTTTGATTACACTCTATTCATCCTGCTTCCCACCCTATATTCGGGCGATGCTGGCGGCGTGTTTCCCGAGCTCCCGGTACTGTTCCGGGACGTTCTGTCGAAACCAATAGCGCTCCAGGCTGACGAGCAGTTCCTTGAGGTCGTCGACATGGGGCGGTTTCACCAAAAACGAGTTGGCGCCCGCACTATAGGCGTGGGAAATATCGTGCACCTCTTCTGAAACCGTGAGCATCACGACGGGCAGATACGGAAACTGTGAACTGTTCCGAATCCAGTCGAGGACCGCGAAGCCGTCGAGCCGGGGCATTCTCAGGTCGAGCAGGACGACACACGGCAATGGGTACTTTTCGCGATCCCCGTACTTGCCGATTCCAAGAAGATACGTGATCGCTTGCTCACCGTCGCTGAGGTGAATGACTTGATGTGGGAAATTGCCCCGCTTGAGGGCGATGTTAAACAGATCGACGAAGCCCGAATCGTCTTCCACGTAGAGAAGGACATCTGATCGAAACATTGGCTGGCAGTTCTATGAATGATTTTCAGTTTTGCGGTCGTAGTCCCGTGTCTTGTCCTGACGACGCAGACGCGGGTTGTTGTCGTTTCCGTCGAGCTCCTTAATCGACGAACAACGCAGGCAGTCTAAATAACGCGCAAGGTGTACTCAAATTTTTTTCACTCTATCGGCTACTGATTTTTCGTTCAGGGAGGAACTGAACACTTCCACAAAATGCCCGCCAATTCGGCTCGCGATGGGGTTTCCTTCGCCGGAATCTCTCGGCAGACTTTCATTGTTTCATCTACCGATCACACTTTTTTCCCTCTTGTGCTGGCATGCGTTTTCTGTGCTCTGCCTATCATCTTTTGGCGTACAAAATAAAAAGTCTCTGGGCTCATTCCACAACTGCCCTGCCTGTAGTAGGTTGCCTTCATCCGCTATGAACGAATTCATTCTTATTGCTGAAGACGACGAGAATGATCGCTTATTGGTGGAGCGCGCGTTTAAAAGAATCCCTGACGGCTTTAACGTGCGCCTCGTTCCCAACGGAGAAGAGGTCATCCATTACTTGGCGGGAACGAGCGACTACACCGATCGGCTGAAGCATCCCTTTCCCCGCGCCATTTTTCTCGATCTAAAGATGCCCCGCGTTTCCGGGTTCGAGGTGTTGCAATGGTTGCGGGACAACCCTTCGTTCTCCGTCGTGCCTACAATCATCTGGAGCTCCTCCGACCTGCCGCAAGATATCACTCGCGCCTATAAATTGGGGGCCAACTGTTATCTCGTGAAGCCACCATCACTGGAGGAGATTTACGATCTGCTGAGCCTGACCGTTCGCTTTTGGTGCCAGTGCGCCAAACCGCCTGTGCCCTGTAATTTGCCGAACGACGTCATTCGCATGCATTGATAGTAGTCAGGTTTTCGCGTTTGCCGTTCACGACGATGAATGATCATTCTCACCGCATTCGTATCGTGGTCGACCTTTTCACAATCCAGCCCGACTGGTCAGTTTCATACCGTGCGGTATATTAATTTGATCATGGACGCCTGCAATTGCGTCCAAAGATGAGGAGGTCCGTTTCCATGAAGTCTGTATCCCTGCTCCTTCTTTCCATTATCCTGGCCGCCAGCGCGCCCGCTGTTTGGGCTTTGCCCGATGAACCGGTCGCACCCGACGAAACCGAGGCCAGTCCGGACGCGCACCTCTCCGCCCCCGCGCGCGAAGTGGTCAAATTGGCGGATGCCAACACCGACACGAACGTCATTGCGAGTTACATTCAGAACTCCACGCAACCTTTTCAACTCAATGCCGCCGACGTGATCTACCTGCGCGATGTCGGAATCGATACCAATTTGATCAACGCGATGCTCAATCACGACGTGCAGGTCTCCGCGGGCGTGACGAATCGCTTTACCGAGCCCGTGGCCGTTGCACCCGACACCAATACCGCTGTCGTGGCGCAGACGGCACCTTTCGTGCCTCCCGAAAACATTTCCGAGGACGTTCAACCTTTTTACGATGCCCTTTCTCCCTATGGTTCGTGGATCTACATCAGTGGGCAGGGCTGGGCGTGGCAACCCAATGCCGTCGTCACCGATCCCGGGTGGCAACCTTATTCCGACGCGGGCCGCTGGCTCTGGAGCGATTGCGGCTGGTATTGGTCCTCTGATTATTCCTGGGGCTGGGCGCCGTTTCATTACGGGCGCTGGTGGCGTTCGCCGAGTTGGCGGTGGGTTTGGTTTCCCGACCGGCACTGGGGACCGTCCTGGGTGACGTGGAGAACGTACGGCGATTATTGCGGCTGGGCTCCACTGCCGCCGCACACGCAATTCGTCGGCTCCGGATTCTCCTTCAACAACGGCTTTGTCGGGTTGAACTTCGATTTCGGGCTCAGCTCGGACTGTTTTACGTTCGTCGGCTTCCCATTCTTTCAACGACATGATTTTCGGCACCACCGGCTGCCTCATGACCGCGTGAACAACTTCTTCCGTCATTCGACGGTGGTGAACAACTTTTCAACCACTCGCAATAATATCGTCGTGAACAACGGCGTTTCGGTCGACCGCGTGCGAAGAGCAACGCGTGAACCTTTCGCCACCGTTCCTGTGGTTGATCGCCCGCGCACCAGGGCGACGCTCAACCAACCCACGGAACGAACACGTGCCGGCAGGACGGTCGCCGTGACACGCACGACATTGCCTACAACCACCACGCCAACGACGTCCACCACGACTGCGCCAGGACAGTCCTTCTCAGCGCAACAAGTGCCGAACACGCAGACTCCCATTACACCGTCGGTTCCCCGACGACTTTCCTCCCCGCGATTGAGTGAAACCGGTCAATTGCCGACACAACCGCGGGTGAATCCCGTCGCGCCGTCGCCGACGCAAGGACGAACGGTGTTGCCGGAAGAACGGAGATTGTGGAACGGCCGTTCGACAGAGCAGTCGTTAGTCGTGCCATCGCAGAAAACTACTCAAGGAGAGTTGCCTGCCCGACCGGCATCACCGGACATTCGAGAACCGTCGGGCGCAAAGCGTGTGGACACTCCAGCGCCGGAAGCGCGCCCGGCCCGGCCCGAACGAACGCGAGAAGTTCCTAGCCGTTCCAGGAATTTAGTTCCCGATATTCCGCGACTGACTCCAAGCAACCCTCCACGCGAACCAGCGCCAACGCAGCAGATTACGCCGCAAACCCAAGTACCTCGTTCGAGCGAGATTGCCGTGCCGCCAGCAAGGGCGATTGCGCCGCCGAATACGGGGATTCCGCTTTCTTCACGTCCAACCATTCATGCTCCAGCGATGCCTGCACCGCGAACTGTGCCGGCGCCGAGCATTCATTCGACGCCGTCCTTTTCTCAAGGCAGGGCGTTTCAGTCACAGAACCCGCCTCCGGGACGAAGCAGTTCGCCGTCAGCGTGGGGAGCGGCGCGAGGAAACAGCGGAAAGGACCACAAGAAGTAAGCGAGCCCGGCAAATTTAAATCACGACTTGCCGTCTTTCATTTTCTCCAAGGCATCGATAGGGCAGTTTTCCAGCGCCTTGCGAATCAGTCGTTCCTGTTGCGGCGACAGTCTGGCATTTTGGATTTTCGCCTGGTCCAGCTCGTTTTCAACCACAAGCCGCAGCAGGTCGAGGTCCTCCATACTTTCCAACTCGATAAGATCATATGAACCAAGGGGCCGTTTGTGGTCTACGTTCGCCATGTATAACCATCTCACGCTATCGTGCAGCAGCAATCCGGTGGCAATCCGAACCTCAGCTCGGCAATCCATCACTGTTTCCTTAACAGAAGGTCTCTGAAGGTATCCGCAATTTGCCCCAGGCTGCGCCCGTCAGGTGATCCGTATCCTGGAAAGATCTTCCTTTGGTTCAGGCCATTTCAATTTGAGAGCTTCCATGGCTTTCACCACGGTGGTCGCGATGACGTGGTCGCGGTACCAATTGCGATCGGCGGGAACAAGATGCCAACGTGCGTCTTTGTGACTGGTCGCGTTCAGCATGTCTTCGTAGGCATCAATATAATCATCCCAATGCTGGCGCGTTTTGAGATCGGCCTGGGAAAATTTCCAATTCTTCTTCGGGTTCGACAAACGCTCTTCGAACCGCTCGGCCTGCTCGTCCTTTCCGAGATGAAGATAGAACTTCAGCAAAACAACATTGTTGGCGATAAGCATCTTTTCGAAGTCAACAATCTGGTCATATCGCTCCGACCAGATTTTTTTTGGAACAATTTTCAAGACACGTTCGGCAAGAACTGCCTCGTAATGCGACCGATTGAAAACACCGATGTTTCCGTAACGCGGAACCGCCTTGTGAATTCGCCAAAGGAAATCATGCGCTCGCTCTTCGTCGGAAGGGACTTTGAAATTTGCCGTCTCGACCCCGGCTGGGTTGACGGCTTCCAGCACCCGGCGAATCGAGCCGTCTTTACCACTGGCGTCCATTCCTTGAAACAGTAACAACACGGCAAAATTGGAATTGGCGTAAAGTAATTGTTGCAGCTCCGCAATGCGCTGTCCCAAGGCGATGGTTTTGGCCCTGGTTTTTTCTTTGTCCAGCCCTCCACAATAACCGGAATCGAAGTTCTTGAGGCGGATCCTGCCTTTGATCACGATTTCCTGCTTCACATCCTTAACGAAAGCACAGATGCGATTCCGGGTCAGCCGAATTTCCTGCTTCCCCCGCGTCCGCCAACTCCCCTGATTGGCCATCAGGATTTATTTCACCAAAAGAAACAAACGCGCCTCATAGCGTGCAATCTGGAAAGGTGCGACGGTCTCAACACTTATTTAGGAAAAAAGGGAATGCGACGGGAAAACGGGGAATCCTCAAAAAGGAAAGTCGCAAAAATAAGTATGGCGCACTGCTCCACGGCGGTGCGCTTTTTGTTTGGAATCACCGTCTTTTATTTCGACTGCGACTCAGGAAGTGTTGTCATGATATCGCTGATGGCGCGCAACGCCGCTTCGTTATCGTGAATTGATTCCCAGTTATAAATACAAACGAAACGGCACCGCGGATCGGCCAATGTTTTATCCAAGGCCTTTCTCCATGCTTCTACCTTTGGCGGCCCCATGAACAACCATTCGGTCGCCGCCCAAAACGGAGCGTCGCTCTCCTTCAGCGCATCCCGGACACCAACATCATTCGCCGGATCTTTTGCGTGTCGGTAGAAGCTCCAACCGGGACAACTGTACCGATTAACAGCGGCTCCATAGTTCAATTCCCCCTCTTTCCAACCGACTCCATGCGTAAAAAGTTTTTCGCGGGGAACGCCCAGTTTCGAAGCCTGCTCCGATAAATCCTCAAGATGACGTCGCGCCACCTCCGCGAGGTCTGCTTCTTTAATCACTCCCTTTGTCCGTATGCCCGCCGTCTTGACGGCAGCAAAACCAATTTGAGCGACGCCGCGCGAGGGAACTTTTTCTCCCACCAAACCTGTCCTTGGATCATTCTCACGCGGTTGATCGAGCAGCGCGTTGCCGTTGGGGTAATAAAAGGCGTTAACCCCAATCGACGATTCCCATCCCACTTTGAGACCAACGAACAGATCCTTTTTTTCCGCCGGCAACCGATGCCACCAATCAAGAATAACGGGAACAATCAGCTTCATTTTCTCGTGGCACGCTTCGCGATAACGTGGGCTCATCAGATTTGGCGGCGGCCGCACTCGAAGTTGCTGACCCCAATTACGCCA
>CBHTTJ010000248.1:0-7284 GCA_966095605.1 uncultured bacterium | reverse complement strand
TTTAGTTCCATAATCGGCGCCGCGAATAAAAGTCATGGCAATTTAGTTCCATAATCGGCGTCGCGAACAAAAGTCATGGCAATTTAGTTCCATAATCGACGTCGCGAACAAAAGTCATGGCAATTTAGTTCCATAATCGGCGTTGCGAATAAAAGTCATGGCGTTTTAGTTCCATAATCGACGTCGCGAATAAAAGTCACGGCGTTTTAGTTCCATTAATCGCTGTCGCGAACGAACTCCGCAGCCGTTTACTTTTGAGTTTTGCCAAGCTCGTGTCGTAACCCAAATGTTGATCATCCGGGGAAGACCCCGCACAATCCCTCGGGGTTTTTCGATGCCCAATCGCGCCAGTACGCACTAGACGTAGCCTCTCAATTCCTCTAAGTTCCCCCGAATGTCGAAACCGACTAAAAACGGTAGTTCACCGGCGAATGCCGAAAATGACCTGTCGTTTGAAGAGGCAATCAGGAAACTCGAGACCATCGTTGAAGAAATGGAATCGAGCGATTTGCCTTTGGAAAACCTTTTAGCGCGTTTTGAAGAAGGCACCAAACTGGCAAAAGTCTGCCAGGTAAAGCTTTCCGATGCGGAATTGAAGATCCAGCAATTGGAAAAAAATGCCTCCGGAGAAGCTGCGCTGAAGCCGTTCGACATTGATAAATTATGAGCCGTTATCTCGACATGGTTGACCACCCTTCCCACGTCAAAAAATTGACGATGCCGCAGCTTGAGCAACTCGCCAGCGATGTACGCGAGGAACTCATTACCAAACTCGCCAAAAATGGCGGACACCTTGGACCAAACCTCGGCGTCGTGGAGTTGACCATTGCGTTGCACAAAGTTTTTTCCACCCCGCACGATAAATTCGTCTGGGACGTCAGTCACCAGGTCTACGTGCACAAGCTTTTAACCGGTCGTAAAGATCGTTTCCACACCATCCGCACCACGAACGGTTTGAACGGTTTCGCCCTCCGCAGCGAAAGCGAACACGATTGTTTCGGTGCAGGTCACGCCGGCACGGCGTTGTCCGCGGCTCTCGGCATGTGCGCCGCCCGTGATCAGCGCAAGAGCGACGAAAACGTTGTTTGTATTTTCGGCGACGCAGCTCTGACCAATGGTATTTCGTTCGAAGCGCTCAACAACATTGCGCATACCACCAAGAAGTTTATTGGCATTTTGAACGATAACGAATGGAGTATCGCCAAGAACGTCGGCGCGATTTCAGCTTATCTCAATAAGCTGATTACAAATCCCCGTTACAATCGTCTCCAAAAAGATTTCGAACGTTGGATGAAGAAGTTCGGGCACAAAGGCGAAATCGCCTTGCGTCTCGGACAAAAAGCTGAGGAAGCCATCAAAGGCGCCGTCAGCGATGTCGCCCTCCAACCCGCCGATCCACATATGGATGTCGATGGACGCGGCGGTTTCGGCAGCAGCTTGATTTTCGAAGAATTCGGCCTGCGTTACCTCGGTCCGATTGACGGACATGATTTGCCGCTGTTGCTCAAAGTTTTGGAATACGCCAAGAGCTGTGAAGAACCGATCGTAATCCATGTCTTGACCAAAAAAGGCAAAGGGTTCGAAGCCGCTTTGAATTCGCCGGAGAAGTTCCACGGCCTCGGACCTTACGATGCCAAAACCGGTGCAACACCCGCTCCGAAACCCGGAACACCTCCGAATTACCAGGATGTCTTTGGTAATGCGATGGTCAAGCTCTGCCAAAAAGACACGTCGATTGTCGGCATTACGGCAGCAATGCCCAGTGGCACTGGTTTGAAAATCCTGGAAAAGGCCATGCCACAACGTTATTACGACGTTGGTATCGCCGAAGAACACGGCGTGATTTTCGCCGCGGGCATGGCGACGATGGGATATCGCCCGGTTGTGGCGATTTATTCCACGTTCCTGCAGCGCGCTTACGATTGTATTCATCACGACGTCTGCCTGCAGGATTTACCGGTTATTTTCTGCATGGACCGTGCTGGCCTTTCCGCCAACGACGGCCCGACGCACCATGGCTTGTTCGACATCGCCTATCTCCGCTGCTTGCCGAACGTCGTTGCCATGGCTCCGAAGGATGAAGATGAATTGGCGGACATGATGTTCACGGCGACGCATGTGAATCATCCGACCTTCATCCGTTATCCTCGCGGCGCCGGTGAAGGTGTTCCGATCAAGGATCAACCCAAGTTGCTGGAAGTCGGCAAAGCGGAAGTGACTCAGAACTTTTCCAACAACGGAAAGAAGAAAGTCGCTTTGTTCGGCCTCGGCAACATGCACGGCGTAGCCAAGAAAGCCGCCGAACAATTGACCGCCGATGGATTTGATTGTGCGATCATCAATCCACGCTTCACGAAACCGATTGATGCTGCGACCACGGAGTTCTTTGCTCGTGGCGCCGATTGCGTCGTGACTCTCGAAGATCACGTCCTCATGGGCGGTTACGGAAGCACCGTTTTGGAATTGCTGTCTGAAAAACGCATCACCACCCCAGTCGTTCGTATTGGCTGGCCCGATGTGTTTGTTGAACACGCCACCACGGTGGATTATCTGCGGGAGAAACACGGCCTTACGGTCGCGAACACCGTTTGCCAGGTAAAAACGCAATTCGCCACGCCTTCGGACAAGAGCGCAAAGTTTACCGCCGTGGCGTAAATCCCCTGCTCCAGCTTGATTTCGCAATGCCGCAACGTTTGTTGCGGCATTTTTTATACCCTGGGGATTTCCCCGCTTGTCGAGCGTGCTATACTTCTTTGTGGGTTATGAAAATAATCGGTTCCATCGCTACGATTCTTCACCACAAAGACGAAAACGTGTGGACAGTCTCTCCGCAGGCTACCGTCTTTGAAGCCATTCAACTACTCGCGGCCAAGAACATTGGCGCGTTACCCGTGGTCGAAAACGGCCGCCTCATCGGGATTTTTTCCGAGCGCGATTACACGCGCAAAATTGCCCTGGCAGGAAAATCGTCTCGAGGCACCGCCGTCCGCGAGATCCTTTCCAGCGAAGTCATCTCGGCCTCGCCCGATTATTCCGTTGAAGATTGCCTGCGATTGATGACGGAAAATCGAATCCGGCACCTTCCGGTGCTCGATGGCGAGAAGTTGATTGGAATTATTTCCATCGGCGACCTGGTGAACTGGGTTATTTCGACCCAGACCGCTGCCCTCGACCAGATGGAAGCGTATATTGCCGGCCGTTAATTTATTTTACTTCCTGCAGGAGCTGTAGCACTGCGGTAGAAATCTTTTCCGAGGCGTTCGGTTCCAGGTAGCTGGAGCGTGCCCGCCACGTTTCATAGCCACCAAGCTTATGCTGCGCTGGCGTCGGCAAATAGCCGTGATACGCGTTGGCGAGTTCAATCGTGAACATCGGTTTGATCGGACTCGCCTTTTTTAAACCCAGGCCGATCTCAACAAAGACCTCACAGGGAATCGCGCAGATAGCGAGGTCGCCGATGCGATGAGCCTGAAGAATAAGCGGAACCTCATTCGGGAAATCATTCAATAAAACCGTTTCGCGCGAATAGACTTCAAGGCTCCAGGTCGGTAACTGACCGTTTACCATTTTAACCTTGGACAGTCGTTCTTTTGCTTTGCTGACTTCTTCAGCTGTTGGTTTCCGCACCGCAACAGGGATTTCCTTTTGCACCGATTTCAGCTCAACCCAATCATGCCACTGAATATTCTTGTAAGCAGCCAGCGCGGTGTTCGCGACGTCGTCTGAAACACGTTTAATTCGCGCGAACGATTCTTCCTTCTGCGGTTTTTCCCGAAAGTTGGTGGTATTGCAGTCGCCGCTGGTGCCATTCGACATAATTCCAACAAATGGCGGATCCTGATGATCCGCGCCGAGCAGTTGTTGGATACGATCCGCAAAAGCACCAAAATAATCCGCGGAAATCGTATCGTCAGGAACGCCGCCGCAGTAATGCGTCGAATAATTCGCCAACAACGCAATCGGCCTGCCATTCGTGGATTGAACTGCGAGGATCGGAAGCTCCGGGTCGGTGGGACCAGCAGGCTCGATCAAATCCGGACTCCCAGGCAAGGGATTCATGCGCACCACGTCATTCGTGCCCCCAAGAAGGTCCTTATTCACCACGCCCGGTCGCATTTTCCAACGACGATTTGAAACATGTCGCGGTTCTTCAGCGATCGTCCAACCAACCTTCGCGGGCGCCAGATTGTTGATCGCACTTAACACTGCATCTGCCATTCGCACGGCAAGAAAATGTTGATAGTCCTTGTCGACCTCCGCCTGGAAAATAGAAACAGCCACCGGCGCTGAATGAGTGTGCGTGGCTGACATTAAAATATTTTCCATGGGGAACCCGCTCTTCTCATGAATCCGCTTTTTAGCTTCATCGAATATCTCGCGGTAAATCATGCAGCTGTCGGCAACGCAGATGGCGAGTTTGTTTTGACCATCATCCAGGACAAGAGCACGAGCATGAAGAGGATCGTGGATTTTTGTTGCCCAATGGCGGTGCATATTCCCGTTCACTTCAGCTCCCAACATCGGCGAAATATCTGCGACGGCAGCACCCGCCAAAAATTTCTTATTATTCTCAGCCAGGCCCGAATTGAGCAAAACAGTGGAAACGAGAGCAATCGCAAACAACTTCAGGTGGTGCATGGGCTTAGTCATACATCCCCTGCTCCACGACGCAACTATTTGTGAACGAGAAGTCAGGCAAACGGCAGGTCCACCACGTTCACCTTGCTATTGCTTTCACTGTTCTTAAGCGTCAGCTCTGATCCCGTTTTGTTTACTTCGCGGCGGACGTAGCCGAGGGCGATGTTTGTCTTGAGCTTTAGAGAAAAAACCGCGCTGGTCACGTAACCGACCTCTTTGTCTCCCGAAACCAATTTATCACCGCGATTCGGCAACGACTTCAGATCTCCTTCCAGCCGCAAGCCACGCAAAGCTTTGGCAACCTGTCCGTAGGTGCGAATCCGCGCGATGACTTCCTGGCCGATGTAGCAACCTTTGGTGTAGCTGATCATACGCTTCTCCGCGCCCGTTTCCGGAGGCAGATTCGTTTCGTCCATATCCGCACCGAACCGGGGAATGCCCGCTTCAACCCTGGCAATCTCCAATGCCTGCCAACCGCACGCACGTCCACCAAGTTCCCTGGCCGCCGCAACCAATTTATCCGCTACGGCGCCAAGTGAATTTGTTGGAACAAAAACATCAAACCCTGTCGAACCTGCGCGGGAGTTATTCATGACGTAAATTTCTCCCAGCATTTCGCTCTTACTGCTGACCAGCGACATCGGTTTCGAGGGAAGGCTCACACCTAAATCCAATTTACCGATGGCGTCCGCCGCCCTCGGGCCCTGCACACTCAAAAGGCCGTAATGAGGCGCGACGTCGATAAGCTGCACATCATCTGCGATGATGTATTTATCGAGCCGTTGCGAAATGGCCTCGCTAAGTCCGGGTTCAAAATCCAACAGTAACTCATTTTCCAGGTCGTAGATATTCAGGTCGCTTTGCATCTTCCCCTTTGCCGTAATCAAAGCGGCGTAGCACCCCTCCCCGGTCTTAAGTTTAACAACATCATTCGTCACCTGACCGTTAAGAAATTTTTTTCGATCGGCCCCGGTCAGGCAAATTCGACTCCGAAAACTCAAATCAAAAATCCCGACAGCACCTTGTAATGCTGCGTATTCTGCCAGAACGTCTCCGTAATGGTTTACCACCTCCATGGTATTAACCGTGGTAAAGACGGCGTTCAGGCTTTCGTGAAATTCGCGCAGAGCAAGACTCATCTGAGGGCAATTAAGCATCAATGCGCTTTCAGACCAAGAAATATTGAGACTAACCCGGCGAAAAGAAGGTGGAGACGAATTCGGTCGCTGGTTTCTGCACAATTTCGGAGGGGGACCCAACTTGTTGCAGCTCTCCTTTCCTCAAAACAGCGATACGGTGCCCCAGCTTTAAAGCCTCGGTCTGATCATGGGTGACATAAAGCATGGGAACACCCAATTCGTGTTGCAGCTTCGCAATTTCGCAGCGCAACTGAATGCGCGTTGGCATATCAAGATTCGAAAGAGGTTCGTCCAAAAGGAACAGTTTTGGCCGCCGAACCAACGCTCGCCCCAGTGCGGCCCGCTGGGCCTCACCACCCGAGAGGTCTTCGGGTTTAGCTTTCAATTTGTCACGAATGCCGAGCATTTCCGTCGCCCACAGAACTCGGTCTTCAATTTCCTGCCGTGGGAGCTTTCGCAGCTTGAGACCGAAGCCGATATTTTCGAAAACATTGAGATGAGGAAACAACGCGTGGCTCTGAAAGACCATGGCGATGTCACGATCCTTCGCTGGAACACCGTGTAGATCTCTCTTTTCCAGGAAAATCTTACCTTCCGTAGCCTCCTCCAAACCCGCGATCAATCGCAGCATGGTGGTCTTTCCACAACCAGAAGGGCCCACAACCACCAGCAATTCCCTCGCATCCAAATCCAGATTCAAGCTTCGCAGTGCTGCAACCTCTTTCGGTTTTGCATCACGATAGACTTTGCTTAAGTTTTGAAGGGAAAGGACGGACACGTGCTGGAGATGTATTATCGAAAATCAATTCACTCGCTCAATCCTTCCCGGAATTTCCGAGCGCAATCTGGACAATAGCCGTGGGTGAATCGAGCTTTTGAATTCTTTGTGATATATTCCTCAACGCGATTCCAATAACCACGGTCATCGCGGATTTTTTTGCAGGAGATACAAATCGGAAGGAGACCGCTCAAGCGACGCACTTCAATCAATGCCTCCTGCAACTCGCGAATCAAACTCTCGCGTTCCTGTTCCATTTGATACTTGTACAACGCCATTTCCAAAGTGATTTCCAATTCCCGCTCTTCAAATGGTTTAAAAATGTATCCCAAAGGATTCGTAACCTTGGCGCGCTGCATCGTATAGGGATCGGTCTGCGATGCTAAATAAACCACGGGAATTTGAAACCCTGCGCGGATCTGGTCGGCCGCTTCAATTCCATCCACGGAACCGCGAATTTGTATATCGATCAACGCGAGATCCGGTCGTAATTCATCCGCTTTCTCAATTGCATCCGTCCCGCTGACGGCCACCCCGATCACCTGGTAATTCAGGCGAATCAGCCTTTGCTCGAGGTCTGCCGCGAGGGTTGGATCATCTTCCGCGAGAAGAATTTTACCGCGCTTGTTGACAGACTTTTCTATGAAACTGGTATCCACAGATAGGGTTGATTCAAGCATGACGTAAAAACCCTACAAAGAACAACAAAAACGAGGTTGCACCGGCCCT
>CBHTTJ010000247.1:0-7295 GCA_966095605.1 uncultured bacterium | reverse complement strand
GAAAGGCGAGGGTGTTTTTTTAAGGCAAAAACAGGCTCTCGCTGCGGCGAGGGTCCTTTTTTAGGCCAAAAAAAGTCGTCTAGACAGATTTGGGGAGAGTTTTACGACAAAAATAACCTCCCAGATAGCCGAGGACCATTTTCTGAACTCTCGGAAGCACCGCTTTCACCGACTGGAGCGACTTTTAAGAATGGTGTTCAAAATCGCTTGGGCGAGATCAAGTCCCTGAAGTCGAGGCAGCAATAATTCTTGGAATCTCCGATGTTTTGGTGGTTTATTCGCGGAGATGGATCTGGCAACCAGTTTAAATTCGATTCAGGAACGAATTCTTAACGCTTGTAACCGCGCCAAACGGGCACCCGACAGTGTTCAATTGATGGCGGTCACCAAAGGTCATCCACCCGAAAGTATTCAAGCCGCCGCCAGCTTAGGATTGGTTCTCTTCGGCGAAAATAAAGTCCAGGAAGCGAAAACTAAAATTCCCGAATGCCCCAGTCACCTGCAGTGGCACATGATCGGACATCTTCAGACCAATAAGTGCCGTGATGCCGTACGATTGTTCCAAATGATCCAGGGCGTCGACAGCCTTCGCCTCGCCGAAGAGATCAATCACGCGTGCGAGAAAGCGGCGAAGACCATGAAAATTCTCCTGGAAGTCAATGTTGCCGGCGAATCGAGCAAGTTCGGCTACAAGCCAGAATCGGTGCTGAGCGAACTGGAAAGGATCAATGCTCTTCCCAAACTCGAGGTTTGCGGATTGATGACCATTGCTCCGTATGTCACCGAACCGGAAAAGGTCCGCCCTGTTTTTCGCAAACTGCGCGAACTCAAAACACAATGTGAAACGATTCTCGGCGCTCCTCTGCCGCATTTGAGCATGGGAATGAGCGGCGATTTCGAAGTTGCGATTGAGGAAGGTGCGACGATCGTCCGGGTCGGAACGGCTTTGCTCGGAAATCGTCCCAAACTGCAACGGGAAAATGACCCGAATTAACCTCGGCCCTCAACCGATTGCTTTTTCAAGAGAGGATGCTCTAATTCTCATATGGAACTGACTGTAGAAATGTTTAAGCCGGAGATTTCCGAAGCGCTTAAAAATTTCGATAAATATATCGTTTGTCTCGAGAAGGCCCCGGATGATTGCCAGGTGTCCCTGCAATCCCTTGTAGAAAAAGCGATCAATGCTTACGTCAATCGCGGCCCGCACCTGCGCCACGGCATCGCCCTGGATAAACAAATTACCGTAATCCTGAGTCAGTCGGAGAGTGAGAAGCCATTGTGCGGTATCTATTTCAATTTGTCTTCGCCCTACCGGAAAAAGACTTCCGGCAAAGCCGCTAAAGCATAGCAGCGCTGGGTTCCATTACGGCTTTTTGTAGAGCGAGTCGACGAACTTTTTCCAGTTCGTTGCGATAGTCAGCACGCAACTCCCTGTAGTTTTGACGGACGTTGATGGAGTCATCTTCGTCTTTGGTCAACACGGTCAGCTTGAGTGGCAAAAGACGCGCGATATCGTGAACGATGACTTTGAGCGGGAGATGATGAACAACGTTTTCGGCGAGATAAACAGTCCGCTCTGATCCTGTTTGTTTATGGCGCGCCAGAAATTTGAATTTGTTTTCTCCACGGTGGATTGATGCCGAAAAACTCCAGTGCCAATCGCACGTTACCTCGTTAAGGGCATCTCGGATGCGCAAAATGAATGCGGACATACGCCTGACTCTCCTTTCGATTTTTTTACCAGCCTCCTTTGTATTGCGAACAATACTGCTAGTGAGACGATAATTAATTAAAGAAGAGGTCGCCGACAATGGCGAAACTGCCCAAAAGAAATTCGGATTTTGTACGAAACAACTCCTGATTTTTCCTTAATTTCTGCTACGAAGAAAGCGTTCAGTCCTCTCGCGTTTCATCGCCGGCCTGCACCTCACCAGCCGTAATATCCGCCACGATATTTCCTTCGTTCCGCGGTCCAGTAACAGTGAGCTCAGCCACCTTCAACTTGTTTCGGTAAACATTTAATTTCTGTCGCAGGACAGGTTCACTGCCAATCGGATATTCCAACACCGCAAACCGGGAAGCCCGATTCACATAGGCGACGCGACCCACAGCGCTCAACGCGGGAACAACAATGACTTCATTGGTTTTTTCCGGTTTTATCGAAGCTTTGACCACGGCCTGTTTCTTTGATGCGCACGCAACCAGGAAGGAAACACAGGCTGTCACGATCAAAAGAGTTTTGCGGGAGAACATGGGAAAAATTCAGAGGTCAGTTATTTTCGCTGCCTACTTGTCGACGCAGGGCATCACAAATCTTTTGGCTCCAGCGTTCGAGCACCGCGTTATCGCACCCTTCAATCAACAATCGTGCTTTAGGCTCGGTACCTGAATAACGCAAAAGGACGCGTCCCCCGTTAGGCTTTACTTCCGCCTCCGCCTGTTTGACGAGATCAAGAATTCCTTCGATTTGCTCGAATGGTTTTTTCTCCCGCACACGGACGTTCGTTACTTTTTGAGGAAAACGTTTCCAGCAAAGGCGCAACTGCGAAAGCAACGCGTTCTTTGCCTTCATGATTTTAAGAATTTGCAGCGCCGCCACCAATCCGTCTCCGGTCGTGCTGTGGTCCCCGAAAATTAAATGTCCGCTCTGCTCACCGCCGAGGTTAAATCCGCCGCGCAACATCTCATCGATCACGTTGCGGTCCCCTACTCCTGTCCGAACAATTCGGCCGCCAGCCGCTTTGATGACCGCGTCCAACCCGGCGTTGCTCATCACCGTGGTAACAACGGTCTGTTCCTTCAGCGTACTGAGACGCAGCATTTCCAAACCGGTGATCGCCAGCACGTCGTCGCCATCCAAGAGTTCGCCACTCTCATCCGCGAGGACCAATCGATCTGCATCGCCATCGTGAGCAATCCCTATCTGAGCGCGATGTTCCACGACCTTGCGTGCCATTTCCTCGGGATGCATTGCCCCACAGTTTAGATTGATGTTGGTTCCGTCGGGTTGGTTGCCGTAGACGATTACTTCTGCCCCGAGTTCGCGCAGGACGCACGGCGTCGACTTGTAGGCCGCACCGTTCGCGCAATCGACTACGATGCGGATCCCATCGAGCGTCATCTTTTTTGGAAACGATGATTTCGCAAATTCGATGTAGCGCCCTAACGCATCGTCGATACGAATGGCTTTGCCGATTTCTCCCGCTGTTGGACGAATACTTTCGATGGCCCCGCTGAAAACCAATTCTTCAATGCCAATTTCAATGTTGTCATCCAGCTTGAATCCGTCCGCGCGAAAAAACTTAATCCCATTGTCGTCATAAGGATTGTGCGACGCCGTGATGACGATCCCGGCATCCGCTCGCAAACTGCGGGTGACGTACGCGACGCCTGGCGTCGGCAGAGGACCAATGAAAAGCACATCGACGCCCATCGAAAGAATTCCGGAAGAAAGAGCGTTTTCCAGCATATAGCCCGAAAGACGTGTGTCTTTACCGATGACGATCTTATGACGTCCTCGACCTCGGGCATGACTTTCCAAAGTTTTAAAAACGTGTCCGGCCGCTCGCCCCAGCTTCAAAGCGGTCTCCGCCGTGACAGGTTCGATATTTGCCCTTCCCCGCACCCCATCGGTGCCGAAAATCTTTTTTGGTAAATTAGTCATCAGGCTAGGGAGAAACTTGTTGCACCTTGACCGCCTGCGGACTGACACGAATCACGGTCACGCCCGTAGGAACATGCAGTTGGACCTTCCGCTCATCATCCTCATTGCGCTTCAAGTCCGTCAGGTCAGCGTACGCTTTTAATTCCTTTTTCGTCACTTCGTTCAACACAGCCGCCTCGCCTGTGAACGTAACATAAACCGCCTCGGGAACAACTTTGAAGACCCGCGCATCCCCGGGAGGTGTCAGAACAGATACTTTAACTTCCACCGAATCACGGGATGAAAAATTCACGAAAGGATTCTGCCCGATTCGATGTTCATTTTGAATTCCCGTCTGAATCCATATCCAGAGAAGGACCGCCGCAAGCAAGGAAAACAGCTTGAGCCAAAAATGATTCAAAATGTAATCGCGAAATGCCATTAGTCAGAATTCTTTTTGGTCACAACCGGTGGCTCAGGTGTCACCTTGTCCTGTTCACTGGCACGCGAACGCACCCACGCGAGCACATTCCTGGACTTGCTCCGCGAAACGAGCAGTGACGTCAAAAAGTCGCGTAATTTTTCGGCGCTGACGCCACGCGTCAATTGCCCTTTGTAGGCGTGCGAGATCCAACCGGTTTCTTCCGAGACGATGATAATGATTGAATCCGTTTCTTCACTCAACCCGATCGCTGCCCGATGACGTGTCCCCAGTGAGGGATGCAGGTCTCGGCGTTGGGTCAGCGGGAAAATGCAAGCGGCATAGGCGATACGATCTCCTTTCAGGATTACGCCGCCATCGTGAATCGCATTGTTCGGAAAGAAAATTGTTTCGAGCATTTCCGGGGTCGCTTCGCAATCAACCGGAATACCCGATTCCACAAAGTCATGAAGCCCCACAGATTGTTCAATCGCAATGAGCGCGCCAATCTTTGCCTCCGCCATGCGCTCGCAGGATTGCACGAGCACTTCGATATTCTCGCGCTGTTCGTGGGCGGTGCTGAATAAAGGTTTATTCCCCAACTCCGCGAGAATACGACGTAACTCCGGCTGGAAAAGAATGAGAACGGCAAAGGCCAGCAGCGCGACGAAATTACGCAAAAGCCAAATCAGGACGGTCAGTTTGAAAACGCTGGCGAGGATCGTCAACGAAAGCATTACGACCACGAATCCATAAACCACCGGGGCGCCACGCGTGCCACGGATAAAGTTCAATGCATAGTAGATCGTTACGGCGAGGATGAGAATTTCCAGCGCCGGCCTCCAGCCGTCTAAAATGAGTTGCCAGGCTTGATCCACGGGCAGCCTTCAGTTTTTTCCGACAAAATTTCCGTCATTTGCACCGCTTGTTTGGTCGCGGCGACGTCGTGCGTGCGGATGATCTGCACACCATTTTGCACTGCCCAGGAGGCACATGCAAGGGACGCAGGCAAACGCTCCAACACCTCAGCTCCTGTTAATTTCCCAAGGAACGATTTTCGGGACACGCCCAACAGAAGTGGACGTTCCCATTTTGTAAAACTCCTCAAGTGACGGAGCAACCTTAAATTATGTTCCGCCGTTTTTCCAAACCCAATTCCAACATCCAGCACAATTTGCCGGGCTTGGACTCCGCGGTCCTGCAAACGACTCAATCTTTCTGCAAAAAAATCGTTTACCTCTTCCACGACATTTTCGTAAGAGGGAATCTCCTGCATGGTCTGTGGAGTTCCCTGCATGTGCATGCAGATATAACCCGCTCCATACTCCGCAACGATCCGCCACATTTCCTCATCGGACCGGTTGGAAGCAACATCATTCACAATGCTGGCTCCTTTTTCCAATGCCGCTCGCGCCACATCCGGCTTCATGGTGTCAATCGAAATGGGAACGGTGATCCGTTTGGAAAGGGCTTCGACGACAGGCAAAACTCGACGCAGTTCGTCTTCCACGGAAACGGGTGTTGCGCGCGGCCGCGTTGATTCACCACCAATGTCCACGATGTCCGCGCCCTCCGCCACCAGGGCCACCCCCTGCTCCACCGCCGCGTTCACGTCCAGGAATTGGCCGCCGTCGGAAAAGGAATCGGGGGTCACGTTGAGAATTCCCATGCTCAGCGCCGGCCGTGGAAACTGGAATTCAAAATCGCGTGCCTGGAAACGCATTAGGAATCTCTGTTTGGATAAAAGTGCGGGGTCAATGCCCTCCGGTAAAGATCGCCGGATTACTTTTTATAAAGGCTGGCCACATATTTGCCGTAACCGTTATAGACCTGTGTCTTCACCCGGTCGCCGGTGTCAATAATACGTTCCGTCGCCTGCGACCAGCGCGGGTGTGGAACTGCTGGATCCACATTCGATTCAAACGGATATTCGTCAGCAGCCAGTGTTTCCCAAAAAGTCGTAGGTTGCTTCGCGATGAACTCCATTTTCACCACGGACTTGATGCTCTTGTAGCCATACTTCCACGGAACGACGATGCGAATCGGAGCACCGTGTTGTTTCGGCATGGGTTTTCCGTAAATCCCCGTCACTACCATGGTCAACGGATGCATCGCTTCGTCCATGCGCAATCCCTCGAAATAAGGCCATGGATAATTTTTCATGAACCGCATGCCCGGCATCTGCTCAGGGCGATTTACCGTTTCAAAGCGAATGAACTTTGCCTCGCTCTTCGGCTGCAATTTTTCAATAAGTTTGCTCAGGGGATAACCAGTCCAGGGGACGGTCATTGACCACGCCTCGACGCAACGGAACTTGTAGACACGCTCTTCCAATGGAGCGATTTTCAAAAGATCCTCGAAGTCGAGGGTCTGCGGCTTTTCCACCAGACCGTCCACTTTGATCGACCATGGCGAAGTGACAAAATTCCCAACGAGATCTTTGACTTTATCTTTCCCCAGAGAGAACTCATAAAAATTGTTGTAGCTCGCTGCCACTTTTTCGTCGGTCAACGCCCAACCCGGATTAAATTCCGCATTGCGCTTCGCGGGATAAAGCTTCGTTGACCCCGCGGAGGTATCGGCCGGCACGGCTCGCGCGGCCAAAGGAGCGAGAGCAAGGCCAGCGCTGGCGAATCCCATCTGGCGCAAAAATTCGCGCCGGTTTTGATACACTTTTTCTGGAGTCGCCTGCTTTTCGGGAATGAACCAATCGGGTCTCAAAATCGTGTTGGCCATAATGGCAAGATGAACGAACAGACGAAAAATTCCATGAAATTTTTTAGGAGTGACTCGTCGTTTCCGCCATTCCAATACGGGAGGAAATTCCCGTTGAAGACCGCGCCAGAGACGTTAAGTTGGAAGTGTCATGAGCGTGGTCGAATACAAAGAGTTACTTTGGTTGCTCATGTTGGTTCCCTTCGGAGTCGTCCTGGGCGCGGGCATCATGTTCTCGGTCTCCGCAGTGCGTTGGGCAAAGACCAGAAAGCAACGTAACCACCTCGAAGAACTCGACCTGAGCTTTTTCATTTCCACTTCCCACGTGCGCCAATTGTTAATGGATCACCCGTGCACGTGGCTGGCCGTCAAAGGAAATAATACGAAGCGCATCCAACGAGCGCTGGGCCTGCATAATGCCACACCCTGCTCCTGGGAAGAAGGGTTGGCGGAAGCACAGCACCACAAACTTTTTGTCTCTCCTTCGGTCAACGGCTGGATTCTCGTTGTAGGATC
>CBHTTJ010000246.1:0-7497 GCA_966095605.1 uncultured bacterium | reverse complement strand
TTGAGCGCACTGGTCAGGCGATCGTAGGTTTCTTTGTCCGCACGAATTTTGCTTTCGTGAGATCTCGTGTCATTGAACATCGCGAAAAACGGTTCCTTGGGCTTTTGTTTGGTCCAGTCGTCGCGAACATCAAAGGCGTCTTTGGGTACTTCGAAGTTGAAATCAGTTTTACCCCATTGAGATTTGGTCGGCCAGCAAATGGTATAACCGGCTTTCCTCAACGACTCAGTAAACATCGGCGGCGGATTCAACAGGCGCGACCGCATGTGGTGCGTGCCGATACTCGTCGGATAACGACCGGTGATCAATCCTGAGCGACTCGGGGCACAAACGGGAGCGTGGGTGAAAGCGTGAGTGAAACGGACGCCTTCACGAGCGACGCGATCCATATTCGGGGTCAGCGCATTTTTATCGCCGTAACAACCGAGCTCCGGCCCCATGTCTTCGCCGAAGAGCCAGACGATATTTGGTTTGGTTTCTGCAACGGCAACGAGGTGCAGAAAAAGGAGAGAAAGCAGCGCCGTCAATTTCATGTTGAACGAGACGCAGCGAGGCGATGGAAAGTAACGCAAAATGCAGTGAAAAAAACGAAGTGTGGAGAAGCGGGAACGCTATTCCTTTTCGATCGTTTGGGTGTCGTCTTCGGAGTCGCCAGCAATGTTGAGGCGCTGCATGCGATACCGCAGGGCGTGCCGGCTGATTTTTAGCTGTTCCGCAGTCCGGGAAAGATTAAAACGATTTTGTTCGAGCGTCCGGCTGATGATTTGCCGTTCGTAATCGTTCATCTGGTCGTCGAGAGAACCGCTGCCCGTCGGGACATTCGCTTTTGGAGCTTCGGCCTTGCGCAAACGCGTCTCGAGCTGGAAATCGGGCAGGTTGCCTGGCTGAATTTCGTCCGTGCTTTCGAGAATAACAGCGCGCTCGATGACGTTCCGCAATTCGCGGACATTACCGGGCCAATGATGCGAGAGCAGCTTCTGGCGGGCGAGCGACGAAAGAGCGCGAACACTCTTCCGCATCGATAGATTGAAATGCTTCAGGAAATTATCGGCGAGAAGAACGACGTCGTTGCCACGCTCGCGCAAAGCCGGTGGACGGAATTGCACGACGTTCAAGCGATGATACAAATCTTCTCGGAAATGATTCTGACGGATGGCGTCGATGATATCACGATTGGTGGCAGCGATCAGACGCACATCGACCCGCAATTCCTCGTTTCCACCCACGCGGGTGAAAGAACCATCTTCGAGGAAGCGCAGAAGCTTCGCCTGCAAGGGGCGGCTCATGTCGCCGATTTCATCCAGGAAGATCGTTCCACCATCGGCTTCTTCAACGCGCCCGAGCTTTTGCTTGAGAGCGCCGGTGAAAGCACCTTTCTCGTGACCGAATAATTCACTTTCGAGCAACGCTTCAGGAATTGCCGCGCAATTGATGCGAATGTAATTTTTGCTCTTGCGCGAACTCATGCTGTGCAACGCGCCCGCAATTAACTCTTTTCCCGTGCCGCTCTCGCCAAGGATGAGAACCGTGGCGTTCGTCGGGGAAACCGTTTGAATAAGATTCTTCAGCTCCCGCATTTTCGCTGATTCGCCAATGATCTGGTCGAGACGATACGGCTCAACAGCTTTGGCGCGGAGCGAGGCGTTTTCCTGGATGAGCCGATGACGTTCGGCACAACGAGCGACGGCGAGCAGTAATTCTTCGGGAGCAAACGGTTTCGCCAGATAATCCATGGCACCGTTTTTGATCGCTTCCGCGGCGAGCTTGGGCGTCGCGTAAGCAGTGATCATCAGAATCGGAACGGCAGGCCAGCGCTTTTTGACATGGCCGAGAAATTCGTAACCGGTCATTCCGCCGAGACGCGCGTCGGTGATGACCATCATGAACTCTTCTTTTTCCAGCGCGCAGATGCCTTCCTCGGCCGATTCCACGGCGCGGACGTCATAGCCTTCGTCGGTGAGAATCGACTTCAACGAAGCGCGCATATTTTTCTCGTCATCCACGACGAGAATTGGGGGGAGGGGAAGGCTCATTTGGTTAGCTTCATCAACGTTTTCGCCGGCAATTGTAAAACGAATTTGGCACCTTTTCCAAGTTCCGAATCCACCCTCACCGTGCCGCCGTAAATCTCGACGTTATGTTTGACGATGGCAAGGCCGAGGCCCGTGCCTTTTTCCTTGGTCGAATAGTAAGATTCAAAAACCCGTTCCAAACGATCCCGCGCTATGCCCGGGCCAGTATCGCTGATGGTGACGATGACGGAGTAATTGGGGCCATGCTCCGCCGTAATTTTAATAGCTCCCTTGCCGTTCATGGCTTCACGGGCATTCTGGAGAATATTGACGAAAACTTCGCCCAGATGATTGCGCTGCATCATCAAAGGAGGCAGGCCGTTGGCATATTCCTTGGAGATTTCGATCTTATAATTGGCTGCCGCTGGAAAAACGCGATTCACCGCCTTATCCAGTTCTTCAATGACTTCAATTCGTTCGACTCTGCCTTCGGCAAGTTGGGCGTAACCCATGAGTTCGGTGATAATACGGTCGGCGCGCGAAACTTCCTCCCGAATGATTTCGACCTGTTCGGCTCCGGGCTTTTTTCCGGATTCAATGGCTTTTTGCACGAGCCAGGTTGCATTGCTGATGATTGCGAGCGGATTCTTGATCTGATGGGCGATTTCCGCGGCGAGCCGGCCTGCGGTCTGAAGTTGTTCCTGGCGAACGACGAATTCCGCTGCTTCCTCTTCACGTCGCTTTTGCCGTTCGATCAAAGCCTGCAAACCGTAGCAGGAAATAGTCATCAAAATGAGGACGGTGATACGGAGGATGACAGGTTCCGTCGGAGCATCAGGATTCGGATCAACGTAACCGATGTCAGGCAGCGACCGAATTTCTCTTTCTCCCTGGTGAAAATAATTTCGGAGCGCCCGCTGGTGTTTCAGATCATGCAACGAATCTTCAACCGTGGAGATATTCCTGGCCAATTGTGTGACCAGGTTACTTTGGTTGTGACTTTGCGCCGTCCAGTTGGACGTCACGGACTGGAGATGTGCGATGGTGGCGTTAACGTTCGTAATCGAGGGATAGAGATTGGTTTCTCCATGGATATGCGACGGCCGGATCGGGATCATCTGTTGGACCTGGAACCGGGTTTCTTCCCCCTTAATGGCAAGATCCAGCGCGCCTGAAAAAAAGTAGAAGAAGACCACTGCGCCATTCAAAACGATTTGCGGAGTAGCGAGTGGAATCGCAATGGCGTTGTGAATGATAAGGACCAGGAAGATCCAATAAAGAATGCTCGCGAACCCGCCGGTGACAATAATCAAAGCAGCGAGAAGCAACGCATCCAGGAGTCCCATGATGAACAGGAACCATTGCAGCGCATTTACCGCCGGGCGCTTCGATGAGAACAGGTAGACCGCGAAGCCGATGTTCGCGATGACGTAGCCGATAAACAAATAACGGATCGTTTCCAGGGCGACTTCACCAGTACGCTGCGCTTCAACAAGCCAGTTGGAGAAATAAAAGTAATAAACAAGAATCGCGACGAGAAAGCCCTTGATGGGAATAACAATGTCTCGTTCGATGGTGTGAACCCGAATCGACTGCAGTTCCGGCTCGAGTCCGGGCGAAACGAGAACCCGGCTTAGACTTTTCAGAATGGGCCAGCCGGAGGGTTTCATCGGAGTTTATTTCAATAACGCCATGGCCCGCCCGATGATGTCTTCAATCTTCCAAAGGCGTCCGATTCCTTCGTAACCGCAGGACAACATGCCTTCCTCCGGTCCGATGAATTCAGCGCCACGACTTTTTAACGTCGCAACATTTTGTTGCGTGGCGGGATGCATCCACATTTTGCCGTTCATCGCCGGAGCAATGAGAAGCTTGGCCTTTGGATTCAAAGCCAATGCGATGCAAGTCAAAGCATCATCGGCAATTCCGTTGGCCATCTTCGCAAGAATGTTTGCTGTCGCCGGGGCAATCAAAAGCAAATCAGCATCATCCGCGAGGCGGATATGAGTTGGTTTCCAACCTTCCTCCTCATCGTAAAGATCCGTCACAACCGGATGGCGGGAGAGGGTCTTTAACGGAAGCGGCGTAATGAACTTCTGTGCATCAGCCGTCATGACCACATGCACGTTGATGCCGCCTTTGGTCAGCTGACTGGTAATGTCGGCTGCCTTATAGGCGGCGATCGAGCCGGTCACTCCCAGCACAATTGTTTTGTTTCCGTTCATTAATCCAACGTTGGCGGTCGCACGCGATGCTGGCGCATTTTTTCGGAATCAATGATGGCCTGCATTCGGCGCAAATCTTCATTAATTGTCGTGCTGATTATTAAATACTGGAAATTCTTCCATTGCGCAATTTCATGACGAGCCGCATTCATGCGTTTCTGGATGACTTCCGGGGAATCCTGCGCGCGACGTTTCAGGCGGGCTTCCAATTCCGAGACGGTAGCGGTCGTCAGGAAAACCGTCACGAGCGCCCGGCGTAATTCCGCGTCCGCTTCGGCTTTTTCACGAATTACCGCCGCTCCCTGTACGTCGACATTCAGCAAAACATCTTTGCCGGAAGCCAGCTTGTCCAAAACCTCCGACTTTAAAGTGCCGTAACTATTGCCGTGCACTGTGGCGTGTTCGAGGAAATGACCGGCCTGAACCCGCTTCAAAAAGGTATCGGCGTCGAGAAAGTAATAATCGAGGCCATCTTTTTCGCCAGGGCGTGGAGCGCGCGTGGTGCAGGTGATCGCGCGGGTAACACACGGGTTGGTGGCGAGAATCTGCTGGCACAAAGTTGTTTTACCTCCACCGGAAGGAGCTGCCAACACGATCAATAGCGGACCTTGATTTGAATTGCTCATTCGACGTTCTGCACCTGCTCGCGGAATTTTTCCAACTCAGCTTTCAATACCACGACTTCACGCGAAATCAGGGCATCGTTTGCCTTGGAACCAATTGTGTTTACTTCGCGATTCATTTCCTGCGCGAGAAAATCCAGGGTGCGTCCCACCGGGTCCTTGGATTTTACGCAATCATCAAACTGCTGGAAATGACTTTGGAGACGCGTGAGTTCTTCGGAGACATCCGAACGATCGGCGAAGAGAACGACTTCCTTCAACAAACGATCGTCGTCAATGGTCGGCATTTCGAGTCCCGCATTCTTGATGCGTTGTCGCAATTGATCGCGATAACGGATTTGCGCTTCGGGAGCATACTTTGAGATGGCCTGCCAGGATTTGCGCATCGTGGTCATCCGGGAGCTCAGGTCCTTGGACAAATTTCCTCCTTCGCGTTCCCGCATTTTTACGAGCGTCGAGAGAGCTGCTTTCAAAGCTTTTTCCATCGCGGGCCAAACATCTTCGGCTTCGGCAATTTCCTCCTCGGCCTGCAAGACGCCGGGAGCACGCAGGAGCATGTCCATGGTAATCGGACCGGTAATCTTTAACTGTTTGGCTAATTGAGCGAATTCGCGTGCGTAGGTCCTGGCGAGGGCGACATTGATCTGCGCCTTTTCATTGCCGTCTTTGCCGGCAGCGTGTTTGGTGATCCTTACCGTCAAACGACCGCGTGAAACCCATTTGTTCACTTCATCTCGTACCTGGGCTTCGAGAACTTCCAGTTCACGGGGGAGATTGACGGCGATTTCGCTTTGTCGGCGATTTACCGAGCTTACTTCGACTGTGATTTTGAGGCCGTTCCCGGCGCACTCACCGCGCCCGTATCCGGTCATCGATTTCATGTGCTCCGCATCATGAGGAAAGTTTTCGCACCCGCCAATGTTTTTTGCGCGGTTTGGAGTGGCTGCCGAGGTGCTTAAGGGAAAATCCAAAGCAGCTTGATACTTCTGTTCCTATTTCAAACCGGCGTTTTCCCGCCAAAACGTAAAAACATTCTTCCACCATTCCGGTGTTTGCTCGGCCACGTCGTTGTGGTGGGCGCCGGCGATCACTTCGAGATTCTTTGGGCCTCGGAAACTGTCATGAAGTTTAAGGCCGAAGCGTGCGGGAATCACTTCATCGCTCTCGGCAACGATGAATTTCGCAGGACCTTTGTAGTCCGTCATCCAGGATTCCGGATTGTACCGATCGCGAAGAATGAGAAAGACCGGGAGGACCGGCATTTTCTTTTGCGCAAGGGAGGCGAAATTGTTGTAGGGAACGAAACAAGCCATCCCGCTGATTTTATCTCCACGAACTTTGGCTAAATGCGCGGCGACCCCGGTGCCGAGCGATTCACTCACCAAATACTTCGGCGTTTCTTTCGGCAGCAGATCGAACGCCTCTTCTCCCGCAGCGAGGAGGCTCCGCATTTCGGGTGATCCGTTGCGCGGTCCGTAGCCCGGGTATTCCAAAATATAAACATCAACCGGCGCGGCCTCGTGAATCGGCAAAGCTAAATAGGTTCGATTCAAAGCACACCCGGCATTGCCGTGCGTAATCAGAACAGATCCCCTGGCATCTCCTTTCGCAGGCAAACGCCACCCGATCGTTTCGCCCGCATTATTTTTCCACGGAAAAAAACCTTCGTGTGCCGCGGCTTGTTCCGCGATTTGCTGGCTCAATTTTGTCGGAAAATAAATCAACCGGCGTTGCAGAGCCCAGACGACGGTGCAGAGGAACGCGTAAAGAATCAACAAAAAGACAATGCCAATCACGATGGGGCGTCTCTTTCGTTGCTGTAAGTTCTCGGCCATCCAGGGTTAGACACCGACGCTAAGTCTTTGTTTCGGCAGGGGGCGTTGGATTCTCTTTCTGAAACGGATACTTGAATTGCCCAACATAACCATGCGGCACCGGGTGACCCTGGATGCCATAGCCGGAAGGCCATTTATCTTTGGGGAGAAAATAGGTGCCGAAGATTTTATCCAGCAAAGGAAAGTGAATCGCAAAGTTGACGTCGATGGCTTCGTCTTCGATTCCGTGGTGCCAATGATGAAAGCGCGGGGTCACGAGGAACTTTTCAATCACCGGCAAACGCCAGCTCAGATTCGCGTGCACGAAGGTGGAGTAGAGGAACACGAGGAAAATATAAGCATTCATCGCGTTCGTGCTGAAACCGAGAACGAACATGGGAATGACCGTCGTCG
The DNA here is from genome assembly GCA_966095605.1 of uncultured bacterium. Classification (GTDB taxonomy): domain Bacteria; phylum Verrucomicrobiota; class Verrucomicrobiia; order Limisphaerales; family JACDHS01; genus CBHWET01. The sequence goes on along the minus strand of CBHTTJ010000246.1, from coordinate 409 downwards.
CGCGCAGTGTCACCACTTCGAAGAAATGCATTCGGGCCCCGGCCATCCAATCCATACTGCGGGCGGAATGGTGGACGGCATGAAATTTCCAAAGCGCGGGAATTCGATGAAACAAACGATGAACCCAATATTGAACGAGATCGGTCAGGAACATGATCGCCACGAACTGCACAATGAATGGCAGCGAGCCCACCCAGGCGCGGAATCCGGTCATGGGAGCTACCGCCAGAATGGATTTGGCGGGAATGAACGTCAGGAATGTCAGCATCTGCACGAGCATGCTGCTCACGAGGTAATAAAATAAATCTTCCCGCCATTCCTCGCGAAAGATCGGTTGCTCTTTGCTCTGGGCAAAGATGCGTTCCAAAGGAATAAAAAGAAAACCGGTGAACAGAATTCGTAGGACGAA
>CBHTTJ010000245.1:0-7595 GCA_966095605.1 uncultured bacterium | reverse complement strand
GCGGTGTACGTCACCGTTTGAGAATTCTCTCCAGCGGTAATCGCTCCATTGCGAATCGTCCAAAGATAACTGCTCAACCCCGCCGGTCCGCTCGCCTGATTGCCAGTGGAACTTGGGCAAACGCCAACACCCACTGGAGTAATCGTCGCATCGATATTCCCGCTGATAGATAAAGCTGCCGCGGTCGTTGTCGCGTTGCTCGCGATATTGGAAAATACCGCACGGAATTGCAGTCCGTTCTGCGCCACGTTCGCGACAAAGGTATAGGTCGTCGACGTCGCGTCGGGAATGTTGGTGAAGGTATTGCCGTCCGAACTGACCTGCCATTGGACTGTCGGCGTCGGAGCACCGCTCGCACTGGCGCTAAAGGAAACGAGGCCACCCCCACACGCACCCTGTGCTGTAGGATTGCTGATCACCACGGGTGCAACCGCAACCGCCTGACGCACCGCAATCGATCTCGGACTTATCAGTCCCACCGCAAAGATCGATCCGACGCCGTTGGTCGTAAATCTCGTAATTGTCCCTTCATCGTAATTCGCTACGTAAAGATTACCGGCACTGTCGAACGCCATGCCCGCTGGACCGTTCACGTAATTTGTGGCGAAGCTGCCTAAAACCGCCGCGGGTGTTGCCTTGGAAACAATGTCCCCGACGTACTCTGCGATATGCAAATTCCCATCACTATCAAAAGCGAGGCCATCAGGCCGATAAATCCCCGTCGTGATAAAGTCGCTTTCAACTCCCGCTGGAGAATATTTCGTGATCTTACTGGTGAAATCGCTTGCCACGAAGATATTCCCGGAGGAGTCCAGGGCCAGATCATAAATTCCACCGGAATTCGTCACGAAATAACTGCTGCTTCCGTCAGTCTCAATGCGCGTCACGCGCGAGACGTCATGGTCAGCCACGTACAATTGACCTGCACTGTTGAATGCCATGCCGGAAGGCGAGGAGAGATTCGAACTGCAGAACGTCGCAACACTGCCATCCGATGAAATCGTTTGCACAAGATTGCTTGTTTCACTCGCGTAGTAAAGTTTGCCAGTGGCATCGAACGCGATGCCGGTTGGTCGCCCCAAACCACTCGCAAAAACAGACCCGACGCCATTCGTTGTGTAAACCCGAATCTTATTACCTTCGTATTCGGTCACATAAATCTGGTCGTAATAAATGGCGTCTGACTTCTCTTCCACCACCAACACGCCACTCATCCCTACACCGGATGAACTGCCGTTCTTCGTCATGGTGGCCTTTACGGACGTTGCATTTGAAACGGTCACCGGCAAATAAATGTAATCGTTGCCGGTGTTTCCGCCCCACAACATCGTTCCTGTCCCGGATGTTTGGTCTACGGAATTCGACGCCAGTACGGTCATCAACATACTGAACGTGAGCGAACGACTATCGCCGGCGAGATAATAGATCGAATATTTCTTTGACGCCACCAACCCGCTGATCTGCAAGCTTTCTTCGTTCTGATTGTCTCCCCAGATAAATGAACCAAACAATGCATCCCCGAACGTTGCCGAAGCAAGGCTCCCGGAAGGAGCGGAGAGTGTCACCGTGCAACCACCAAACGTGTTTGTCATCGGATTCGATGTCGACGTCCAGCCAGTAAACGCAATCCCATCCTGCACCAGATCAGAGCCGCCAAAATTCACGGCGCTGACGACATGGTTGCTGTTAATGAAGGTCAGCGAAGGCGGCGCGATGCCTGCTCCCGTGACCTGTTCATCTACGGAAACCTGCACGCTGGAAAACGTCGCGTTGAAGACCATTCCGGTCCCTCCGAGGGAGACATCACTAAATTGGCATTGGCCTGACGGGACAGAGATGTCGCCGGTGTAATTGGTTCCGCTGAGCGCCGCAGTCGTTGCATCCAACGCATAGAGAGTTTCTCCATTGCTTCCGTTTAACGAACTGTTTGTTCCCACCGAGGAGATCCACAAACAGGTCCCCTCCGGCCTGATCCCAATCGAAGCCATGCGAAAACGAATGGTGTTGGTCAGAACTCCGTCCGAAGCGGAAACCAACGAAGCTGTAAAATGCAAACTCTCCCCCTGATTCACCCAATTGCCGTCACCATTAATCGATGAATTCCCGATCCCCACCCGAAGACCGCCGTCCAAAATCGTGAAAGCATCAGCAGGATCACCGGAGACAACCGAAACGGCGACCTTCACAACAATGCTTTTGCCAGAGTTAGTATCGGTGAAGGTGAAGTTATTAGTTCCTGCGACGACCAGACCCACCAGCGATGTCGGGACGGTGACATCACTGGCCTGTAACGAGCAAGCGAATGCCAGAAGGAAATAGCAAAAGAAAATAAAGCCCTTGCGGGAGAGGTTTTTCATAAACAAGCAAAGCGCTTATTTATAGGAAAATCCCTGCCACCAATCAAACCCGAAATCCGATAGCCTCCTCAGGGAGAAAAACAGAAAAGGCGCAACGGCTTCGCAACCGTTGCGCCGAAGTGCCAATCAACATCTCCTATTTGCGAGTATACGTAATCTCCATCGTCTTCTCCTCCTTACCCGTTCTCTTGTCGTACATCTCAAAAATGTGCTTATCCGGACTGGTAAATCGAAAGACCGTTTTCACCGGAACATCTTTTTGTCCCGTCATCGCACAAGTGGTTTTTCCTTCCAGTGTAATGACTTTGTTACCCGCATCCCCTTTTCCTTCGCTGGTGAAGATCGACGTCTGCATGTCGCTGACCCAAACCGAATTGTAGGTCTGCTTGATGTTATCGTAGCCCAACAGGCTCCGGCCGACAAAGGCCTTGCCCATCATCTCGCCGCGGAATTCTTCTTCGAGAAAGTGTCCGTTTAACGTCCAATTGGTTTTGGCCGTCCCCTCGCTGACATGCGCTTCGGCGCCCGGCTCCATCCAGCATTTCACTTCCGCTTTCCAGTTTCCCACCAACGCATCGAGCGCTTTGTGTTGCGGTCCAGGTGTTGCCGCAGCTTCCATCTTTTTTTGTGCTTCCTGTTTTTCAGCCTCCGACATCGGGCCTTTGGCTCCAGGACGAGGACGAGTTGCCGCACCAATTTCTTCCACTTCATGTTTCATAATTAGCCTCCTGTTGATGATTGTTTCTTAAAACCCTGGCAGTGTTGCCAACCACAGGCGGGCAATATCGTTGCGCCCCAATAATCCTCAATAGGTAGACCTACCTATTTGCTTTATCAGGCGTGAAAGAAGGGAACCGGAATTTAGAACGGATCGCTTCGACTCCAGCGTGAATCATCGTGCTGAAACCGGCTTGATCTGCGATTTGTCTTTCGGCGGGAATTTCTTGTTCAGGAATTCTGCAAATTCATCGATCTCCTTTGGCGTCAGCGGACCCCCTTTGGATTCATGGAACGAAGGCATCACCGTCGGCCCGCCATTTTCGAGGTAATATTTCCAATATTCCTTGCTGGTGACCTTGTTGATGTTCGCGAGATTGGGCACCACTTCCGCACGATGTCCATCGGGTTGATGACAAATCGTGCAATCCGCTGCGAACAGTTCTTCGCCGGTCTTGCCACGGCCTTTTTCCACGTGACACGACGCGCAATCGCCTTTCAGGACAGACTGCTTGTCTGAAATCGCCTTCATCATGTTTTCCTGGCGGGTGGCAGTGGAGGTGCTGGCCGGAATATTGACCTTCAACTCCAACACTTGTTGTCCTTCGGAGGTATAAACCGTCAAAAGCTTTTCGACGCGACCACTCAGCCCTGGAAAATTCATAACGGCCGTCACCTTGCCAAATTCACCGGGCGCCATGCTCCACGGTTCTTTGGGAAGTTTGGCCACGGTGCATCCACAGGAAGGTTGAATGTGTTCCAGGACAACGTTTGTCTTCGCTGTATTCGTGACCCAGAACGTGAATTCGTTGGTTGTCTCCATCGGCTTCACCTTAACTTCTTTCACCATGGCATCCCAAACCAACGGATGATTCGGACGCGTCGCAGCACTCGGCAGGTCTTCCGCCGAAACGGCACCGGCGAAACAAAGAGAAAGCGCAATCAACAAATGCTTCATAGAAAAATTGGGCTGTGACGCATGTTCAAGGATGGTGACTCGCAAAACAAGACCGGAGTGAGCGTTCCCGCGTTCAATTTAAATCCCCATATACTTTCTTCGTATTCGTCTCCAGAAAGGAAAAAGCCGCCCGAATTCCTTCGAGCGGCTTTGCTCTATTCTGTAGCGGCGCGTCTCTGACCGCCGCATTATTCCTTTCGCCTTAGTTCGTCGTCGTCACCGTGACAGGCTCCGACAAAGCGGATTCACCACCGTTGTTCACGGCCGACACCGCAATATCGATCGTGGAATTGGCCGGCAGATTTTCGATCGTGAAATCGAGGTCCGCAGGTGAACCGACCGCCGTGTAATCACCGGTCGAACCATGGATTTTGATCCACACGCGGTAATATTCCGCACGAGGCGCCGCATCCCATTTCATCGCCGCCGCCGTTGGCCCGATCAATGTCGCCTTCACGCCTTCCGGAACCTCCGCCGTTTCCGTCGCGCCTGGTTTGTTCAGGCCAAAGGCCGTCCAGAGCGAGCTGAGCGGATCGATCTTCTGTTCGAGTTCATTGATCAACCAACGAATCCGTTTGCGAAGATCTTCTTCCTTGGCGTCGCGGTCGGCCATCAGGTCTTCCACATTTTTCTTCTGCACATTGACGTCACCACGGGCGGCGAGCAATTGATCGTACAACGATTCATAATGCGTCGCCATCACGCCCAACGCCGCTTGTTCCAACGATGGGTTCGCTTCAAAGAAGCCTTTGTAGGAACCGAGGCACGATTGAATGCCGTCGATGGTGCGAGGCAACGCGGTGGTGCCCTGGTTCAAACCAATGGCGCCGTACTTGTCCGAGTAATCGTAGCCGATATGCGGTTTCAGGATATCGCGGCCAATCGTCAGGCTGGTGCGAGCGGATTCCATGATGGAATTCACCAACGCAACTTTCTCGGACAAGGTCATACGGCCTTGTTCGTGATTATCGCGTGCTGTCGCCAACGCGGTAATCGCCGCGCCAAAGGTCGTGCCGGACGTAAGGACCAGCGGAATCGACTCTTCGTAGGTAGTGATGCCAATTTTAATAACACCCGCTTTTGCAAGCAGGTCCGGTAATGATTTAATGTTTTCTTGTTTCATATGTTTTGTTCTTTCTGTTGGTCTTCCGGCTTCCGACTCAGTCTCTCTGACTTCCGACTTCCGCCTTCCGACCTCTGTTCCATCGACACAGTCCAGTTTCCGGGTGGCCAGACTTCTCCGGCTTATTGGTATGCAGAGAATCAATCTTTTTGACGTGCAACCAGGAACACCCTGGTTCAACACGGGCCATTGTCCGGTAACGAATCCGAATCAATCGAACGGGGAACAGCTTTTCATAAATCGAAAAAGAGCTTTAGGTCACGGAATGGGCCCATTCCGTGACCTTTTTTGTAAATGATTGATTTTGTGATGCTTGCCGAAGGTAAAATTTTTCATTTTTTGATGTTTTCGCGAAGAAAAAAGACGTCGATTTTGACATCTTTGGGTTCCGAAAGGAGAAAGCTCAGAGGGAGAGACACGAATTTGCAGACAAACGTTAGTTGGTTAACGTCGACGTAATTGGCGTTGTTCGAAACCTCACCCCGGCCCTCTCCTTCCCAGGAGAGGGAGAATCGTATTCAGTCTTTTAACAAAATCATCCCCATCGATTTGCCAGGCGAATCGAACGCCAGGTGTTTCTATCCGATTTCATTCGTTCGACAAACCAGCGACTGGATTTGCCGAACGGACTTTAGAATATAAAGGAACGAACGAATGCTGTGGGAAGGAGAGAGACAATTGGGACGTCTAAAATCGGCGAAGAGAGATGAACATGTTTTGTTGACTAAACACTTTCCCGAGTCCATTGCTCGGATAATATCGCTGTGGCGATGCGTCTTCATCCACTCCTTCTTCTCTTTGCCCTGAGCATACTGCACGCGGCGTATGCTCAAGGGTTTGGTCCAGTGGATGGGCTGGCCAATATTCGTCTTCTGGTTGCGACACCCAAAGCAGTAATTTGCGCTACCTCAGTCAGTGGGAGGCCTTCGGACGAAATGTTTGCTCTCAATCCAACGAACGGGGCCGTTCTATGGCGTCAAACAGTCAACCCATTGCATTATTATGCCAATGCAGACGGTGCGGACGGACTTTACACTTTTTCCGCGGATGTCCTGCAAAAGCGCAGTGTCCCAACTGGACAACTCCTCTGGCAAACGCCGTTGATTCCCATTCCGGAACAAAAAACAGCGCCTCGCCCGCCTCCAAAAAAGCTGGGTGATTACTGGATGGACTTCAAAGACTTTGTCACTGGCAATTCAAGTCGACCGTTATCCATCACAATTGCTGGAGGTTCGCTTTTAACCCCCAACGATTTTTCATATCAGCCATTCATTTCAGGCTCTCACATCGTGGTCTTCAGAGAGGCGTGGAGAGGTTATGGTGGTTGCGTCCAAACGACCTGTTTCAATGACTGGCTCCGATTTGATGCTTCGAACGGGAAATTTCTCCAGGGCGGCTCTGGTTCTTTGGTTGCGCGGACAACGACGACGGCTCTGTTTCAAAACCACAGTGACTTTTGCGCCATGCACAATGACACAATCAGATTTTTGGATGTCGAAGGTGGCTCTTTCTCCTTTTTCAGACACGAACCCACCGAACGCCAAATAAAAGATCGAACCTTGTTCTACGATGCGAGGGATGGAACCAACCATGTTTTTCTCTACGCAGAAAAGGATGGGCAACTGAAAACTTTAAATTTTCCGGCGTCGACAAATTATCAATTCAACTGCGTGCTGCTCAACGACCATTTGTTGCACTACACAGCTTGTCATCGCTTCCCCGAATCAACCCCAAAAAAAGCCGGGATATCGTTCGAGCTATACGACCTCAACGGGAAGTTGTTGCAACGAACTGCCGAGATTGATCCCCCGCCGCGCTCACAAGGCGACTGGTGGGTAAGTTTTAAAGGAACGTTCAATAAGACCATCGTCGTGGAGGTCAACGGCGAGCTTTGGGCACTGCAGATCCCGTCGTTATCGCGAAAGCGTCTGAGCTCAGCTGAGAGAGCGTCTTTCGAACAAACACATCGTTACGGTTCTCTCGAAGACGGACCCCGAATTTTTGAAATAGGCGGTGACATTACAATCGAAAGGATGAAGACACCAATAACGAAGCATGACTTGACGGTGACCGCCAACGACTCGCTCACGCATGAGCTTCTATGGAAACACACGGAGCCGGTAATGATTCAAAAACTCAAGAGCGCTAATCAGTGAGTCATCGGTTATCTTTGAGTCGCCTGCTTCTCCACTGAAATCAGGGTTACCGAGAGGTGGGTGGTCAAAAAGAGACAGTTCGACGTGCGAAAAAGGCCATTTTGCGTAACTCATTGAGCCACAGTACGGAGCGTCGCAGGGAAACGTTTCCCGATGGCCTCGCAGCTTCGTTTCGACACCCGGAAACGTTTCCGACACCCCTCGCAGCTTCGTTTTGACACCCGGAAATGTTTCCGACACCCCTCGCAGCTTCGTTTCGACACCCGGAAACGTTTCCGACACCC
>CBHTTJ010000244.1:0-7688 GCA_966095605.1 uncultured bacterium | reverse complement strand
TTAATGGGAATGGGGAAATCCCCCGTGCTTTGGCCTTTAAGTCAGGGCTCGCGGGGACGCTCGCCCCACCAGTTTTTCATCAAAAGCGCGCATTTAAGACGATTAAAATATGGCTTCTCGTCTGAAAACCCATCGGCGGACGGTTCCAGAATGATTTTTCGACTGAGAAAAGGATTTTGGACGACCCTTTTTTGGTTTTTCATCTGAAAACCTGTCCTGGTACGCTCCCAAATCATTTTTTCGTCTGAAAAGTCGCTGGCGGACGCTGTCGAAACGATTTTTCATCTGAAAAACGGATTTCGGACGCTCCTTTTTCGATTTTTCATCGAAAAACTTATGCAGCCGTTCTCCTCTATTAGTTTTTCATCTGAAAAACGGCTGGGCGACCCTGCCAAAATCGTTTTTTGGATGAAAAGACACTTGGTGGTCTCAAGTTTGCCCGTTGTTTGAAGAAGTAAATGGTTATGGCCGCATATATCGATAGGCGTAGACATCCCGGTCGATCGTGCATTTCCAAAAATTATCACCGTAATAGTTTGTGCTGCAGACGATTCCGCGATCAGGCGCAACCTCAAAAACAACCTCGGTTCCTGTTCCCTCGCGTTTCGACAAGCGAACCGATCGAAATTTACCACGAATAGGAAAGGGTATTTGAGAAGGCTCCAGCACCTGCGCATCATTCCATGCCATGCTGGCTAAATTCGAATTACTGGCAAAAATCAACGTCCCATCCGCGCTCTTTTTTCGAACTTCGGCAGCGATCTCGCGTAGCTCTTGTGCCGGAAATTCACGTCGATAACGTTCGCTGAGCCCTCGCATTTCTGTTTCGGCGGAACCAGGAGTGAATAAAAGCAGGCCAATTTGTGTAACGAGAGCAACGACGAAGATCGCAAGCCTTTTCAAACCGGGCGCGGGGAGGACCAATGATGTTGGAGCAATGATGGCAATCCAGGCAGCAATCGGAAACGGAAGGAGAATGCATGCGGCTAAATCGAGTACAAAGGAATCCGGAATAAATCCCCGTCCGCCCAAATACGGAAGAACGCAATGTCCGAGGGCCGGGAAGCTGACCATGGGCAGGAACAGAAGAAATTTTTTCATTGAGGAGCGGCCTGGTAAATTTAAACTACCTACATCGAACGAATAATGCCGTCGGGGCCGATGTACGGGCGTACGTAAACTGAAGCAAATTCATTTCTCCTGGGGCAAAGCCGGTGGCGAAACCAACCAGGCGAATAATGTCATGTTCGTTAACCACGAAGCACGGCGCTCCGCTGATTCCGCCGTAATCAGTTTGATCCAGTTTCAAATTTTGCACTTCAGCAATGAAGCTAAACTCACCGACTTGAGAGGCTCGAACACCAATTGGCTGTCGTACAAATCCAACAGAAGTACGGTTTTCTTGTCGTCCTTTTCCAGGAAATCCGATAAGAAACAAAATATCACCAACTCGCAATTTGGGAGGGCGATTAGCGTTCAAGTCAAAGAAATCCAAGTGACTTTGGGCGATCAAATCTAATGCATCACTTACCTCGAAGGTTGCGAGATCGGAGTTCCGATCCTCATCGACTACCATGCCGAGAACATCTTCCAGAGCTACGCTGACCGGATGCTTGCCACCAAAGCCGATACCAAATCTTGAATTTGGATTTTGTGCATGTTGTATCTTAAACTCTTGAAGTACGTGCCAACAGGTTACGAGAAGCTTTCTCTCTCGAGTGCTAACCAAACCAAAACTGCCATTCCCCGAAATAGTATTCTTTGGCGTGTCTTCGGATGTAATGAAGAATAGTGGACCGCAGAACTTGCGGACCTGCGGTTCCACGATCATTTTCAAAAACCTTGTCGTCACTTTCGGCAATGAAGCCTTTCACACGTTTATTGTCGTCTCATACAAAGCGGGACCGGACAACATTACCAATGCGATATTTCTTATCCAATCTCAAAGAGACTTCTCCGTTTTCTACTTCGGCAATACCAGCGGATTATTCTTCAACATGCGCTGGGCATTGTAATGGATCATTTCGCGAAGTTGGGGTGGCTCCATTACGGTGAAACAACCCCACCACGTGCCGAGCCATCTCTTGTAATCCATCAGGTTTGTCATGGTGAGGCGTTGCTCCACGCCGCCGCCTTCCAGGTCAATTAACGCGGTCTGACATTCCCAACGCTTTTCGCGGATGTAGAGAGCAACTTCAGGTTGGAACCGAACGACGACTTTGTGTTCGCGATCTTCGTCGCCATACCAGACGCCGAAGCTTTTCTTTAAATACTTATCGAGTTTGAACTTCTTCGGGCGCTTGAACCTTTTCCCGGTGTATTCGATGGACTTGATGCGACAAGGGACAAAGGTGCGCATTTTGCCACGCAGTTGGTCGAACGCGAAAAGATACCAGTCACCGTTGATGTTCGATAGATGATAACCATTGATGGTGCGAGTGGTCAGTTCCATCTTGGCGGAGAGATACTTGATCTTGATCTCCTTTTCATGCACGACACTTTTCAACACCATGTTGAAGATGGTCGGGTCGGTGATCTGGTAACCGCTGACGCGAAACGAAATGGCGTGATCCCAGTCGCCGAGCAGGAGGGTGACTTTTTCGGAGGACGCGGCGGCGATGCGCTTCACGGCGTTCGTGATGGATTTATCCAGACAGGTTCCTTTGGCATGACGCAGGACTTTTTTCGCGGCGACCAGCCCAAGGACATCCGTGGCTGCGAAAGGCAGGGCGTCCAACGGAACAGCTTCCAAATAATCTTCGTCATAGAAATAGACGTTCGTAACCGGGTCATGTTCCACCCTGCGATGAAAAGCTTCCCGCATAACTTGAATATCCTTCCAGATTACTTTGGAAGAAACTTCGAAGCGTTGTTTCAACTGTTTAACAGAAAGCGTTTTTCCCGAACGCAAGGTTGTATCGATGTAATTGATCCGAACCAGTCGCCATTTTTTGTGATTGGAAATCAAAAGATCGGCGTGTGTGCTTTTCTTAAGTTTGAGCTTTGTTCTATCTGCCTTCATAGAATTTGCGTTGTTGATGCTTGTTGTTTTGTTTTCGTGGTTTCCGTGGGGTGTCGTGAGGAATGCCCGTGCCCGGTGACCGCGCGCGTTTATGCCGAAACTGCGTAAACGTGAAAAGGAGAAAAGTGAAACGAATCGAGGGTGTGACGGATTTATTTGTTTAGGTAGAAAAAATGGTTAGGCTTCGTGAAATCCAATGAACACCGCACGCCGATTTCTTCAGCCTTTTGTCTCGTGGTTATCCACCGGTGTTTTCGTTTCTATCATTTTGTTGCTCGGCGGGGGTGTTGCTTCGGCGGCGGGTTTGCCGAAAGGAGATTTGGAATTTCTGCGGACGATGACATTGGATGTGATGAAGGCATCGAGTGTTCCGCCGGGTTCAAATGGAGGAGGGCGTCATCCGCTGACGAATGTGTGTGGGTTTACGTTGATCACCCCGGGCAAAGATACGTATCCGGCGTTTTGGGTGCGGGATTTTTCGATGGCGGCGGATACGGGTTTTATTGCGCCCGCCGATTTGCGCAATCATCTGTTGTTGATTTGCAAAGTGCAGAACGGTCCGTCAGATCGAAAGCTGGCGAATGGTTTGCATCTGCCGCCGTGGGCTATTCCCGATCATATCAATTACGACGGCAGCGGAAGTTTTTATCCGGGCGGTTATGGCTCGGGAGAAAACCAGGGGGATGGAACGTTTGGTCGTGTTCCGCCGATCGACGATCATTACGAATTCGTCAACATCGCGTATCTCTACTGGAAAGCAACGCGTGACGTCGGTTTGCTGGAATCGATAGTGCAGGGGACATCGGTCTTTGATCGGCTGGAAAATGCTTTCAACAGTCCGACGACCGATTCGGAAACGGGGCTTGTGCAAACGACCGAGAATGATCGGGCAGTGGGCTTCGGTTTTTGTGACGCAGAGGCCCACACGGGGAAATTGTTGGTGGCGTCCCTATTTCGCCACCGTACGACAGGAGAAATGATTGAGCTGTGCCGTGCGTTGCGACGGAAGGGATCCATTGAACAGTATCGAACAATTCAGAAGAAAATTCGGGCGAATCTGGTCTCGACTTTTGGCGATCGAGAAAACATCGGTGGATGGCTGCGCGCGTCGACGGAACTGAGTCGTCAACCGGATGTCTGGGGAACGCTCTACGCGTTGCATCTCGGTTTGCTTGGGCACAAAGAGGCGGCGCTGGCGCGCAAAACGATCGCAGACGCAGTGCGTGCTGGAACAATCACGCAACAGGGAGCGGTGCGTCAGGTGCCGACGAACATGGACTTTAATAGCACGACGGCGTGGGAACGCTCGGTGTCGCCGGTGAATACTTATCAGAACGGGGCGTATTGGCATACGGCGTCGGGATGGTTGATTGAGCAGCTTTGGAAGGAAGATCGGAAACTGGCGTTGCACGTGTTTGAGGAAATGATTGCACATTTGCGCGCGCAGGATTTTCGGAAAGGGCAGGGGTATGGCGCGCCATGGGAAGACTTTTTTGGGGCAAACGGACCGGAGCGTCGGAATGCGGTTTACATGGTGTCGGTTGCATTGCCATACAGCATTTTGAAGGAGCTGAAATAAGGCACTTTCTGCGTTCTGCCGCGCGTTGCGAATTTGATCATAAGGGATACTCCTATTGACATTTCATCCTGGGACACTACCCTCGCGACATCCCACAGATGTGTCCCCTGAACAAACCCCATCATGCAAGTACCCATCATTACCCGTCTCTCTAAAACTCTATTCACGGGCATGGCTTTTGCCTTAGCCCTCACTCAAACCTCCAAAGCACTCGATAACGGCGTTGATCCCTGGAACCTGCAGAAAGGTGACTGGGTTTACGTCCTGTCGACAGCGACGAACAAACTCGGCGGCAATGTCACCAGCGTGACGAACGTGCAGAGTTTGATGAACTACGAGAAGAGCCAGGGCATGAACTTCATCGTGATCAAACACGGTGAAGGTTCAACGAACTTCCCCTCGGCGGGCAGTCCGCAATTTACCGCGAGCGTAGTGAATGCGGCGCATACTGCGGGTTTGAAAATTTTTGGTTACACCCGCTCCTACGGTGTGAACATCAACGGTGAAATCCAGGTGGCCACCAACGCGCTGAATCTTGGCGCGGACGGTTACATCATCGACGCTGAAGTGGAATGGGAAGGACTTTCGGGTGCGGCCACGAAAGCGACGAATCTTTTGCAAGGCATCAAGAACGTTTTCCCGAATCGTTTCCTTGCGCATTCGCCGTTCATGTATGTGAGCCTGCATTCCTCGTTTCCGTATAAACAATTCGGCCTGTTCTGCGACGCCGTCATGCCGCAGGACTACTGGCATGAATTCGGCATCAGCTCCACGGCCTGCGTGGCTGACATGGATACCGAATGGAACAATTTCCACGCCAGCCTGACTGGTTCCTGGACCAACGCGATCAAGCCTATCGCGCCCATTGGCCAGGCCTGGAATGGTGTGACCGGCACTGAAATCAATAATTTCTATAATGCCGTGAAGACCAGCGCGGATCCTGCGACGCCCGGTGGTTACAAGAGCATCAGTTGGTGGCGAGCGGATTTGCACACTGCGGCCATGTGGACCGCCATTGCCGGCAACACGATCGGCGATAACACTTCAGTCGCTCCGGTAATCAGCAATGTTGCCGCGACGAACATTTCGAATAACTCCGCGACCATTACCTGGACCACGGACCAGAACTCTGACAGCGTTGTGAACTATGGTTTGACCTCAAGCTATGGATCCACGACCAGCAGCGCTACGATGGTCCAGTCTCATTCAGTGAACCTGACGGGACTTTCCGCCGCGACCACTTATCATTTCCGAGTCAAATCCAAGAACATCAGCAACCTGACGGCGACGTCCGGTGACTTTACATTTGTCACGACGCTCGGGGTTTCCGACATCACGATTGACAATACCAGCGCGACGGTTGTTGGCACCTGGTCTACCGGCACGAGTGCAACGGATAAATTTGGCAGTGACTATCGCTACAAAGGTGGCGGCACGGGCGCCGCATACTTGCAATACACGCCGAACATTACCACTGCTGGTGATTACAATGTGTATGCCTGGTATTCAGCAGGCGCCAATCGCACCGTGGCAGCGCCTTACATCATCGCCTACAATGGTGGAACGACTTCGGCTGCGTTGAATCAACAAGCCAATGGCGGTTCGTGGAATCTGATTGGCACGTTTAACTTCGCTCTCGGCACTGCCGGCAGTATCAAAGTGACGGACAACTATGCGGACAGTGCGAATGTTGTAATTGCGGATGCGATCAAGTTTAGCTTCGCCACGGTCCCGACGCCCCCGGCTGCTCCAAGCGGTCTTTCGGCGACGACGATCAGCTCCAGCCGCATCGATCTGAACTGGACCGATAATTCCTCGGACGAAACCGGTTTCGTCGTTTCCCGCAGCACCACTTCTGGTGGATCTTACTCCGACATTGTGACGACTGCGGCAAATGCGACGTCATATTCCAATACGGGTCTCGCCGCGAGTACCACTTATTATTATGTCGTTCGTGCGATCAACACCGCTGGTTCCTCGGCACTCTCTTCCCAGGCGAGTGCGACGACCTCTGGTGTTCCTCCAACCGCTCCAAGCGGTTTGACTGCTACCGCGATCAGCTCCGGCCAGGTGAACCTCGCGTGGACGGATAACTCCGGTAATGAAACGAGCTTCATTGTTGGCCGCAGCACGACGTCCGGTGGACCTTACACGGACATCGTTACGCTCGGTGCGAATGTTACTTCTTACTCCGACACGGCTGTTGGTGCGAACACGACTTATTTCTATGTTGTTCGCGCTGCCAATGCTGCTGGTTCTTCCGCGAACTCAGCGCCAGCGAGCGTCACGACACCTTCCGGCGCGCCGGTGGCCCCGAGTGGTCTCGTCGCAACGGCGATCAGTTCCACCGCGATTCGTTTGACGTGGACGGATAATTCGAACAATGAAGCAAACTTTATCGTGGGTCGTAGCACCACTTCCGGCGGACCTTACACGGATATCGCTACGCTCGGCGCGAACGTTACCACCTACACGAACACCGGTCTGACGGCTGGAACGACCTATTACTACGTCGTTCGTTCGTCGAACGGAAATGGTTCTTCAGTTAATTCGGCCCAGGCCAGCGCTTCGCCGGTTGCTGAAATCATTATCGATAATCCAGCTGCTACCGTCACCGGCACCTGGTCGACAGGCACAGGTTCCACCGACAAATTTGGCACTGACTATCGTTTCGTTGACATCAAGGGCACGGGGGCCAAGAGCATGAAATACACGCCTACGATTGCTGTGGCGGGTAATTATGATGTGTTCGAATGGCACGCCCAGGGCAGCAACCGAAGCACGGACGCTCCGATCGTTGTGAAATATAACGGCGGCACGGTGACAAACCGAATCAATCAAACGATCAACGGCGGCACGTGGGTGCTCGTCGGGAAGTTCAACTTCGCGGCTGGCACAACGGGCAACGTGAAGGTTCAGGACAACTATACGACCGGCACCGTTGTCATCGCGGACGCGGTGAAGTTTGTGCTGAACAACTGATTCGCAGAACAGGTTTAAACGGAAGCGGGGGGGGGCGGGGGTTTGGGGCGGGTGTTTTTTTTTTTATTTTTTTTTGTAACCGAACGAACCGCACAACAGAAAGGG
>CBHTTJ010000243.1:0-7752 GCA_966095605.1 uncultured bacterium | reverse complement strand
ACTTTTTCCGGAGCCCGAAGGTCCCATCAAAGCAAGGAATTCCCCGGCGGGTACTCGCCGGGTTGAGAATCTTTGGTGGTCACGACACCGTCGAACGGGGCGCGGATAATCAAGTCATCCATTTGTTGCTGCCAGGTTCCGATGGTCCGTTCAGTGACAACGACGTCTTTTTCCTGTCGGGTGAGGCGGGCTTCGAGCATCCGGGCTTCTGATTCGGCACGATCGAGATCGGAGGGAGATGCAATACTGCGTTTTGCCAACTCTGAAACTCTTTGGAATTCCTGCCTGGCCTGCTTCAATTGCGCACGTGTTTCTTCAAGGGTTGCTTTGGCGGAATCCAGTTGAGCCTGGGCCACCTCCAGACCTGCTTTAACATTTGTATTGTCGAGGCGGGCGAGAATTTGACCTTCCTTAACCTTCATGCCTTCCTCAATCAAAACCTCAACCACCTTTCCGGTGACTTTCGAGGAAGCGGTGGATTGTCTCCGGGCCGTGACGTAGCCGGAAGCGTTTAAAACGGTCCGCTCAGTGCTGCCATTGGAAATTTCCTGTGCCAGAATTGTCTTAACTTCGACGACGCTGGTACGAGTTCGCCAAAGAAACGCGCCTCCGATTAGCAAAAGAACGAGAAGAACGAGGGCAAGCTTGCCGCCGCCTCCGGTGGACCGCTGCTCGGGTTTCCGATTGATTTTTAGATCATCCAACGAAGGCTTGGCCGAACTCATAAAAGCGCGGGAGACAGCAAACCCGTTTCAAACGCCTGTAGCAAGCTTCAACCGGCTCTTTTCGTACCTAATTCGCTGATGAATTATTTTTTGCGCACCGTTATGGTCTTGTTCTGCCCGTCCTTTTCCAGAATCAGGCCGAAACGATTCGTCACCTCCGTTTCCAGGGCACGCCACCATTTCGGTTGAACTGCGATGCAGTCGAATTTGTCATGGGGAAGGGGATCCGCGAAAACGAGTTTCTGTTGGGAATCAATTTGAGAATAGGCTCGCCCAAGCAGGTCCTGGATCGTTTTGCCTTTGCCCATCCAGCGATCTTTATCCATCCAATCCACGCTTTTTTGCGGGTTCCGGGCATCACGGATCACCAGCATGGGCGGAATTTTAAGGAAGCTTGCTCGCGTTTCGGTCCAAATCCATTCGTTCGATTCTGAATTGGACGCGGCCTCCAATTGTGGGGCCCGCGCTGACAGAACCCGCGTTACTACGAAAGCTGTTCCGGTGCTCCCGATAATCAGACAAGCAGCGATGGCTGTCGCCTTTAGTTTTACCCACGTCATGGCTTTTGTTGTTCCTTTGATGAGTCCTATCAGTGACGAGTTGAGAGCTGTATCGGCGAAGCCAGTGACGGCAATCTGGGGTGCGAGTTCCGCCGGTGCCGCCTGAACGGAATTAGTTGAGAGCAAAATCCCAAGGGCCGCCGACGTGGAATAAATTCCTTTTTTGGCAAAGATTTTTCGTAATTTTTCCACGGCTCGATTAACCCGTTTCTTCGCAGCCTCTTCGCTGGTTCCAAGAGCGTTGGCGACTTCCTGCATGCTCCGGTGTTCAAAGAAGCGCAAAATGATGGCGTCGTGATCCTTTTTTCCCAACAGCGCCAGGGCTGAATCCAACAGGGGAGCAATCTCCGTCCAGTCTGCGTCGTCGGATTCACGCAACGTAGAAAGCATATAGGCCTCATGTTCTCTTTGTTCGCGACGTCGTTGCATGGTCGAAGCGTTGGCGGTGGCGAATCGCGCGGTGCGGCAGAGCCAGCCCGGCAGGATGATGTTGGAGCTTAGTTGTGGAGCTTTTCGCGCTAAAATAATGAACACTGCCTGGGTAATTTCTTCAGCGCGATGTGGATCTCCGACCTGTCGTAACGCTACCGAATAAACCAGATTAACGTGACGGGAAACGAGCGCGGAGAAGGCCTCTTCGGACTTTTGATCCACGTATTGTCGCAGCAGCGTGATGTCGTCGCTCATTTCTAACCTATAGATTTACGCCGCACATAAAAAGGGACAGATTATTTTCGCCTTTGGAAAACAGACCTTCGGCCAAAAGAGAGCGACGAAACAACTTTCACGTTCGGCTTGATTCAGTCATTTTACCGCCAATGCTGACTCTAGAAACATTGGCAGAGTTGCTGGAGAAAAACCGCGACGCCGCGAAAGTCAAAGTCCGGGAGTTTTCCATTGGCGGTAAATCCTTTTCGTTCAATTCCGCGCCCGCGATCATGGGCGTGGTTAATTTGTCGGCGGATTCGTGGTACCGTGAAAGTGTTTCCTTGAGCGCGGAGAGCGCCATCGCTCGTGGTAAAATTCTCGCAGCGCAGGGAGCGGCAATTATTGATATTGGCGCCGAATCGACCTTGGCACATGCGGTGCGGGCGGATGAATTGACGCAGAACAGCAAGTTGCTTCCTGTTATTAGGCAATTGAGTGCAGCCAATATTCTCGTTTCCGTCGAAACCTATCAACCCGCCGTGACGCGGGCCTGTCTCGAAGCGGGTGCCAATGTTCTGAATCTCACGGGGACCCGGCAAACTGAAGAAATGTTTCGCATGGTGGCTGCTCACGATGCCGCGGTGATCATCTGTTATGTTCAAGGAGACGACGTGAGGAGCGTGGGTGATTTCAATTTCGATGCGGATCCCACGGCTATGATGCAGGAATATTTTTCGCGTCAGATAGATGCCGCCCAGAAATGCGGGGTAAACAAAATCTTTATCGATCCGGGACTCGGCTTTTACTACCGCAATCTTCAGGATAGCTCGGTCCGGGTGCGTCACCAGATGAACGTTTTCCTTAATACGTTCCGTTTGCGCACGCTCGGCTTTCCGATCTGCCATGCGCTGCCGCATGCCTTTGAATTTTTCAAGGACGAGGTTCGATGTGCAGAGCCGTTTTTTGCCGTTCTGGCAGCTTTGGGGAAAACCGATCTGTTCCGCACCCACGAAGTGCCGCGGGTCCGTGCGGTTCTGGATACCTTGAAGGTGTTTTAACCGAGCTCAGCGCGTCCTAATCGGCGGTCGCGTCTTTCTGCAACCGATCCAGTAATGAATTGATTTCCGGGCCGATCCACCGCAACTGCTCCCGGTGCACCGTTGAAAGTTTTTGTAGAATCTCTTCCCCGCGAGCTGTGAGAGTCAGATAAACAACGCGTCGATCTTCCGTTGCCTTTTTTCTCCGAACATATTTTTCACCCACGAGCCGGTTGACGAGTCCTACCGCGCTGTGATGCGCGATCTGGAGGCGCTCGGCGAGTTCGCCGATGGTGATTTCATCACGACCGGGAAAGCCCTTGATGGCGAGTAATGCCTGGTGTTGTTGAGGGGCCAATCCTTCGTTGTGCGCCGCTTCCTCACTGAAGTGCAGAAATTTCCGCAAGGCATAGCGCAGCTCCGCCAGCATTTCGTACTGGGCCTTCGTGACGCGCTTTTTGGAAGCTGGCATAGGTTCTGTTTAACCTCCGGGGCTGAAACATCAACTTCAAAAAGGGATTGATATATATCGTAGTGCGATACATATTCGCCCCCTCAGCTTTTCTTGAGACAACAATGACCACATCCAGTTCCGCCGATCACACAGACCTCCTTTCTGACTTTCGGACCGACAAAAGAATGCTGCTCCTGGTAGCTCTCGCGCTGCCGATAGGAGTCATTAGCGCGTTTGTTGCCAAGGCCTTGATCTGGCTCATTAATCTCATCACCAACATCGCATTCTTTCAGCGGTTTTCCGGCGCGGCGGTCATTCCACAGGACCACCATTTGGGTTACTGGGTTGTCATTGTGCCGGTCATCGGCGCTATCCTGATTGGACTCATGGCCCGTTACGGTTCGGAGAAAATCCGCGGACATGGTATTCCAGAAGCCCTCGAGGCCATTCTTCTCGGACGTAGTCTGATCAATCCAAAAGTCGCCATCCTGAAACCGCTTTCGTCAGCGATTTCCATTGGGACCGGCGGACCTTTCGGGGCGGAAGGCCCGATTATCATGACCGGTGGAGCGTTCGGTTCCATATTTGCACAGTTGTTTCATTTAACCGCGGCGGAACGGAAGACGTTGCTGGTTGCAGGGGCCGCCGCCGGTATGTCGGCAATCTTTGCCACACCGGTTGCAGCGATTTTGCTGGCGATTGAACTTCTTTTGTTTGAATGGAAGCCGCGCAGCTTTATCCCGGTAGCGATTGCAGCGGTAACCGCTTCATTGGTTCGCGTTCCCTTGTTTGGCGGAGGACCGATTTTTCCTGTGGCTCCGCATGGAATAATGGGCCCCAACCACCTGTTGGTGGCATTCGGTATCGGACTCGCGGCAGGACTTGGTTCCTGTTTGTTGACGACATTGGTTTACGCATTTGAAGATGGTTTTCAAAAGCTTCCGTTTCACTGGATGTGGTGGCCGGCGCTGGGCGCTTTGGTGGTTGGCGTTGGTGGAATCATTGACCCGCGTGTCCTCGGTGTTGGCTATGAATCGATTCACGGATTGCTCCTCGGACATCTGATCGGCATCACACTGCTTAGTCTTTTAATTGCCAAGGCCGTCGTCTGGGCGGTTGCTTTGGGATCCGGCACCTCCGGCGGTGTCCTGGCGCCATTGCTTATCATGGGAGGTGGAATTGGAGCGCTGTGCGGACAGTGGATGCCGGTTGGCGATCCTGGACTTTGGGCCATGGTCGGCATGGCTGCGATGATGGGAGGCACGATGCGTTCGCCGCTGACGGGTATTGTTTTCAGTCTCGAGTTGACGAACGATTTTCACGCCTTGCCAGCCCTGCTGATTGGTTGTGTGGCTGCGCTCGGTGTAACGGTGCTGCTGCTGCGGCGTTCGATTCTGACGGAAAAGCTGGCGCGTCGCGGCCAACATATCTCCCGGGAATATAGCGTCGATCTGTTTGAGTTGATGCGCGTTCAGGATGTGATGGAGAAAGAAGCGCCAACGATTTCGGAAACAATGTCCGTCGCTGAGTTATCGAAACGCCTTGCAGAAGGCGATGCGATTCTCTCTCGTCGTCAGGCCTTGTTGGTCAAAGACTCTTCCGATCGCCTCGTCGGGATCATCACGCGCGGAGATATTCTCCAGGCCCTGCACGAAAATCCTCAAATGAGCGTTGCTGAAGCCGGCAGCAAAGATCTTGTTGTTACCTATCCTGACGATCGTCTTCATGACGCGATTGCGGTGATGCTGAAAAACAACATTGGCCGTCTGCCCGTTGTCCAACGTGACGACGAACGAAAAGTTGTCGGTTATCTTGGGCGTGCGGACATTTTGCGAGCGCGTTTGCGTTCGCACGAAGAAGAGGAAGTGCGCGAACGCGGTCCGCTGCTGGGCAAGGTCTTGAAGTTGTTACAACGGGCTTAGAACCCCTTCCCATCAAATGAAGATCATTCTTTTTAAAGTGGCTCTCGGTGTTGGCTTTGGCCTGGGAATTCTGGCCCTGCTTTAATTTAAAATCCCAACCGCGCAGTCTAAAACGCAGAAGCAAGGCACCCTTCTGCGGAAGCAAGTTCTCTGCCTGTCGTCAGGGAGATTCTATGATACGATAATGGTTTCCCCTCTAATTGACTTGCGCATTTGTCCCGTTAATATTCGGTTATGAACTTCGATATCTCCCACCTTCTCGAACATTGGAGTTACGAACCTGGTCAAGTCGTTGTTCGTCGTTTCAAAGGTAAAGATGGAACGGAAAAAATTCAGCTGCGCGTGGATCTCGGAATCCTGCAGATGAATGCGGAGGGAAGACCGGACGGGAAAAAACCCTTCGGACACGAATCGCTTTTCGAGCATTACCAGAGTCAACTCGAAAAATACCGCGCGTCGCACGATGGCGATGACGAAGGATTTAAGCTTTACGCCGAAGACATCTCAAAAATCCAACAGGAAGCGATTCAGTATCATCATCGCTACATCTGCCTGTTTCAGATTGAAGATTTCGCAGGTGTGGTTCGCGATACGTCACGCAATCTCCAGGTCTTCGAATTCGTGGCGAAGTATGCGGACTCCGATGAAGTCTCGTGGTCCCTGCAACAATTTCGTCCGCAACTCCTCATGATGCGCGTTCGGGCCAAGGGCGCTTTGGCATTGAAAGCCAATGATTACACGAAAGCCATCGATCTGATTTCTCATGCGATCGACGAGATTCGCGACTTTTACACGGAACATTCCCGCCAGGACCTCGCCGATCACAGTGGCGAAATTCAATCCCTGGAATCGTGGTTGCAGGAAGTCGAAGCCAAACGGCCGCTGACTGAAATGGAAAAGCTGCAGAACGAATTGGACGAAGCAGTGCGCAGTGAAAACTACGAACAGGCGGCAAAAGTTCGCGACGCCATGAAGAAGATCAAGACGTCGTGAAGCTCTATTCACGATGATCTCGAAGTTACCGCGTTGGGTCTGGACCGGAGCATGGGCGCTTGCCTTCGTGGGCGGAATGGTCAACGTGGTCGGGCTCCTCAGTTTTCAACGGCAACCGATCACACACCTCACCGGCACCACGTCGATGCTGGGCGCCGCTTTGGCAGACATGGATTTCTCAAATGCCCTGCATTTCTTTTTGATGATCGCTTCGTTTGTGGCGGGCACGGTCCTGAGCGGAGTCCTCATTCAAAACAGCACACTTAAACTCGGCAGACGTTATGGTGTCGCCTTGTTGCTCGAATCCTTCATGCTGGCGACCGCCGTGCCGTTGTTTAAAAGTCACGCCACCGCCGGAGCCTACATTGCCGCGTGCGCCTGTGGTCTCCAAAACGCGATGGTCAGCACGTTTAGTGGGGCGGTAGTGCGAACCACCCATGTTTCCGGAATGTTCACCGATCTCGGCATTTTTCTAGGACACGCCGTTCGAGGCATTCCCGTGGACAAGCCGCGTCTGAAGCTTTGCTTTTTAATCATCTCGGGATTTTTGTGTGGTGGAGTGGCAGGAGGTTTCGCGTTCCATCGGATTGGTTATAATACGCTGTTTGTTCCAGCAGCGCTGACCGGGCTTACCTCAATCTCCTATGGCATTTATCGTATTCGCAAATCGGACAGCCAGAATGGCTAGCAGGCGGGATGATGCAATTTGTCGGCTGGCGGGGCGGAGCTGCCGCTCCGTCCTGACTCTTTTTGTGAAAGGCTGCTGACAAAAGATGCACGTCGCCAACGAAAAAGATCAGGGCAAAGCAGCTGCTTTGCCTTCCCTGAATAGTTCGTCCGAGCGATTTTTGGGAGGAATTCTTCTGATTCTCCGTCTTTATAGAGGATGCATCGTTTCATACTTTGCAGTTTGCTGCTGACTTGTTGCTCGGAGCAGAAGCCGGTTGTCAGTTCGATTGTTCGGTCTCACGGCCAAAATTTTCCTGCGTCGATGGCGTTACAAGAGGCGAGTCCTTTTGCTTTCGGTGGAGTTGGCGAAGCAGGGGTGACTTCCGACGGCGAAGCGGCACTTCGAGCAGTCCTTGCTTCGACCAATGCTCATCGTGACATCAATCTGGTTCTTTTAAATGGCGGAACGCCCGGAAGACTATACGCGCTTTGTGCCATTCACAAACTTTGGCCCGAAGAATTTGGTCATGCGTTACAAATGGTCGACCCAAATGCAAAGCTCTGGACGATGTCCGGGTGTATTCTGCAGGAACAATCCGCGAGCGAAATACTCCGCGGAATTTCCTCCGGTGACTATGACGCTTATATCGCGAAAGACGGAACGTAAGTAAAAAGGTCAGACCTAAGCCGTAAAGGGGTCACCCATTAGTGCTGGGAGTCAACAGGCAAAACGTTATCTGCCTC
>CBHTTJ010000242.1:0-7842 GCA_966095605.1 uncultured bacterium | reverse complement strand
CCCCCTTCCAGGCGACCCAAAATCGGTCCTACACCATGACGGACGAAATTTTCGGCACAAAAAATCTTTCCGACATGGTGACGGAAAGAAATTCCGAGCCGGAAAATTTTTCCTGCACGGTGTCGGACGAAAATTTTGGCGCAAAAAAACTTTCCTGCACGGTGTAGGAAAAATTTTTCGCCGCAAAAAATCACGTGAGCACCGTCATTCCTCTTTCTCTAATCCTTCGTAACCAGTCGATATCCAACACCAGGTTCTGTGATGAACAGTCTTGGCTGGGAAGGCTTCTCTTCGAGTTTTTCTCGAAGGTGTTTCATGTACACCCGAAGGTAGTGAGTTTGCTCCAGGTAGTTGGGGCCCCAGACCTCACGCATGATTTGCTTTTGCGTTAATATCTTTCCAGCGTGTTTAACGAAAAGATGCAGAAGTGCGTATTCGGTCGCAGTGAGTTTTACTTCCTCGCCTTTGACTCGCACCGTTCGGGCAATGAGATCGACTTCCAGATCGCCGGAGCGAAAGATCGCCTCCTCTTCGCGTGGTTGGGAATGACGTAATGCTACGCGAAGGCGAGCCAGCAGTTCAGTACTGCTGAAAGGTTTCGTGACATAATCATCCGCACCGGAATCGAGGACAGCCACCTTGTCTTCGTCTCGCTCTCGCACAGAGAGGATGATGATGGGTACCTGACTCCATTCACGGATGCGCTTTAAAACGGTGATGCCTTCGATGTCCGGCAGTCCGAGATCTAACAGGATGACATCAGGTCGGCGATGAGCCGCTTCGCGAACGCCCTCTTCTCCCGTTGTGGCTTCAAAAACTTTGTAACCGTTTGCCTCCAGGGTAATCCGGAGCAAGCGCCGGATTTGGCTCTCGTCATCGATCACCAGGGCAACCAAAGCTGTTTTGGTATCGTGGATCATTCGCGGGAAACAGGAATTGTGGGAGGGTCCTTTATCGGTAAATGAATCGTGAAGATCGCGCCGCCTTCGGACCGATTGGCAACGGTGACGCGTCCGCGTTGTGCCTCAACAAAACCTTTCACGATGGACAAACCTAAACCAGTGCCACCGGAAGGTGAACCCGGAACGCGGTAAAATTTTTCAAACATTCGTGGCAAGGCGTCGGGCGGCAAACCACGTCCCGAATCGGATATGGAGATGGCGAGTTCCTTGCCTTCAATTCTTGCCGCAACTTCCACCTGCGTGCCGGGCCGGGTGTGATGCGCAGCGTTCAACAGGAGATTGGTCAATGCCTGTTCCATCAGCACGTAGTCCATTTCTATGAGTGGAAGGGATGAATCCAGATGCACTTTGACCCTGTGTCCGGCCAACTCTTTTTCGATGCTCTTTAAAGTCACATGAATCAGATCGCCGATCTCGCACCAATCCATTTTGGGTTTGAGATGGCCTGATTCGACGCGGGTGATATCGAGGAGGTTTCCCACGAGTCGATTCAAACGGTCTGCGGCAATTTGAATTTCCCCCGTCAGTCTTCGCTGAGCCTCGCTGAAACCGCCGCAGCTCGATTCTTCGAGATTGCTCAACGCCGTCGTGATCGCAGCAATCGGTGTGCGCATTTCATGCGAGATGGAATCGAGCAGATTTTTACCCAACCGTTCTGACTCCGCCATCAGACGCGTTCTTTCGGCATATTCCTGGAGTTGCTGGCGATTGATTACCAGAGCGGCCTGCCTGGCGAAGGATTCCAGGAGATTTTGATACTCCATGACATTGGCAACGTCCGGACGAAGTTTAATGGCCAGCACTCCAATTCGTTCTTTTGCGGTAGTAAGTGGCAGGAAGGAAACCTTGGCGGTATCTGTGAAAGGGGTGGTGGTCTGACGATGCGCAAACACCCACGTTGCCGTATTCATCTCATGTTCAGAAAATCGCAATTTTCCGGCCGGATGCGGCCTTCTTTGCAGTGCTTTCCCGTTGTCAGCCAAAATAAGTCCGGCCTCACCCTGGAAGACTTCTTGAACCTGATGCAGAAATTTTTCGACAACCTTGTCCAGACCGTTGGCCTCGGCCAGGTCGCGTGTGAGCAGATAGAGCGCAGTGGAATGTTCTTCTCGTCGACGTTCCGCCTTTTCCTGCAGCCGAATCCGCGCAATCAGTTGTCCAAGGATAATGGCGACGACGAAGTACATGACAAACATCATGGCGTCTTCAAAATGGCCGATCGAAAAAGTAAACCGCGGGGGCAGGAATAAATAATTCCACACCAGTGCGCTGACCGTCGCTGCCATAACCATCGGGCCTCGTCCGACCACAAAGGCGAGCAACATGATGGCCAACAAATAATTCATCGCCACCGCTCGGTAGCCGATGACAGGACTAAAAACGTGATTAGCGGCGGTGACCAACCCGAGGACAGCAAGCGCTAATAAATAAGAACGCCATTCCACCAAGGCAGGCCGGCGAAAGGGAAACTTTTTACCCACTCCTGGACTGGTGGTTCCAACAATGAGAACATCAATTTCACCCGCGTGACGAAGCAATCGACTCAACAAAGTCGGCCGCCAGAAGAAAATCTTTGCATGGAAAGCAGCTGATTTGCGGATGACGATTTGAGTGACGCTATGCTGGCGAGCAACCCGCAAGAGCCCGTTAACAATATCTTCGTCTACCGTCGTGATAACTTCAGCGCCCAATTGACGAGCGGCGGCAAGGTTTTTGGCGAGTTGCTCCTGTTCAGCTTGCGAAAGCGGGACAGGAGTCGCTACATGGACCGCGAGCCAGGCCGTTTCCCGCATCGCAGCGAGCCGCCGCGTCCCTTCGATGATCTCGTCGCACAACGGACCTGGACTGATGGCTACGAGTAAGCGTGGGACTGTCCGCTGTGGGTATTCAGTGTCCGTTGTACGCATTGGGTTTTTACATCGCTCCCGGTTACCACAAAGTAATGTAACCGCCGATCAGGAACAATCAGCCCTAAAACATAGCTATAATGTCGAATCGTTTTTCATCCGCTTTTGCGTCTCCACCAAAAGCGCTGCTCCGTTTATTAAGATTTCAACAATACTTTCCGGGTCTGTGGCACGTTCGATGGCATCCCTAATATTCCTGTGGTGTAACAAACGAGCCCCGGTCGAGAGAATCCAAAGATGTCTGACCCGATCATGTTCAGGTGCAATGACCAGCATCACGACCTTCACCGGTTGATGATCGAGAGCGGAAAAATCGATACCGACACGAGAGCGCCCGACCATGACCACGGGTTCGTTGAACAAGTCCGAGTAAGCATGTGGAAGAGCTATGCCAAAGCCGACACCTGTGCTCATGCTTCGTTCACGATTTTTAAGGACCGTCGTGGCGGGTTCATGCAGGGACGACGTCATTTTCCCGCATCGAACCAGATGCGCCACCATTTCGTCGATGACCTCAAACGATGTAATGCCTTTCAACTCGGAGATAACGTGTTCGGGATGGAATAGATCGCTTATTTTCATAGGACTGGATCACGCGTAAACGAGCAGATCAACGTCATCCGGGAGACTCCCGGCAATCTGGCGAATGATATTTCCGCGGAGGATGTTGATGATGGTGCCCCTTTGCGGAGCGCCGAGAATCAAGCGCGCGGCGCCAATCGTGGCGGTGATTTCGACAATTGAATCGGCGGGTGAATCGCTGACGACGTAACACGGTAAGATCACGTGGCCACTCGCATGAGCCTGGGCATACGTAAAAATTTCAGATGCCTCGGCATCTTCGTTCCATTTACGTTGGCGATCTTGTTCCGTTATGACCGGCTGAACCCGCACGAATAAGATGTAAAGTGGTCGACTGGTTTCTTTCGCCTCGGCAATGGCAAAATCCAAAGTCTTTCCCACACCGCGCACAGCACAAATCAACGGCGGACGAAACGAATGATCCCAATTTGGAGCAGGAATCACGGCGGGTTCCGCTTTCGTGGTCTGTGTTTCGGCTACGGCAGCTTCTTTCTTCTTTTTAGCGCGCTCAGTGGCCAGACCGCGGAGAATCAAGCCTATCGCCAGAACAGTGACCGCAAAGACACGAGCTTTTGGCTTATCGATGAACAATGAAATCTCAATCGCAAGCATGATGAGAAAAGTGATTCCCATGAGCCAGCGTTCCCACCGTTTGAGGTCAAGGTGTTTATCTGTCGCGGATGCTCCAAGATTAGTTGCGATGGCTCCGACCACGCCCACGGCGTAGAGATCGGCCAAACCGGACATGTCTTTCACCACCAGAACCAGCAATACCGGAATCGTCGCGGCAACAACCGCGCCCAGCAAAGGAACTCCGAAACGATTCAGTCGTTGAAACCGAGGCGGGAGTTCGCCATCCCGTGACATCAGAAAAGAAATCGCAATAAGATCGACAATCGCGGTATTGACCGCCGACAAAAGCAGGAAACCAAAGACGATGCTCACCGTCCAGGCAGCGACGTGTCCCGCAGTTGCGCCAAGGGAACCCCCAACAAAAATCTGAGCCATATAACGCAATAGATAATCCCGCACCCCCTCGGCTCCGGGCGCATTGACATCGTTCCCTTCCGGCGCAGAAACAATTTGCAGTCCGCCCAAAGCGTGGGCCGCAAGTCCGAATAAGGCCGTAAACAAGCATACTTCCAGCATTACCCAGAGAATTGCGGGCGTGGAGGTTTTCGAAACGATTGGTTTTTCCGCGGTGCTTTCGCGATTCAACTTCATCACTCCCGTCGCGTTTGCGATGGCCTCAACGCCGGACAAGGCTAGAACAATCCCAACAAACCCTGACCAGTTCTGTCCGAAACTGCCGTGCAACGGTTGCAGATGGTGAACAGCCTCACCGAGATGAGGCAGACAGAAGAGTCCAAGCAGAACAACGACGATGACAGCGGGAATGGAAATCAAAAAAGCCAGGCCGCCAGTGTGTTTAGGCCCAAAAACATTCAGAACCCCGATCACTGCAATCGCACCGGCTGCAAATATTTCAGGATGTGGAACGCCAAGATACTGGAACGCCGATAACGCGCTGATTGCCGCCGTGACGATATAGTCCGCCACCAAAAGAAACGCGCCGACAATCGAAACAATTTCCGAACGATGTCGGACACTCGCGTACACTCCGCCGCCGTCCGGATAATGGCGGCAAATGGTCATGTAGTTTATGCCGACCAGAGCCGTGAGCAAACACATTGGCAGTATCAGCCAAAACGAACTATAGCCGGCCACGGCGAAAGCCAGGCCAACGACATAAGCTTTGCTGGTGCCCCAGTCGCCATAGAGAATAGCAGCGGCGCGCGGGGCGTTTACGTTCCGCGGACGATGGGTGGAAATCGCAAGCATACAGAGGGTTGAAGGTCGAAAAAAGCGTTGGAAATATTCCTCAGCAGCGCGCCTCTTGCAGACGTTTGCCTGATTTCCGGTTGTTATGGTTGATCAGGATAATGACTTCGCAGGGGGCATTCTCCATGACCTCCTTGACTGTCTGCCGGTGGAATAGACTCCAGCGTTTGGGCTTTGGATGTTTGCCCATGACAATCAAAAGGACATTTCTCTCCTGCGCGGTGTTAAGAATTTGTTCGGCTGGAAGTCCCTCGATCAGCAGGGTCTCAAAGGAAACCCCAGAGCCCTTGTAGGTGGACGTCGCCCAGGCAAACTCCGCAGCCACCTGCTCACGGATTTGATGTTCGATGCGCGGCACGTCGACGCGTGTCGCGTTCAAAAAATCAAGGGCAACATCAAGGACGTGAAGCAAAATGATTCTGGCATGGAGACGTTGTGCGTAGGGGACTGCTGCATGAACCGCCTCGCGTGAACAAGGAGTCAAATCCAACGGCACCAAAATTTCCGGACGGACTTTTTCTTCATTGAAGAACGCGTCTTTACCTTGCCGCTCTGAACTCGCGTTGACCGTTTCTTTCATTGAGCCAAGATGGCTCGGAAAAAGTCGGCCGAATAATCAAAATGGACCCAAAACTTGTTAAAAATTTGTAAATATCGAAGGCGTTTTCAAGTGTCGCGTTGGGTCAGTGGTTTAGTCATTTCCAACCGATGCTAGAATAGGGTCACTCCTGGGTATTTATACATCCCCCAGTTAGTTCCAGAACTTGATTAGTGATCCCTGTCCTTTCGATGGCGTAAAACTAAGAGGCCCTCCCTCACAACCGGCTTACAGCCAAACCATAGCTCGTAGCGCCGACTGGCAGTCGGCTGTATCGCCGGTTGTTAACCGGCAGGCGGGTGAACACTCCAAACAGCGCCGAAAGAAACCATAACCGCCTCCTCCCAAGCCAACCCCCAGCGAGTTGCCAACTCGCGATACAGCCGACTACCAGTCGGCGCTACAAATAGAGTTCGCAGCGAAGCTATCTTTCCGCTTTCTCCGCTTCCCATTTTCCCCTTTTCAGAAAACTTCTATTTGCTAAAAAAGCGCGCGAATAAAAACGGCGGGACACCCACAGGGAACTCACCGGGTACAGAAACAACAGACAAACCAAAACCAACGCATGACTCTACCTTCTTCGGACCAAAACTCTGGCAACGAAAATAAACCCACCGAACAAAACGATCCATGGTCAGACCAACTGCGACAGCACGGTCGCGTGATGATCATTCACCACGCGTTTAATAAACTGAAAAAAGACGAGTTCCTCACCCAGGAAGAACTCGGCGAACTCTGCGGCGTCACTCGACAGGCGATCAAACCTTACCTCCGCCACATGGAAGACGATCTTCTCCTGCCGGTCGTCAAAGGCCCGAACGGCGGTTATGCCTACAAGGAACACGTCGACTTTATCCCGCACATGCTCATCAGCCAGCAGCTTTGCTATCAACTGATGCTCGCGATCAAAAGTTCCAGCGGCTTCTGCTCGAAGAAGGAAAGCGACGCGGTCAAACGCTGGCATCGACGCATCTCGGCTTTTGTCGGTGACCAGGCGAAGCTGGATTTCTCGCGCATGGACAGTTGTCTTTCCTTCAGCAGTATTCTCACACCGCGCTTTGATCCCACGTTGATTCAATTCTTCTGGCGTTGCGCCGTGGAACGTATCCAGGTCGAACTCACTTACAAAACACCCAACAGCGATACCAAGCCACGCACCCTCGAGGTCCTGCACGTCCGCAAGTTGCTCCTCGACTGGATTGTCTACGCCTACGATCACCTCAGCAAAGAGTACCGGAAGTTTTCGCTCAGCCGCATGGAAGACATTCTCCTCACCGGCAAAACCTTTGAACCGCACCTCAAATTTAAAATGAGCGAACAGACCGACGGGGCTTTTGAAGTGTACAAGGGTAAAGAGAAAGTGGATGTGAAACTCTATTTCCGAAAAGAGCAGTCCCACATCATCCGCGAAAACGACGTCAGCTGTGAAACAACGCGCCAGGACATGCCCTGCGGCGGCCTGATCCTGGGCCTGAAAGTTTCCAGCTTCGTCGACCTGTTAAAATTCATGCGCATCTTCGGCAACAACTGTGTGCCATTGGAACCGCGCGCGATCGTGCAGGAATGGCACGACGTCGCGAACCTCATGGCCCGCGACTCCGGCGCGGTTCTCAACGGGACATTCCAATTCGATCCGGAGGAGAAGAAGGAAGAAGCGAAATAGTCCCGTTGGGACGACCGACAATAGCCCCGGCTTTCAAGCCGGGTTTAAAATTCAAATTAATATAACATTCTGCCGCAGGCGCGAGCGGAGCGAGTTTCTTGTTTGTCTGAAGAACTGCCGCAATAGCTCAAACGGGCCGTCGAAGGATTCCTGTCGCCGAATCATCAGAATTTCTACCTTCTTAGCCGAAAAAAAGTCGAAAGGGCCGTAATATTGACACAAAAGCGGAGGTAAAACTCGCTTCGCTCGCGCCTGCGGCAAAGTGATTAAATTATTTGGCTTTAACCC
>CBHTTJ010000241.1:0-7847 GCA_966095605.1 uncultured bacterium | reverse complement strand
TCCTGATCCTCGGACGGGACACGTTCAAACCGACGTTGGGTTCTGAATACAATGAGCGCTGGGACATTACCGGCCTCGTTGGCTCCCTCATGATCCCACGCTCGGCGGACGATCTGGTTCCTCTGCTTCGTTCTTACAAGTTGTTCCTGGCTGGCAATCCCGACATGGAGGTGCCGAACAAGAACATCACGGCGGTGCATGCAGATGAGTTGCTTACTCAACTCAAAGCTGCAATCGGCGCCTTTAACGAACAAGCAGGTATTGTCGATAACCTCCTGACGGAACGCGACGCCAAGGCTGGCATGCTTCGAAAGCGCATGTCCGACCTGATCGCGGAACTCAAGATGCGTTTGCCGGGTCTGGATGGTCGTTGGAAAGCGTTCGGCCTTAATCCACCAGACGCCTTGGAAACGCCAGACCAGGTGTTGAACGTGGTCGCCACGCTGATCGGTCCTACGGCGGTCGCCTTGAAATGGGAAGCTTCAGCTCGCGCTGAATACTATCACGTGTTCAAGAAGACCCACGGCCTTGATAACGACTACGTCCTTGTCGGCTCACCGGCAGACCTCGACTTCACCCTCGAGAATCTCTCGGCCGGCACTGAAGTGGAGATCGTCGTCACGGCAGTGAACAACGGTGGCGAAAGCCCGTCGTCCCAAAAGGTCGTCATCACCACACACTAGTCCCTACGGACCTCCGTAAGAAAACACAGCGGCGGGGCGCCATGCCCCGCCGCTTTTTTTTCAAAGGAAAAAAATGAAAACTATATTCAAGACGCGACGCAGCAAAGGTAACGGCTGCACGGATACATTTTGGCGTGCTCCCACATTTTCCGCGTGTTCCGAAGGGAATTTCATGGCTAACTCTGTTGCATGCGTTTTCACCCGGCGGTTCTGGCAATGCTACTGTCATGCACGGCTTTATGCGGGGCTCCAAAAGAAACGGCGCCAATCCGTGCACTACTCGTCACAGGGGGGTGTTACCACGATTACACGCACCAGAAAACGATCCTCACCGAAGGCATCTCCGCCCGTGCCAATGTCGTCTGGTCCATCGTCCACGAAGGCGACGGTTCGACCGACCACAGGCTGAGTCTTTATGATGACCCGGATTGGGCTAAACATTTCGACGTCGTTGTCCACGACGAATGTTTCGCCGATGTCAAAGACGCCACCTTTGTTCGAGGCATTCTCAAACCGCATCGTGAGGGATTGCCGGCGGTGAATCTTCATTGCGCGATGCATTGCTATCGCGTCGACTTCGATCATTTCAAAGAGTGGTTCGAATTTACCGGCATCGATTCCCGTTCGCACGGCGCCCAGTTG
The DNA here is from genome assembly GCA_966095605.1 of uncultured bacterium. Classification (GTDB taxonomy): domain Bacteria; phylum Verrucomicrobiota; class Verrucomicrobiia; order Limisphaerales; family JACDHS01; genus CBHWET01. Next base: position 6,522 of record CBHTTJ010000241.1, on the reverse strand, counting down.
CCGATTGCCCTTTCCTACACCGCCACGAATGAAACCATTTTAAAAACTCTGGGCAATTGGAGCACCGGGCCGGAGGAGCTTTATAATAATGTCGAAACCTGGAAGACGGTCACTCCGCTGATTTACGGGCAACAAGGGAACGACAAAAGTCTTGTAGCCTGGATGAACAATTATCGTGGCACCCGTGTCTTCAGCACCACGCTTGGACACAACAACGCCACCGTCGCGGATCCTCGTTATTTGGACCTTGTGACACGGGGATTGCTCTGGTCCGTCAATAAACTTGACGCCGATCACCTCAAGCCGGCGAAGATCAAACGCCGCGCGCAGAAGATGGTGCGTGTGCCAATCAATCTTGCTCTGAACAAAAAGGCTACTGCCTCCGCTTCCGAGAATGGACATCCGCCGGAATTATCCATCGACGATAATCCGGAAACACGCTGGTGCGCGCCTGATGGCGGAAGTAATTACTGGTGGCAGGTTGATCTTGGAACACCACAGGATGTTACGGGCACCCGCATTATTTGGGAGAAGGACAACACCGTCTACGAATACAAGGTGGACGGCTCTGTCGATGGGAAAGCCTGGAATATGTTGCTGGAGAAAAAAGGCGAAGCGCGTCCGCAGGTCGACGAACAGAAGTTTTCCGCGAATGGCATTCGTTACGTGCGCGTGACGATCACCAAAGCCTCGCCCGGCGCGTGGTTCAGCTTTTTTGAATTCGAAGTTCAAGGCAAAGAACTCGTCGAACGTCCCGCGATGGACACACCGGACGCGCTCATGACCGGGGTGCGTTCACCGGCGGGTTTCGAGCAGACACTGTTCGCCGGACCAACGAACATCAGTTATCCGACCTGTCTCGAAGCAACGCCGTGGGGCGATGTCTTTGTCGGCGTTGACCTGAATGGTTCCCTTGACCAGGAGAGAAATCGCGGTTGGGTCGTGCGCTGTCGGGACACCAACAATGACGGAACCGCAGATGAATTTTTAACCTTCGCGAAGATGGACAGTCCACGGGGACTTGTCTTCGACGACAACACACTTTACGTCATGCATCCACCCTTGCTGGAAGCGTTCCACGATGACAATGGAGATGGCAAAGCGGATCGTTCTGAGGTGTTGGTGCGAGGCCTGGCGAATGATCTGAATTTTCGGGGCGCCGATCATACCTGCAACGGCGTCCGCATGGGAATTGATGGCTGGCTCTATATTGCGCTCGGTGACTACGGCGCGCTCAACGCCGTGGCGAAAGATGGAAGTCACCTGCAACTGCACGGCGGTGGGATCGTCCGCGTTCGTCCCGATGGATCACAATTGGAAGAAGTCGTCCGCGGCACACGCAACATTTACGACGTCGCGCTGGACCCGTTCATGAACATTTTCACCTGCGACAACACCAACGACGGCGATGACTGGAATCTCCGTTTGAGTCATATGATTCCCACGGGCCAATACGGCTACCCTTCCCTCTTCCGTAATTTTCCAAACGAAATCATGCCGGCGATGCGCGACTTCGGCGGCGGTTCACCGACGGGCGCGCTTTTCCTCGATGAGCCGGGACTTCCAGATGATTTCGGTTACGGTCTCTACACCTGCCAATGGGGTTGGAACAATGTCTCGCGTCATCCGTTGAAGAAAACCGGCGCGACCTTCAGCGCCGAAAAAGAAACGTTTCTGAACATTCCACGCCCGACAGGAATTGCCACTGACGGACTCGGCAATCTCTACGTGGCGAGCTGGAAAGGAGCGACGTTCAACTTCGCAGGGGCCAACGCGGGCTTCGTCGCGCGTATTTCTCCCGTTGGGAACGAACCGATTGGTTTTCCAAACCTCCATCAGCAAAGTGAGAAACAACTTATCCAATTGCTTGCTTCGCCCAGTGCCACGCAGCGTCTTCATGTGCAACGAGAAATCCTGCGTCGAAAAAATTCGGGCTCTTTCATTAAACCGTTGCGTGACCTTGCCCTTTCCAGGCAATCCCTGCCCGTTCGTGCTGCAGCGATCTTTACTCTGGGCCAAATCGCTCAGCCAACGGCGGTCGACTCGCTTTTAAAATTATCGAAAGAACCGGCTCTGCGGGAACTGGCATTGAAAGCATTAAAGGATTCAAAACTCCAAACATCCGCCATGGCCAGATTGTTCGTAGAGAGCCTTTCCGACCGCGAACCCTCTGTCCGTTTGCAGGCGGTGATTGCACTGAATCGAATCGGACATCGCGATGCGGCGGCCCATCTTGTTCCACTGCTATTGGATAAAGATTCCGCGGTGGCTCACGCCGCATTCCGAACACTCGTTGCTTTTGGTGCGGACAACGTTTGTTTCCAGGCAATCGACAGCAATAATGCCGAACTCGCGCGGGCCTCGCTGCGTGTGCTCGGCAATCTGCACAAAACTTCGGTCGTTGATGAATTGCTCAAGCGTTTTTCCGCAACGGAGTCCCTAAAACGACCGATCTTCGAAACCCTCTGTCGCCTCTACTTCCGTGAAGCCGATTGGGATGGATCCTGGTGGACAACGCGTCCGGACACGAGCGGACCGTATTACAAAGCCGTCACATGGGATGGAACCGCGAAGATACAATCGCTACTTGAAGAATTGATTCGTCAAAACGATAAAGAGACCAGCCGGTTCCTTGTCCTGATGACGCAAAAATATAAAATTGAATTGCCCGCTCTTTCTCCGGCGATGTTTGAACTGGTTATCACAGACCCTTCCCTGCCCGCTCCCGACAGAAAGAAAGCGTTCCAAAAAGTAGCGCAGATTTCCGTAGCGTCGGCTGTTCATGCGTTGCTTTCATGTCCCATCGACGAACAATTCACAGCAGCGACGCGTTATGAATTCGTTCGCGATCCCCAACACGCAAAGTCGACCGAGCTGTTTGCCGGCCTGGCCAAAGGAGGAACGTCCGCGGAATCCGAACTCGCCTATACCGTTCTTCTCTTTATCACCCAACAAACAAACGCGCCCACAGCGGCGAGGAAATTGGCGGAGCAAACCGTCGCTCAAGGCGAACATTCAACCGCTCTAAAGAAGGCCCGTGAGAACGGTCCGAAACAAACTCAGACGGTCCGCCCAATCGCTGCGCCAACCTCAGAACTGATCGCGAAGCTTCCTTATGATCAGGTTCTGAAACGTGCGGGTTCCGCGAGCGGCGACGCCAACGTTGGCGAAAAGCTGTTTGATACCGTTGGTTGTATCAAGTGTCACACCGTCAACAAAAGCGAACTTCCCAAAGGCCCATTTCTTGGCGACATCACCGCGCGTTACAGCGTCGCAGAAATTTTAGAATCCATTTTGCATCCAAGCGCGAAGGTCGCGCAGGGATTTGAAACCACAACCCTCGAAACCAAGGATGGCGAGGAAATCGACGGCTTTATTGTTCGTGAATCCGGAGACGAAATTGAATTACGCAACATCACGGGACCTGTTGTGGTGCAGAAGAGAAACATAGCGACTCGCGGCACCCGCAAGACTTCCATGATGCCGGACGGACTCGTCGATAGTATTTCTCCGGAAGACCTCGCATCGTTGCTTCGCTATCTCGAATCGATGCGGATGAAAAATTAGATTTAACCCGGTCCGCGTTGAATCAGCCGGACAGCGTCCAGACGAAGCCGTGCCTGGCCAATGTGTTGGCGCAGATCATTTTTTTCTTTCACCAGCAACTCGATTTCTTCGGGCCGGACACTCGCATTTACTTTTCGCAGATCCTGCAAGCGGGAGATCTCGCCATCCAATTGCAGATTCATTTCCCGTTGGGCATCGGCGATGATCGCAGCCGTGCGTTGATCTGCCAAAGTTCTGGCTTTTTCCAACAAAACGGGAAACAAATCCTCGCGAAACTCGGGCTGATCGACCAACACATACGCTTCCCCTTTTTTCAATTGATGCCCGAGCGCGTCGGAACTAATGGAACTCGCCATGTCACTGCCACGATGATCGACAATCACTCGCAATGGGGTCGGTGGCAGGAACCGATCCATGTGCAGTCCACGTGGCGCAATGCATTCGAGGACATAAATGCCCTCCACGTAAACACCACGGTTCCTCGGATCGATCCATTTGCCAAAACTGCTGGTTCCTTTCTCCGAACCTAGAAGAAGATCGATGGCGGCCGTCACGAGTGGGTGATCCCAGGTAACAAATTGCACGTCTTCGCGGGAAAGAGCCCGTGAGCGCAGGCACGTGATCGTCATACCGGCGGCAGGCAATCCGGGGAACGCATCCGCAAAAACTCCAGCAGAGCCGAGTTGATAACTGCGTTGACCAAGGTCCTCGACATGAATGGAGTAATGGTCGAGGACCGAAATAAGAAAGTCGTCGAGCGAGCTGTCCTGGTCCAGCAGGGAAATTTCGCCGATCAGCCGTTTCGCCACTTCTGGTCGAAATGAATTCAATTCGAGAAGGCGATCCTTCCCCTGCTCCAGCCGCACCGTCAGGGCTTTCCTCGCTTTCTGAGTCTCCGCGATCAGCGATTCCAGTTCTGTTCGAGACGTTTTTTCTGTTTCGTGAAAATCCTGGGCCAGGTCGCGCAAGCGCTCTTCAAACTGCTGCAATAATTCCAGGCCGCCATGCAAATTCCTTTCCACAGAATTCAGCCCTTCATGGTACCAACGCACCAGCACTTCCTGGGAGCTGCCGACAATAAATGGCAGATGAACCTGAATCTCCGATGTCTGTCCAATGCGATCGAGCCGGCCGATTCGTTGTTCCAACAACTCGGGATTGAGCGGGAGGTCAAACAGGACGAGATGATGAGCGAATTGAAAATTGCGACCTTCACTTCCAATTTCAGAGCAGATCAGGATGCGTGCTCCATTTTCCTCGGCAAACCACGCCGCGTTACGATCCCGTTGCACCAATGGAAGACCTTCGTGAAACACACCCATTTTCACATTAATCAATTGGCGCAACGCCGCCTCTATTGCCTCTACTTTGCGTTGGGTCCGGCAAATCAGGAGAATTTTCTCAGCATCCAAAGCGCGCAGCAAATCCGCGAGCCAGCGAACGCGAAGGTCTTTGTCGTAATTTGGTTCAAAGGCATCCGCTGCTTTCGGGTTTGTATCCGCGTCGAATTCTTCCGCTAAAGCTTGAAACTCGTGTTCTTCAAACGCGTGCAAAGGTTGCAATCTTGCAATGCGTTTCGGAAAACCGCTGATAGCGGTGCGCGTATTTCGGAACATCACCCGACCCGTTCCGTGCTGATCCAAAAGCGCCTGCAATATTTGATCACGAGCGGCGATATCGCCCTTCTCGATCTTCGCTGTTTTCTCGCGAACATTTTCCTCTGTGTCCACCAGGAGAGCCGCCAAAAGCTCCCTTTCGTCCTTCTCCAATTTTTTGCCACCAAGAAGCTTGTCTGCAACCCTCGCCACATCCCTGTACCGTTCAGACTCATTGATAAATTGGTTCAGATCAAAGAACCGGTCGGGATCTAACAACCGCAAGCGCGCGAAATGGCTGGCAACCCCCACCTGCTCCGGCGTCGCGGTCAGCAATAAGAGACCTGGAGTTTTGCGTCCAAGGGCCTCCACAACCGCGTATTCCGGACTGACCGTTTCCGCCGACCAACCCAGATGATGCGCTTCGTCGACCACCAAAATATCCCAGCCAGCGGCGAGCGCCTGTGGCAGCCGACGTTCGTTTCGGGTGAAAAGCGCGAGACTACAAAGCACCAATTGGTCATCGAGAAATGGATTTGTCTCCTGGTCGACGCCCTCAATAGCCGCGCAACGTTCTTCATCAAAAATGTGGAACCATAAGTTAAAGCGTCGCAGCAATTCCACGAACCACTGATGCACCAGCGATTCCGGCACCAGGATCAAAACCCGTTGCGCCCTGCCTGTCAGAATCAATCGGTGAACAATTAAACAAGCTTCAATCGTTTTCCCCAAACCGACTTCGTCAGCAAGCAGAACACGCGGCATCAGACGCCCCGAGACTTCCGAGGAAATATAAAGTTGATGAGGAATCAAATCGATGCGCCCGCCAACAAAACCGCGCACCTTTGATTTGCGACGACGATACTGCTGCTTCAGCGCGGAATATCTTAAATCAAAAACATTGGGCTCATCGACTTGACCGGCGAGCAAGCGGTCTTCTGGTTTATCGAAGTTGATCGCATCGCTCAGCTCTGTTTCGCAGAGGTCATGTCCGTCAGCGGAATAATAAATGATTCCGCCGCGTTCAATGACGTCACGAACTACAAAAGTTTTGCCTTCGCTGCTTTTAACCGAATCTCCCTTGCGAAAGCGAACACGACGGAGAGGTGAATTATCCTTTGCATACTCTCGCTGCTCCTTGCTCGCACCAAAGCCGATGACGACGGTGCGATTTGTCACCCGGACGATGGAACCCAAACCCAACTCAGGCTCGCTCTCGCTCACCCAACGTTGCCCGGGATAAAAATCGTTTTGCATGGGTATTGAACGTGCGCCGGATGGGGAAACCTACGGCGGAACACAACCTTATATTTTAAACAGATCAGTGGGGGCGAAGCTATTTTTTTGACGTAACGATCTA
>CBHTTJ010000240.1:0-7948 GCA_966095605.1 uncultured bacterium | reverse complement strand
GTAAAGATTCCCTTTTCCAAAGCTGCAGGGATCAATGTTTACAGGGGTTTCGCGTGAGATCCGTCGTCGTTCAGGTCTTAAAAAGCGGATTTCGATCCAGTGATGCCTATTTGGCTTTTGGCATCCTAAAAGAAAGAAAATGCATAGGTTGTACGCAGCTCCCTCCCTGTTGGCCGCCGGTTCATCCCCTATCCGCATCATTTGCAACCAGTGCCCCTTAATTTGCGTCTGCAAAAAGAAAACTGGTGACCCTGATCTTGATTGCAAAACTAACCTATACTCATTTCGCCGTACTTGACCTCCATGGCGAGAATTGAGAGACATATCCTTTCATGAGCCGGATTTTATCACTGTCACTGGCGCTCCTTTCGACCACGGTTTTGGCGACGGCTAAAGACGTCAAGGTGCATTCATTTAAAAAACTGCAGCTCACCGACCAGTTTTGGAGTGAAGGTGCCAATATCGGGGACTTTAATCGTGACGGGAAAATGGATGTGGTTTCCGGTCCTTACTGGTACGAAGGCCCTGACTACCAAAAAAAACACGAGTATTACCCCGCCACAGAATCTTTTAAGAAGAAGAACGCCGATGGCACCGAAATAACCATCTCTGGCTTTGAAGGCGCGCTCGGCGTCAACAACACTTATTCCAAAAATTTCATCGCATTCAGTTACGATTTCAACCACGACGGCTGGACGGACATTTTGATCCTGGGCTTCCCGGGTGAACAATCGTGGTGGTTCGAAAATCCTCGCGGCAAGGAAGGGCATTGGGCCCGACATGTGGCCATTGACATTACGGACAATGAATCGCCGACCTTCGCTGAACTGACGGGTGACAAAGTTCCGGAGATTGTATGCTCGTCCGAAGGTTACATGGGCTACGCGACGCCCGATGCAAAGAATCCGGCAAACAAATTCACCTTCCACCGCATTTCCGAAAACAAACATTATCATCGTTTCACCCATGGCCTGGGCGTTGGCGATGTGAACGGTGATGGCCGCAAAGACATCATCGAAAAAGAAGGCTGGTATGAGCAACCGAAGTCGCTGCAGGGCGATCCAGTCTGGAAGTTTCATCCCTATCCATTTGCCTCGGCCCCGAGCATGGGTTCCTCTCAAATGTATGCTTACGACGTCAACGGGGATGGACTTGCGGATATCGTGACCAGCCTTGCGGCGCATGGCTACGGCCTCGCGTGGTATGAGCAGAAAAAGGAAAAGACGGTCGGAGGGGACATCGACTTCGAGAAGCACGTCATCCTGAATCCCGACAACAGGCCGAACAAGGACGGCATCGCGTTTTCGCAATTACATGCGGTGGACCTCGTGGATATCGATGGCGACGGTTTGAAAGACATCATTACCGGCAAACGTTTCTGGGCTCACGGAAACCACGGCGACCAGGATCCAAACGGAGCGGCCGTTCTCTATTGGTTCCAACTCGTCCGCAACAAAGATAAGAGCGTTGATTTTGTCCCCCATTTGATTGACGACAACTCCGGCATCGGCACACAGGTTGTCGCTGTGGATATCAACGGCGATAAACTTCCCGATGTAATTGTCGGAAATAAAAAAGGAACGTTTGTCCACCTTCACGAACTGAAAAAGGAGAAGAAGTAATCGCTCTATGGCGGACAGCACAGCGCTTCTTCAACTTCGCGGAATCAGCAAAGGTTTTCCTGGCGTCAAAGCCCTTTCGGGTGTCGAGTTCACCGTTCGCCGCGGTGAAATCCATTCGCTCATGGGCGAAAACGGCGCAGGGAAATCGACGCTCATCAAAGTATTGACGGGCGTTTACCGCCGGGACAGCGGAGAGATTTTACTGGATGGAAAATCCATCGATGCTCGGTCCCCGGAAGAGGCGCAACGCCTCGGCATCAGCACCGTTTACCAGGAAGTAAATCTCATTCCCCATCTCTCGGTCGCGGAAAACATCTGCCTCGGACGCCAGAGCACTGTCCTTGGATTTCTGAAATGGAAAGAGATTCGTCAACGCGCCAAGAAGGCCTTGGCGCGGCTCGGCATTGAAATCGACGTCACGGAAACGGTCTCGAATTATTCAATCGCCATTCAGCAGTTGGTCGCGATCGCGCGGGCACTCGATATCGACGCAAAAGTCCTCATCCTCGACGAGCCGACATCCAGTCTCGACGAGAAAGAAGTGGATACGCTTTTCAATGTGTTGCGAAAACTGAAAGCCGAAGGGCTTGGAATTGTTTTCGTCACCCATTTCATGGACCAGGTTTACGCGGTGTCCGATCGAATCACCGTTTTACGCAACGGCACATTCGTCGGGGAATACGAAGCCGCTTCCCTTCCTCGCATTCAGCTCATCTCGAAAATGATGGGCAAAGAACTGTCCGAATTTGACATGAAGGCGGCCGAACGCGCCGTCGGGAAGTCCGAACCGAAACCGTTGCTCACACTTAAGCAGGTTGGACGGAAAGGTTCGTTGAAACCCATCGATCTGACCATTTCGACGAACGAGATCGTTGGATTGTCTGGCCTGCTTGGTTCAGGCCGAACCGAAACCGCGCGGATTATTTTCGGCCTCGATCACGCCGACTGCGGCGAGATGACCTTGGAAAACTCATCCGTCTCCATCCGCTCGCCCCGACAAGCGATCGATTTGAAGTTTGGTTTTTGCCCGGAAGATCGGAAGGTCCAGGCGATCATTCCGAATCTGTCGGTGCGTGAAAATATCGTTCTCGCGCTACAGGCGAATCGTGGTTGGATGCGCTACGTATCACGCCCGAAGCAGTTGGAGCTTGCGGATAAATTCATCAAGGCGCTGAACATCAAGACGCCGAATCCCGAACAAGCCATTCGTTTTCTAAGCGGTGGCAATCAACAGAAAGTAATTCTCGCCCGTTGGCTCGCGTCCAATCCGCGCCTTCTCATTTTGGATGAACCGACGCGTGGGATCGACGTTGGCGCAAAATTGGAAATTGAAAAGCTCATGGCGCAACTCACCGGCGAAGGCATGGCGATTTTATTCATTTCGTCCGACCTGGAGGAAATGGTTCGCAACAGCCATCGGGTTGTCGTCCTGCGAGATCGCCAGAAAGTGTGCGAACTACACGGCGAGAAAATTTCAGAAAAGAACATCATGCACGCGATTGCTTCATCCGGAGAGGTGTCATGCTAAAGACTCCTGCCTGGCAAAAACTGAAATGGCCCCTGGCTGCTCTTGCGTTGGTACTGCTTTACAATTTCCTTTATACGAAAGGTTTCTTTCACGTGGAAGTGAAGGACGGCCGTTTGTTCGGCAGCTTGATTGACGTGGTCAATCGCGCGGCGCCCGTAATGATTATTTCTCTTGGGATGACCCTGGTTATTGCTACGGGTGGTGTCGATCTTTCCGTTGGCGCGGTCATGGCGATCTCGGGTTCGGTGGCGGCCTTGCTGATTGTGAAAGGTCTCGCGTTGCCGGTGGTTCTCGCCATTTCTCTCGGGGCGGCGATTCTGGCCGGTGTCTGGAATGGATTCCTGATTGGTTATTTCAAAGTCCCTCCAATCGTTTCCACGCTCATCCTGATGGTATCCGGTCGTGGTATCGCCCAGTTGTTGACCAATGGTCAGCATATTCCGTTTAAAAATGCCGGTCTTGAATACCTGGGGCGCGGTTATTTTCTCGGAATACCATTTGCCGCGGTGCTCACATTGATTCTGTTCCTGGTATTTCTGCTGATTTCAAAACGAACCGCCGCTGGTTTGTTCATCGAAGCTACCGGAGATAATGAAGTCGCGAGCCGGTACGCTGGTGTTCAAACGCGCCTCGTTCAATTCGTGGTGTACTCCGCCTGTTCTCTTTGCGCTGGCATCGCGGGTTTGATCGCTGCCGCGAACCTCGCCGAAGCTGACCCAAGTGCCTCCGGCATAGGATTGGAACTCGATGCCATCCTCGCAGTCGTCATTGGTGGAACCGCGCTGCAAGGCGGGAGATTCTTTCTCGCGGGCTCAATTGTCGGCGCCATTTTGTTGCAAACGTTGACCACCACCATCCTTACCCGCGGCGTGCCTCCACAATGGACGCAAGTGGTGAAAGCCCTGGTGATCGTGATCGTTTGCCTGCTCCAGTCAGAAACATTCCGTCGTTCTATTTTCCGTAAACCAGCAACCGCATGAACCTTCGCACGATAAAACGCAACATCCCCTTTGTCGCGACGGCCAGCGTTTGCATCCTGTTATTCCTGTTCGCGAGCCTGCGTTACAAAGGGTTTTTAAAGCTGCCGTATTTTGTTGGATTTATTTCCGACGATGCTTCTCTCGGAATTGCGGCCATTGGATTGACGTTTGTCATCCTCACTGGTGGCATTGATCTCTCTGTAGGCGCTGTCATTGGGCTTACCAGTATTTCGCTGGCGCTCCTGGTTGAAACGCATCACATGAATCCCGCGGTGGCGATTCCGTTGGTGCTGGTTGGAGGAATTCTTTTTGGAGCCCTGATGGGATGCCTGATCCATTTCTATGCGCTCCCGCCGTTCCTTGTGACTCTGGCCGGGATGTTCCTCGTGCGCGGCGTCGCTTTTGTTTTGAACCAGGAATCCATTCGTCTTACCGAACATCTGACGGATTTTAACAGCGCTTTCAAAGTGCCACTGTCAAACACCGCGATCCCCGGCACAACGATCATTTATTTCTCCATCTTTCTTGCCGCCCTGATCGTGGCCCAATTCACTCGATTTGGCCGCAATGTGTACGCGCTCGGTGGCAATGAACAGTCAACCATGCTGATGGGCCTGCCGGTTGGCCAGACCAAGATCGGCGTTTACGTCATCAGCAGCTTTTGTTCGACGCTCGCCGGTGTGGTGCATGTTCTTTACAACGTCAAAGGCGATCCGACCGCCGGCACCGGCCTGGAACTCGATGCCATCGCCGCAGTTGTCATCGGTGGAACACTATTGAGCGGCGGTGTCGGTTATCTCGCCGGAACCATCGTGGGCGTTCTCATTCTCAGTATTATTCAATCGATCATTAATTTCGAAGGAACGCTCAATTCGTGGTGGACCCGCATTGCCATCGGCATGCTGCTGCTGCTCTTCATCCTTTTGCAGAAACTGATCCAGGCAAAAAAATTTAAAACCGCAGGCACTTTTCAGAAGACATGAAAATGAAAGTTTCCCAGTTGGTCGCGACTTCAACCGTCGCGCTGATCCTGTCGCTCTCACTGCAAGGCAACGCAGCGACCTTCAACAATCCTGTTCTGCCTGGCGATTACCCGGATCCATCCATTATTCGCGTTGGCGAGGATTACTGGGCCACGGCGACCTCTTCGGAATGGGCGCCGCTTTTCCCGTTACTCCATTCGCGCGATCTCGTGCACTGGCAGCTGGAAGGAACGGTGTTTCAGAAGCGCCCCGACTGGTCTTACGCCAACTACTGGGCGCCTGAAATTGCAGAGTATAAAGGCAAATATTTTGTCTATTACGTCGGGCACAAAAAGGACGGCCCACTGAACATCGGCGTCGCTACCGCCGACAATCCGCGCGGTCCATGGACTGATCATGGCCCCATGATTGGTCAGGCCGCTGGTTCCATTGATCCAATTCCTATCGCGGACGAAAACGGCGTGCGCTATCTCGTTTGGAAAGAAGATGGGAACAGCCGCAAGCTTCCTACGCCGATCTGGGCACAGAAACTTTCCGACGACGGCACTAAGCTCGTGGGCGAAATGAAGGAGCTCATTCGCAATGACGTTCCATGGGAAGGAAATCTTGTCGAAGGGCCATTTGTCCTGCGTCGTGGCGATTACTTTTACATGTTTTATTCTGGTAACGGCTGTTGTGGACGCGGCTGCACCTACGGGGTCGGAGTGGCTCGTTCGAAGAAGTTGCTCGGTCCCTGGGAAAAATGTCCCGCGAATCCAATCCTCGCGGCGAACCAGAAGTTCAAATGCCCTGGTCACGGCAGCGTGGTCGAAGACCCGAGTGGTCGCACTTTCTTCCTTTATCATGCCTACGACACGCAGGACTTCGTCTACGTAGGACGTCAGGGCATGTTGGATGAAATCAAATGGAATGCTGATGGCTGGCCGACGATCAACAACAATAAAGGCGCCAGCGTCCAGGCGACTGCACCTTTGAAATTCAACGGCGCATCTATGCCTGTTGATTTATATGAAGATTTCACTACGACTCAGCTCGGTGTCCGCTGGCAGTGGCCCGTGGCTTTTGATCCAGTGGCGAAAGTGGAAGATGGCGTTCTGACGCTGTCCGCCAGCCCTGAACATGCCGATAACCTGATGTCGTCTGTTGTCGCAGTGCAAACCACTGCGGGCAATTACTCAGCGACGACCCTTGTGGATATCCAACAACTCGGTCGTAGCAATTCCGCCGGTCTTTTTGCTTTCGGCGACAAAAACAATGCCCTCGGGCTATCCATCAAGGATGGCACTGTCTCCGTGATCCGTCGTGAGAAAAGCAAAACCGATGTTGTGAAAAGCGCTTCGCTTCCAGCTGTTGGCAAAGTGTATCTCCGTATGAATTCTACCGACGGACACCGTTTCCGCTTCTCTTTCTGGAATGAAACGAAGTGGACCGAGGTGGGCGGCGACATGGATCTCGAAGGCGATTACCTGCCGCCGTGGGATCGCGGTGTGCGCGTGGCGTTGACCGCGGGCGGTGAAAATCCAGTCGCGAAGTTCGAGTGGGTCAAAGTGGTCAACGCGAACTGACGTCGAACTATCGTGTTTGCCAAAATAATTTCCCTAAACAGGAACTTCTTTTGGCGATACCTCTAAACCATTATTTCTTCGCAACGGTGTCGGTGAGATAAAGAGCGGCGACTTTCTTTGCCACGTTGTTGGCCATTTCATTTTCCCCGGAGTTACAGAGAACGATGATCGAAAGATTGTCGTCGGGGAAACGCGAAAAACTCGCTGTAAACCCAGACGTTGATCCGGTGTGCCAGATTTTTTTGTGGCCGTCCATCGGTTCCAGGTGCCAGGCGAACCCGTAGGCTTTCGTTGTCCCATTGTTTAGCTTATTCACCGTCCACATCGCGGCCTTGCTGGAATCGGTTAAGATTTTTTCCGTGTTCAAAGCAGCGTCCCATTTCGCCATATCGACCACCGTGGAAAGAACAGCTCCCGCGGAAAAAATATCGGTCAGGTCATCGTCACGATTCACCCATTGGCTGGACTTATTCCGTTCGTAGCCGTCGGCGCGATCGATGACAATATTGGCTGGATCACGATTGGTCGTCGCGGTCATGCCCAACGGTCCAAAGATCCGTTCACCCATAAACGTCCAGTAGTTTTTACCGCTGAGGTTTTCGATAATGAACCCAAGGAGGTTAAAGCCGGTGTTACAATAGGCGTACTTGTCGCCGGGTTTTGAATCGAGAGGCAGCGCGCCAATTTTTTCAATAAACTGTTCCTGGGTGAGGTGCTTTGAAAACTCATATCCATCCAGTCCCGTATAAGTCTTGATACCAGAAGTGTGAGTCAATAGGTGTCGCACCGTGATGTCTTTCCAGATCGCCGGCGTGTTTTTCAAATGTTGGCTGATCTTGTCGTCGACCGACAACTTTCCTTCCTGCACGAGGATCATGATGCCGGCGGCGGTAAATTGTTTGGTAACCGAGCCGATTTCGAAGACCGTATTTTTGGTCACCGGTGTTTTGGTCTCAAGATTGGCGGACCCATAGCCTTCTATTTTCACCTGCTTGCCGTTTTTGATCACGACCAGCGACAAACCTGGGATCTCGCGTTTCTCCATCTCTTCTTTGACCACTTTGTCGACTTTGTCGGCGAAAGCGCTGCCGGAAAATAGAACCAGAGCGGCAAGGACCAGGGATTGTTTCATCGCCACATTGATAGAAGAAAGAGCGAGCTTCTTCAATATTTTCGAAGACCCGGCTTAAGACCAAGGCTGAAAAGCGAAAGGCTCCAATTCACGAACCGAAATTTTCAGGAATAAAGATTAGGGAGAGAAAAATGCTTT
>CBHTTJ010000239.1:0-7976 GCA_966095605.1 uncultured bacterium | reverse complement strand
ACACGAATTTTTCCGAATAAGAAGGTGCTAGCTTCTTCCTTAAGCACACAAAATGGGACGAGCAATGCAGGGTTAAAAGGAACTCAAGCTCGTTTTTAATTCGTGAAAATTGGTGTAATTCGTCTCTCAACTGAATCGTTCGGCGGTTTGATTTAAGATTCTCATATGAACATCAGGAGCGGCCCGCTATTCAAAGTGCACTATCTCGCCGTTTGGCTTCTGTTATTCGTCGGTGCAGGAGCGGGGGCAAGGGCGGATGAGTTTTTATCCAAAGGTGTGAAACTGCGCTACCTCGTGGAAGGGCAGGGGCCGCCAGTCGTGCTGATACATGGTTTGACCCTCGACGCTGAGATGCAGTGGGCCGATCCGGGAATCATCAAGGCATTGGCGAAGGACTATCGAGTTATCGCGATGGATTGTCGCGGACATGGCAAGAGCGATAAGCCGCACGAACCCGCGGCGTATGGCATCGAGATGGTCGAAGACGTGTCCCGATTGCTTGATCATTTGGAAATCAAGAAAGCTCATCTCGTCGGGTATTCTCTCGGCGGCAGTATCGCCCTCAAATTTTTGGTGAGCCATCCGGAGCGTTGTTCGAGCGTTGTGCTTGGTGAAAACGCTTTCTACGACGAGCACTATGATTTTTCCGCCGAGGACAAAGCCGCGCGGAACTCCGCCCTCGTTTCCGACCCGGCGCAGGTCATGCCGAAACTGCCGCCGGAATCGCCTGTGGAGACGGTGCGTCGGCGCGACGCGTGGGTTCGGATGCCGCACGATTTCAAGGCGTATGCGGCGGTTTTCCAAAGTTTGAGTACTTTGAAAATCACCGAAGCAGAGCTGCGCGCCAACAAAGTCCCGACGCTCGGTCTTTATTGCAAAGCCGACTCCCGAACAGAATACCTGACCAACCATTTTTCCAACTTCAAAACCGCCATCATTGGCGGCACCCATCAAGATGGATATCTCCGTCCGGAGTTCCTCAACGATATGAAAGCTTTCTTGAAGACTGAGGCGCGTAAGGACTGATCGCTTTTGACCTGATTACCGTTACGCTGCATCAAGTGCCATGGATATTCCGAAGTTCATCTCACCGACGTTGGCTGTAGCAGCAATCGGCTGGTATCTTTTCTTTGAATGGCTTCGGCATCGTTCTTACAAGAAACACATTCACACAGGATTTGCTCCTCCAACGCAGCACCTTCTGAATGTCGGCATAATCGGAGGTTTCCTGTTGATGCTGGCGGCCGTTGCTCTCGGATTTCTAGGGAGGAGGCATTAAGACCAAGAGCCAACCTTCGTTTTGCTTCTCGGCATCTGTTTCCGGTACCGCCGGGTTACTGATTATGACATTCACGTCTCTTTGTCCTACTTTCAGCCAGATGATCTATCGTCTGCGCCGGATGCTGTTTTATGCGTGGAGCGTCGTGTATTTCCGGCGGAGGTTGATTGCCGCTGTTACACTCGGATTTCTTCTCTTTGTGGTTCTTTGTTTGTATTTGTTTCCGACCTATTCGGCGACCTGTGTGATTTCAGTCGAGACGGAGCAGTTAGATTACTGAGACGTGATCAGTCCTTAGCCTAACCGATTCAGTTTAGACACGAATTAACACGAATTAAAAACGAGCTTTCGTTGCTTTTTTAACCCGGACAATTGCTCGTATCATTTGGGTGTGCATAAGAAGCTCGCGCCTTCCTCTCATTCCGAAAAATTCGTGTTAATTCATGAAATTCGTGTCTCACCTTCTGCATTGTTCCGGCTTGGTGTTGACACAGTTGGGCGATCGTTAAAGTCTTCTGAGGTAAGCCTGATTAGAGTAAATAGTGAGGTCTGAGTTCTGTTTATGACGACGCTTGATTTACTGCGGCAAAGAGCCCCGAAACTGGCCGCCATTCTGAATGCCGCGGATAGTGACCAACTTCGGCGTGTTTCTTCGTCCATTGCGCATGCAGTGGTAGACCGGTCGGGTCTTACGGATCCACTCACTACGGAGGCATTGGAATATTTGAGTAAGTCGGGTGATTCACTTCCTGAGTTGCAGGAACGTATTCGATCCCTGGCGGAAAAGCTGGATGCACAATACTTCGATCTACAAGAGTTAAGAGAAACCGGGGAAGCGACCGAAGCGGAGGTATTCGATGCCTTTGCGAAGGCGCGAGCGGTGACTGCCGTTGCGTGCGCTCTTGGAGAAGTGACTCTTTCTTCCGCGGCAGAAACGGCATACGAGGCGGTGTGTGCCATTCACGACTCGGAGGAATATTTTACGGCTATCGCCCAAAGTAACCTTGCCAGATGATGTCGTCTGCCGGGTCGCTGCCGAGAAAGTTAAAGAACTGTTCGATCACGGATAAACACGGTGATCTCAGGCGATTGTGATTCTTTCACGATGAAACCAGAGTTCGTTCTAAATATACAAAGTGGCTGCCTTCGTTGCCTTTTTATCCGTGTCAATCTGTATTGATCCGTGGTTTCATCTGCATCGTTCTTCCTGTGAAAATATTACTCTTCATCCTCGGTGGGGCGGTTTTGGGGTTTTTGATTCTGGCGACTTTATTTCACAAATTGCAGAAGCGAACCCCCGGCGATCTGCAGAAGATTGCCCAGTTGTTATCTGAGGAGTGGCAATTGCTGTCCTGGAGCCATCAGCCAATGGGCTGGCTTTGTAAATTGGAGGCGAGAGCCCGTAGGTTTGAAGTCAATTCGCATCGTGGTGATGTCGAGATTCTTGAATGCGTTGGCAGCGATCGGCGGGTCGTTTCGCCGAGTGGCCCAAAATCGCCGGAGCAGATTTACGAACTGCTAACAAAAGCCGTGTCTTGACGCAGCGTGGCTACTTAACCGGAAACGATTCAGTTGGAAGAGAAAGATCATTGAGAATCAAGCTTTGGTGGTGGATGGCATGGGTGTTGGCAGGCTAAAAATTCACGCAAATAAACTTGGGCGTGGATGTGCATGCAGAGAGTTGACAAATGAAGAGGCGACAACGCGCTGGTTTCATAAAGTTTCAATGAGTTAATCGTGTTTAGGGTTGCGCGTGTATTCCCCGAATCTAAGATTCGCTTTCCGCCACTCCGGCTCCAAACAACAAGAATTCGGGGGGCTGACACTTTATGACCTGGAACAATCTCCGTCGGGCCGCCGTTTGCACGGCGCTTCTTTCACTTTTCTCCGTATCAAGCTTTGCCGTTCCGTTGCCGGGTGATGAACATTGGGATCCCCAATTCGGTTGTGTCGGAGCAACCGACAGTATCAACGCGATGACCGTCCGAGGTAAGACGGTTTTTGTGGGGGGTCTGCTGCTCGGCGCTGGAAATGCAAAATCCAAAGGCGTGGCCGCTTACGATGGAACCAATTGGTATGCGCTCAACAATGCGGTGATTGATACCGCGAGCCCCATCGTTTTCGACGTCGCGACGGACAGTCAATATGCCTACTACGGCGGTTGGTTCACGAACATGGACAATGTTGCAGGAGTGAAATACCTGGCGCGTTGGGACGGAACAAACTGGTCCGGACTCGGCTCCGGGGTGAACAGCATCGTAAATGGGTTGAAGATCGTCGGATCGGATTTGTACGTCGGCGGTTATTTTCCGAGTGCGGGTGGTTTGACGGTGAATGGCTTGGCACGCTGGAATGGAACGGCGTGGTCGGCGGTGGGTGGTGGTGTGAACAGCGGTGGCTATGTGTCGGCCATTGAAAGCGGTGGTGCGAATCTTTATGTCGCCGGTTCCTTCAACACGGTTGGCGGAACCACGGCTGCCAACAACATTGCGGCCTGGGACGGCAACAATTGGTCAGCGCTCGGATCAGGCATTACCGGGACAGTGCGCAAGATGGCCTGGCACAATAACCAGCTTTATGTCGGCGGATCGTTTACCAACGTCGGCGGAGTTTTGTGCACCAATCTGGTGATTTGGAATGGCTCCTCGTGGGTGGCCTGGGGAAATGCAAACGATGTGGTGCGTGACGTTATTTCTGATGGAGTGAATGTTTATGTCAGCGGGGATTTCACCAATGTTTCCGGGGTTGCGGCGAGTCGAATCGCCAAATGGAACGGCGTAGCCTGGTCCGCACTGGGCGAAGGCGTGAAAGGATTTGGCGTGAGCGCGGCACCCAGCATTTCTCGTATGGCCTTTGGTTCGGATGGCCGTCTGTATGTCGCTGGAAACTTCAATATCCTCGGCAGCGCTGGCGCCAGTCATGTCGGAGCCTGGGATGGCACGAATTGGTTTGGGCTCGGCGGAAAAGCCAGCAAGGGGATGACTCATTTTCTCGGATCGGTGCAAAGTTTATTGGCGGTGGGAACGAATCTTTATGCCGGCGGGGTGTTCACCGAAGCCGGCGACCTCGTCGTGAACTCCATCGCGCGTTGGAATGGGACCAACTGGTCGACGCTTGGCTCGGGTTTGACCGGAACCTTTACCACCGGCGTGGCGCCTTCCGGCCGCGGTTTGCTGGCCGCGGGCAACGTGCTGTACGTCGCCGGAAATTTTACTAATGCTGGTGGAGTGAGCGCCAAAGGCGTCGCGAAATGGGATGGAACCAATTGGTCTGCGTTGGGACTTGGCGTTGACGCCAGTTCACGCGGCATCGCGATGATTGGGCAAAATCTTTATGTGGGCGGATCTTTTACCAACGCGGGCGGTGTTTTTTCGCCGCGCATTGCAAAATGGGACGGGAATGCGTGGAGCAGCATTGGTGGCGTGAGCAGTGCGGGAACTTACAGCGTGAATGTATTGGCGACGAATGGGACGGACCTTTACGTGGGCGGAGCCTTTACGTCCGCGGGTGGTGTTCCGGCAAGTTGCATTGCGAAGTGGGACGGTGCGACCTGGTCGGCTCTTGGTGCAGGCGTGAACACGAACGTGAGTGCGATGGCTTTTGATACCAATGGGGTTCTTTATGTTGGCGGGAGCTTCACCTTTGCGGGAGGCAGTTCGATTCCGCGCATCGCCAAATGGAATGGTGCCACATGGTCTGGACTCGGCACGGGAATTAGCGGCACCACTGCTTCGGCGAGCGTTTCGGCGATCACGATTCGCGGGACCGATGTTTATGTGGCAGGAACGTTTACGAATGCCGGGGGAATCCTGGCGGTCGGGCTGGCGAAATGGAACGGAAGCAGTTGGTCTGCGCTCGGCAGCGGTTTGGTGGGAGCACCTGGAACTGCGACCGGATCTGCCTTGGCTTACATCGGGAACGATCTATTTGTCGGCGGTAATTTTATTTTTGCGGGTGAAAAGCCATCGATGTTCCTGGCCCGCTGGAACGATCAGCTGAATTTTTATCCTGCGCCGAAACCGACCCTCGTTAATTTTTTGGTTAAAACGAACGGTCAATTTCAATTTCGTTTAAATGGAACGAGCGGTGAACGCTATATCATTCAAGGTTCGACCAATTTCAGTAACTGGACCCCACTCGTGACCAGCACGGTGCCGATGTTCGATTTCATCGATACGAACGCGTCGGGCTTCAAATCGCGCGTTTACCGAGTCATTCCGGGGCCTTGAAGATTGAGGAAAACGGAGAAATCCAGAAACTTTTCGGCCGTTTTGGTTTTCAATCATGGGGTTGGAGTCAAAAAGCTTTTGCGATTCTGCGTGAATATGCAAAGCTGACCTCCGATTTCACGTATGCCTCAGTTTTCGTATAAAGCCCGCAAAAAATCCGGCGAAGTAGTGCAAGGTGTGTTGGAAGTTACGGACCGCGGAGCGGCCCTTTCGCAAATCGAACGGCTTGGTCTGTTCCCTGTGGCGGTCGACGCCGCCAAAGGAGGCGCAGGAGCGGCTCCGGTGGCCGGCTCCGGACAAGCCAAACCCAAGGGGGCGGATATTTTGCCGCCTGCTTTGCGGAAATATTTAAGCAAAAAGCGCAAACCGAAACTGCAGGAGCTGGCGACCTACACACAGCAATTGGCCAATTTGCTTCAATCAGGCATGCCTCTGACGGTGGCGTTAAACAGCATGACGCACCTTGGCAGCAAAGGAATTCCCTCCGAAGTCAGCAAAGAGTTAAAACAGGACGTGATGGAAGGCAAAGGGCTTTCTGACGCCATGGCGAAGCAGCCCGTCGTTTTCTCGGAGTTATACGTCAACATGGTCCGCGCCGGGGAACAATCCGGGGCGTTGGTGGAAGTGTTGCGTCGAATGGCAGATCACTTCGAGCGGTTTGCGGAAGTGCAGTCGAAATTTACTTCAGCCCTCGTTTACCCCGCGTTTGTGTGCCTCGTCGGGGTGGGGATTATTATTTTCTTTATCACGTTCATGCTGCCGCGGTTCATGGAAATCTTTAAAGGATTCAATGTTCCATTGCCGTTGCCGACCCGTATGCTGATTGGTTTCAGTAACTTCGTCAGCAGCGTGTGGATATTGGTTCCGATCGCGATTTTCATCGCGATTTTCATCATTTTTATGCGCTTCCGCGCCACGGCCGAGGGAAAGAAAACATTGGATCGCTGGAAGCTGCGCGCTCCTGTTTTTGGCGGCGTCAATCGCTTGAATATGTTCGGACAATTTGCCAGCACCTTGTCGACGCTTTTGCAAAACGGCGTGCCGGTGTTGACGGCCTTGAAGATCACGGAGGATATTATTCCCAACCTGGTGGTGAAGGAGGCAATTGCCGCGACGCGTGAGGCAGTGACCGACGGTAAAACGCTCGCTCAACCCTTGGCGCGCAGCAAAATTTTCCCGCAACTGATGGTCGATCTCGTGAAAATCGGTGAAGAAACTGGTGATGTTCCGGGAGCTTTGCGCAACCTGGCGACGACCTACGAAAACGAATTGTCCATTGCGCTGCGCGTCATGACCAACCTGATTGAACCGGTGTTGATCATTGGCATGGCATTAGGTGTTGGCTTCCTGTTGCTGAGCGTGCTTTCGGCCATGTTTGCCATTACCTCCAACATTTCTGCCACGAGCCGATAAGAGCTAATGTTCTGATGTTTATTGTGGTTCCAGGCCAACGAAGCAATTCGGATAAACGCCCGAAGCACGCCTTCACGTTGCTGGAAATCATGATCGTGGTGTTACTGATCGGGATCATCATGGCCATGGCTGCGCCTTCTTTTGTTGGGCCTCGAAGCGGCAATGGTATGAACAGAGGATTGAGTGATTTCTTTGAAGCGTGCCGGCTGGCGCGCGCCAATGCCATCATTAGCGGACAACCCTCGGAGTTGGTCATCCATCCCAAGACGAAGCGGTTTGAGGTCACGGGTCCTAATCCTTTTGCGGCGGAATTTCCGCCGAATGTATGGATTGAACTCATGGGTGTTAACTTTATTGAAATGCAAAATGCGGAGGAGGCGCGGGTGAAATTCCAGCCCAATGCGACCTGCGATGAGTTCACGATGGTCTTGATGTCTGATGACCATCATGGACGGAAAATATCATTGGAAGTCGTCACTGGGTTGGTCGATTCGGAGGACATCCGATGATCATCAAGTCGCGTCAACGCAGCAATCGCGGGGGCGTTTTCGACCTGTCGGCGTTCACCTTGCTCGAGGTGATGATCGCCATGTTCCTGTTCTTTACGGCGGTTTTTGCGATTTTGACCTTGGTCAGCCAATGCCTCCAAAGCGCGCGAATATTGAAACAACACGGGCCATCCATCGGAAAAGTCGTAGGAGAACTTGTTTTAACCAATCAGCTCGAAGAGGGCGTGGAAGAAGGAGATTTTCTTGAAGACGGGTTTCGCGATTATCGCTGGGCGCGGGAAATCAAGCTTTACGGAACGAACGGGTTGTTTCAGGTCGATGTGGTTGTTTTTAATAAAAAGGGCGTGGATTCGAGTGTGAGCCTTCTTTTGTACCGGCCGGATTCCAAACCCAGCGTCTTCTCCGGCGGAAGTTTAGGTAACCGATGAAAGCCAACCGTCGCATTCATTCCCGAAAGCAAGGTTTCACTCTGCTGGAGTTGATGGTGGCGATGGCTCTGCTGAGCTTCATCATGATGGCGATCTATTCGAGTTGGTCAGCCATTTT
>CBHTTJ010000238.1:0-7998 GCA_966095605.1 uncultured bacterium | reverse complement strand
GGGCAGACTTCGACCCCCGTCGGGAATCCGTTGAACAGGAGACGGCCCGCTTTTTGTTTGAGAATGGCGATCAGGCTTTTGTGTTCTTCCAAATCTTGCGGCGTGCCATGGATGGTGGCGGTGAGTTGTCCGGGAAGAGAGCGGGCGATGGCTTCAAAGTCGGCTTTGGTATCGCAGTTTACAACCAGCGTCGCGGGGCCAAACAATTCTTCGCGCAGTAATTCATTGGCTTGAAATGTTTTTGCATCGGTCGAGAAAACAACGGCCGGTGCTTGCGACGACGCAGCAGAGGCGGAGGACTTTCCTTCGACACGAACGCCACTGATCTTTTCCACGTTGCCGACGCCGGAATGAAAATGCGTGCAGAGATTTTGGTAAAGCATCGTGCCGCACGGAGCGTTGGCGGCGAGTTGTCCCAGCTTTTGCACAAAGGGGCTCAGCTCCGGGCTTTTCAATGCGAACGCTAGGCCCGGGTTTGTGCAGAATTGGCCGACGCCCATCGTGACGGACTGGAGCAAACCTTCGGCGATAGCCGCGCCTTTTTCTTTCAAAGCCCCCGGTAAAATGAAAACCGGATTCGTGCTGCCCATCTCCGCGTAAACGGGAATCGGTTCTGGGCGAGCGGCCGCGGCGTCGAACAAGGCGCGTCCGGCGCGGAGGGAACCGGTGAATCCGACGGCTTTGATCAAAGGATGGCGGACGAGGGCGAGCCCGACGTCGTGACTGATACCGTGGAGCATTGAGAACATGCCTGCGGGAAGATTCGTCTCGACGATGGCTTTGCAAATGGCTGAAGCGACGAGTTCGGAAGTGCCAGGATGAGCTGGATGCGCTTTTACCACGACAGGATTTCCGGCGGCCAGGGCGGAAATGGTGTCACCGCCAGCGACGGAAAAAGCCAAAGGAAAATTACTCGCGCCGAAGACAGCGACCGGGCCCACCGGAATCAACATGCGACGGACGTCTGGTTTCGGCAGGGGAGTGCGGTCCGGTTGCGCGCGATCGATTGTGGCGTCGACCCAGGAACCTTCGCGCACGAGTGCGGAAAACATTTTGATCTGTCCGATGGTGCGTCCGCGTTCTCCGATCAGGCGCGCTTCCGGCAAGGCCGTTTCCCGGCGAGCGCGTTGGATCAGGGCGTCGCCGAGCAGAAGTATTTCATCGGCAATTTTATCGAGGAATGCGGCGATCTGTTCCGCGGGTAATTCACGGGAGATTTCGAAAGCGCGGGCGGAGGCTTCGACGGCGCTGTTGATTTCGCGCGTCGTCGCTTCATGAAATGGAGGAACTAAACTCTCCTGGTTGGTTGGATCAATGGCGGTGAAGAATTTGGTGCCCTCCGCAGAAAGTTCCTCGCCAATAAAATTTTTTCCGTGCAAGTTCATGCAGGTTTTTCAGTAAAACAAAAGATGGCTGGGGGCGAGATTGTATTGCTGTTAATCGCAACTCCGCACTGGCGCAACAATGAATCAAATCAGCCAATGGTTTTCAAAGCAACCGGAGCATGTTCGATCCGCGTTGATGTTGCTATTCCTGAGTGCCCTCGTGCTCGCCGGGTTTCTTCAGGTGACCCATTGCGCCTTTGTTAACTTCGACGACACGGATTATGTCACCGAAAACCTCCGGATTCAAAATGGAGTGAGCCTCAAATCGATTGCGTGGGCTTTTCAATCCCGTCATGCCGGAAACTGGCATCCGCTGACATGGATCTCCCACATGATCGATTTTAATCTCTACGGATTAAAGCCCGCGGGGCATCATTTCACCAACCTCCTGCTGCATCTCGGGAATACGTTGTTGTTGTTTCTCGTGCTGAAAGAGATTACCGGTGCGCCCGGACGCAGTTTTTTTGTGGCAGCATTGTTTGCCATTCACCCGATGCATGTGGAATCAGTGGCGTGGGTTTCGGAACGGAAAGATTTGCTCAGCGCCTTTTTTGGGATGTGGACTCTGTGGTTTTACGGTCGATACGTGCGCGAACGAATGAATGGGGAAAAGGGCAGGGGCGCTTATTGGGTTTCGCTTGTGGCGTTTGCATTGGGTCTGATGTCAAAGCCAATGCTCGTGACTCTTCCATTCGTGCTGTTGCTGTTGGATTTCTGGCCGTTGGGGAGAATGGACGCGAAGGGCGCGCGGGCAAACGGGGGATTGGTGCTGGAAAAGCTGCCGTTTTTTGCCCTGAGCTTTGCGGTTTCCTGTGTCACATACATCGTGCAAAACGCAGGCGGAGCGGTTGTTCAGGCGACTCTTTGGTTTCGTTTGTCGAACGCGTTCATCGGTTATTGCCGTTACATCGCAAAATTACTTTGGCCCACAAAACTTTCCGTTTTTTATCCACTGCTCGATTCGGGAAGTGTTTGGGGACTGCTCGCCCTGGTGCTTTTGGTGGTGATCTCGGGATTGATTTTCGTGGTCAGCAGAAAAAGGGGCTATTTGTTTAGCGGTTGGTTTTGGTTCCTCGGAATGTTGGTACCAGTCATCGGTTTCGTGCAGGTGGGATCCCAGTCGATGGCCGATCGTTACAGTTATTTGCCTTCCATTGGTTTGTTCATCGCATTGGTTTGGGTCGCTGGTGAAATCAGAAAATGGAATGGGGCTCTTGTCCTGGGCGGTGTGCTCGCTGTGGGAATATTGACCTTTCTCACCCAACGACAGGTTTCTTTCTGGCGGGACAGCGCGACTCTTTTCCAGCGGGTTTTGCAGGTAAATCCTGAAACGGATACGATCCAGACCCAGGTCGGGGCCGCACTGGCTTTTGTCGGGAGACCAGAAGAAGCATGGCCGCACTTCAAAAGGGCGGTCGAAATCAATCCACACAATTATGAAGCAGAGCTGAGTTGGGGAACGGCGTTGGTCGGTGCCGGTCGAGATGCGGAAGCAATTCCACACTTGCAGCGAAGTGTTGAGGGACAGCCGAAGTCAGCGCGTGCGCATGACAACTTCGGTCTGGCTTTTTCACATCTCAAAGAACCCGCGAAAGCTGAATCTGAATTCGAGAAAGCCTTACAACTCGAGCCCGAGAATCCAGCGATTATGAATCACCTCGGCTTTGCTCTCCTGGAGCAGAGGAAACTGGGCGACGCTGAAGAAATGTTTCTCAAAGCCCTCCAGCGAAGCCCCGGCCTGCGCGATGCTCATATTTATCTTGGATTCATCTACGTGACGCAGAATCGGCTCGATGAAGCGCTGGTGCATTCGCGCGAGGCGGTTCGCCTTGATCCTGAAGATACGCGCGCCCGGGAAAACCTAAAGGTTGTCATCGCCAAAAAAGAAGCGGAGCGCACGATTCCAAAACCTTGACGGCCGTTCTAGCGAGTCTGTTTTGCTAGGAAATCTTTATACGCCAGGTGCAAGCCGTCTTTGAGACTGATCTGCGGACGCCAACCGAGATTTAAAATTCTCGAGCTGTCCATCAGCTTGCGTGGGGTGCCGTCAGGTTTCGCCGTGTCCCAAATAATTTCGCCGTTGAATCCGATAACATCCCGCACCAGTTCTGAAAGCTCCTTGATGGTCACTTCCGTGGCGGAACCGACGTTGATGAATTCCTCGTCGTTATAATTCTCCATCAGGAAGACACACGCGGCGCCTAGATCATCGGCATGTAAAAATTCCCGCAACGGTTTGCCGGAGCCCCAGCAGGTGACCGTGGGAGCGTTGGCAACTTTCGCCTCATGAAATTTTCGCAGCAATGCAGGGAGAACATGGGATGAATTGAGATCATAATTATCGTTCGTCCCGTAGAGATTTGTCGGCATTGCCGAAATAAAGTTGCAACCATATTGGCGGCGATACGCCTGGCACATCTTGATTCCCGCGATTTTGGCAATGGCGTACCATTGGTTCGTCGGCTCGAGGGGACCGGTCAAAAGATATTCTTCTTTCAAAGGCTGGGGCGCGAGCTTGGGATAAATGCAGGAACTGCCAAGAAAGAGCAGTTTCTTAACGCTATTTAAATAGGCGTGATGGATAATGTTGTTCTGAATTTCCAGGTTTTCGTACAGGAACTGGGCTGGTTTCGTATCATTGGCAAGGATCCCGCCCACCTTTGCAGCGGCGACAAAGACGTAATCGGGTTTCTCTTTTTTATAAAAGTTTTCGACCGCTGAGGCGTCCATCAGATCCAACTCTGCGTGTGTTCGCCCAATAAGATTGGTAAACCCTCGTTTTTGGAGTTCCCGCCAGATCGCGCTGCCGGCCAGACCGCGGTGACCGGCGACATAAATTCGGGCGTTTTTGTCAATAGCCATGGGGAAAGTTATGCCAGCAGCGCAAAAACAAAAGCAAGGTGCAGTTTTGGGCAAGAAATGTATCGGAAAAAGACACAGGGAATTTGGTCATTTCCAGGGGGAATCAGGCGGTTTCTCAGCAAAATGTTGCCTATCAGTCATGCTTGAGAAAGAACATATTGACTGTTGACTTTGGCACCCAGTTTGCTATTCCAGAAACTGCGGCTTAACAGAAGGCAATTCGTGAACCATGTCCGTACTACTAATAACAGCCTTTTGTTTAGGTTCACGCCGCGTACGAAAGGTAAATAGTATGCAAATCAAGAACAATCGTAAGCAGGGCTTCACGCTCGTGGAAATCATGATCGTCGTGGCCATCATCGGCCTCCTCGCAGCGATCGCGATCCCTAACTTCGTGAAAGCTCGTACCACTGCTCAACAAAACGCCTGCATCAACAACCTCCGCCAAATCGATGGCGCGAAGGACCAATGGGCGATCGAAAACAAGAAGAACACCGGTGACGCTGTTACCGATTCTGAAGTCAATGGTTACATCAAGGGTAACACCACTCCTGCTTGCCCAGCCGGTGGCGCCTACACCTATGGTAACGTTGGCTCGAACCCTGTTTGTTCGTTGTCTACGTTGAGCACGCCGCATCAATTGCCGCTCCCATAATCTGTCTTTAACTACTGAAAAGGCTTAGGAAGCAATTCCTAAGCTTTTTCTCGTTGAAGAAAGGCAGCGTATGCGTCACAGAATGCGTACTTCTGCAGGCTTCACGCTTGTGGAAATAATGATCGTCCTGGCGATCATTGGGTTACTCGCTGCCATTGCCATCCCGAACTTTGTTAAGAGTCGCACTTTAGCCCAGCAACATGCTTGTATCGATAATCTTCGACAGATCCAATCGGCCAAGCAGGTGTGGGCTCTGGAGCACAAAAAACTGAGTTCCGACACTGTAGGGGAAAGCGAATTGGTGGGGCCTACGCTCTACATCAAGTCGCGTCCTGTTTGTCCCGCCGGTGGCGATTATGATTATGCAACGGTTGGCGAGAATGTTACTTGCACGATCACAAATCATACCTTGTAACATTGGATAGCAGTTTCAGGTGGCTTGAGGCGAAAGCTTCAAGCCTCTTTTTATTTTTGAATATAAAGGTTTGGTTGTGGTTATATCACACGGATTCGCAACAAGATGGAAAAGCTGGTCAATATTGAAAACCTTCGGGTCGAATACCGTAGCCGTGAAAACGGTGAAACCAAAGTTGCTGTCGATGGTTTGACGCTTTCCGTTTCTGCGGGTGAGGTTTTCGGTTTTTTAGGGCCCAATGGCGCGGGGAAAACAACCACGATGAATGTGCTGTTGGGATTCGTGAATGCCACTTCGGGCTCGGCTTCTCTTTTTGGTGTGGACGTTCGGCAACCGATCGCCCGTCAGCGTATTGGTTATCTGCCGGAACTTACCTATTACTATAAATTCCTGAACGCCGAAGAATTGCTTCGCTTTTACGGAAAAATTTTCCGAATTCCAAAGCAAGAACTGGATTCGCGAGTTGATTCAGTGTTGAAACTTGTTGAGTTGGATCATGCGCGTAAACGGTTGATCAAAACGTACTCAAAAGGGATGCAACAAAGGGCCGGTATTGCCCAGGCGTTGATCAATAACCCTGATCTTCTAATTTTGGATGAGCCGACGAGCGGTCTGGACCCGGTAGGGCGGATGAAAGTAAGGGAAATCATCCAGCGACTGAAAAACGAAGGCAAAACCGTTTTGTTTTCCTCTCACGAACTCGGAGAGGTCGAAACCATTTGTGATCGTGTGGGGATTTTGAACCAGGGAAAACTCCAGGTGGAAGGACGCGTGGATGACCTTCTAAAGAAATATCAAACCAACCTGGAACAAATCTTTTTAAAGGTGATCGGTTATCAACTTTCTTAACACGCCATGATAAATAACGCACTGGCAGTGGCGGGAATCGTGATCAAGGAGCTTTATCGACGAAAAGACTTCTATGTTTTGTTTGTTCTAACGGCGCTTCTCACGGTTTTGATGGGGACAGTTAATTTTTTCAACGACGACCGGATTGCTCGTTACGTCAAAGAGATTTGCCTCTTGCTGATCTGGATTTCGTCCCTGGTGATTGCGGTGACAACGGCGGCTCGTCAGATTCCGGCAGAACGTGAAAATCGGACGATCTTTCCACTTCTGGCCAAACCAGTGACGCGCGGACATCTTGTCCTGGGGAAATTTCTCGGATGCTGGTTTGCGTGTGGGCTTGCGCTGGTCGTCTTCTATTTGTTTTTTACAGTAATCAGCGGAACACGAGAACATCAATGGCCGCTCCTTACTTATTTCCAGGCGCTTTGGTTGCACTGGATCCTTCTGGCCATTGTCATTTCCATGGTTTTGTGTGGCTCAATTATTTTTGCTGCGCCGTCCTCGAACTCGACCATTTGCTTCGTCGTCATTCTGGGAATTCTCTTCGTGGGGCGGCATCTGCATAAGATCGCCATTCAACTGCACCAACCCATTCGCGCGATTGTTACGACCCTCTATTTTGCGATGCCTCACCTTGAATACTATGACATCCGCGAATTGCTGGTGCATAACGTCGCTGCGGTGCCATGGATGGCGTGGTTTTTTGCGACGCTGTACGGAGCAGTTTATGTTGTTTTCTTCCTCTGTGCGACGTGGGTGGCTTTTCGGAAAAAGGCCTTGAACACATGATCAATCCAAGATTGGTTTTGGCATTACTTTTCGTTGCGTGCTTCACCGGCGCGACGATGAAGGAGACGCACCCCATTCTCGGATACGAAGAATCCGCGTCCTCCAGTAATGGCAGCGTCTTGACCGCGCTGATGGGAGACAGTCGCAGACTTTTCGCCAACCATTTCTTTGCGAAGGCAGACGCTTATTTCCATAGCGGTTATTATCCAACGATCTTTGATAATTCCGCGCCCAAAGAACGATCTCACATTCAGACTGCTACTGAAAAAGATCACGACGAGCACGAGGAGGGCAAACCTGAGCATCACGACGAAGAAGAGAGTGGATTTTTAGGTCAACCTCTCGATTGGATTGAAGCTTTTGGGCGGAATTTTTTTGTCTCGCACCATTCCCATCTCGCAACAGGCAACGAACGGGAAGTATTGCCGTGGTTGAAGATCTCGGCCGATTTAGATCCCCAAAAGGTGGAGATATACGTCGTCGCGTCGTTTTGGCTTCGGAGCAAGCTGGGTAAGGTGGATGAAGCCGAAAATTTTTTACGGGATGGATTGCGAGCGAATCCTGACAGTCCCGAAATTCTTTTTGAACTGGGGCGAATCCGGGACGAAAATCGGCATGATACCGAGCGCGCCCGGACGCTTTACGAACTGGCCCTGCAAAAGTGGGAAAAACAAAAGGCGGATAATCGGAAGCCCGATGAATTTCTTTACGAACAAATTACCATCTTCCTCGCGCGCCTCGAGGAACGTTCAGGCAACATTGCCAAGGCCATCCTTTACCTCGAAAGAGGGAAGGAGTTTTCCCCCGCGAAGGAAACTCTGGAAAAACAAATCGAAGACTTGCGCAAGCAGCTCAAATCACCGGGGGCGATTCCAAAAAACTAATTCTTCGTTGCTGACGAAAGTTGTTGAATTCGGTTTTTTGCGTCATACTATCTGGCCCGCATTTCGATGCATTTTGGTCGGGACGTAGCGTAGCTTGGTAGCGCGCTTCCTTGGGGTGGAAGAGGTCGTGAGTTCAAATCTCACCGTCCCGACCATTTT
>CBHTTJ010000237.1:0-8022 GCA_966095605.1 uncultured bacterium | reverse complement strand
CTGGCCACCAATAACACTGTCGAGTTCAATGACGTTCGTTATATCGGCCAAAAAGCAAATGGAGATGGTCCAATCCTGAGTGATATGGGCGGAATCTACACACTGGGCAATCAAGGAGGGACGACCATTCGGGACAATCTTTGGCGAGATATTTATGGGCTGTACTACGGTGGTTGGGGAATCTACTTCGATGAGGGAAGCTCGGGGATTTTGGCGGAGAATAACATTGTGATCGGAACAACGCATGGCGGTTTCCATCAACATTATGGAAAAGAAAATATTGTCCGAAACAACGTCTTTGCCATGGGGCGTGATCATCAACTCCAGCGAAGCCGGGCGGAAGATCACATTTCATTTACCTTCGAAAAGAACATTGTTTACTTCAATCGCGGTAAATTGTTCGAAGGAGATTGGACGGGTGGAAAATTCAGGACGGACAACAATGTTTATTTTGATGTTCGGACCAATCAAACGGCTTCGTTAAACTTTCCCGGTGGCTGGCAGCAGTGGCGCACCAATGGACACGACGCACACTCTCTCATCAGCGATCCACAGTTTAACTCGACTAACCTGACTAATCTTTCGTTGCAAAAACGCTCCCCGGCATTGTCCCTTGGATTTCAGCCATTCAGTTTGAAAGACGTAGGGCCGCGTCAGCGCAAAGCGCGCTAGGCGTCACGATGCACGGTTTGCGGTGAAAATGCGGGCAAACAAATCGCAATGTATTCGGCTCCCTCGGGATGTGGTGTGCTGTAGCGAACCCATTCTCCAGCATGCGTGATGATGGCCTGTCCGGCGTGAACATCGAGGATGCCTTGCTTTGATTCGACGCGAACGCTTCCCGCGAGCACGACGGTATATTCATCGAATTCAGGTGTTTGTCCTGGCTCAACCCAGCCACTGGGACTCTTCATTCGCGCTACACTGAGTTGTGTGGTGCCGGAGTTCACGCGGCCGATAAATTCTTCGATACTCTTCGGTTTATTGCCTGCGGCATGAATGCGCGTCGGCATTTCAATCAACTTCGGCATGACCATACCTTTGATGAGTTTCATCGATCCGCCAATCGAAAAATCCTATATTTCAAAACGTAGGAGGCCCGATAACGAGCACTACCCGGATTGCTAGATTGTTACTGAGCAATTGTATGCCGTCTTCCATGGAAACTCGAATGATCAGCTTCCTCGTTGTGGTTGCGTATTTCATTGCGGCTTTCTTGGCATGGCGGCGTGCGGAAAAAACTGAGTTCGGAAACGATCCCATGTTATGGGCTTCCATAGCGATGCTGGTGTTGGCCTTGAATCATCAATTGGAATTCATTTTGACGGGGATTGCATGGGCAAAAGGCCTTGCGAAGGAACAAGGGTGGTATTTGTATCGATGGCCTTTGTTGGCCTTTACGATTGCGAGTTCGATGGTCATCGCATCTGTTCCGTTGATTCGAAATCGTAAAAAATTTCGTCGACCTCGGCTTTCTACGGCCATTTTGCTTTCGGGAACAGGAATTCTCGGGAGTTATTTGTTTCTGCGTGCAACTTCGATGCATTGGGTTGATCCGTGGATCGGAGTTCACCTGGGTTGTCCACGAACCAACCCGTGGATTGAATTTTTCGGTGCACTCGTTTTCTGCGCAGGCTTTTGCCTCTGTCGGAAATCTAGTCCTCGAATACCTGCTGTGGTTGAGGCATCCGAGTGTAAATCTCACGCATCTCATCCACGTTAATCTTGATGTCACAGTCCTTTCCCGTGTCGGCGCGGATTTTATCGGCGATTAAAACCAGTGATGGCTGTAGCACGCTCCAGTGATGCGCCGCTGCAACAATGACGGTGTGAAACGGGCGGCCCAAATTTTTTGCCAACATTTCCATTTTACACGCCGCCGGAGCTTCCCAGGCGTTGCCCCCTTCAAAATAAAATGTCGGAACGGATAACGAATGGATGAAACGCATGGGATCACGCACGGCGATTTCTTCACGATTTTTAAGGTCAAACGGGACTGGACCGTCACCTTTTCCGTCTGCGAAGTACCTTGTCATATCGGTTGTCCCACCGATGCAAAATGCCGCACGAAATGTGTTCGTTGTTTCCGCGGCCAACAACGCCAATGTTCCTCCCACGGAATAACCCACGATATAGATCCGGTCGGAATCCACGTACGACAAAGTGCGAAGGAATTGCACGGCGGCCAGCAAGTCGTCGACTTCACCAAGGAATAACTGGAACGTGCCGGGATTATCATTCTCATGTCGCCACGAAGGGCACATCAGCACGAAATCTTTATTCAGAAATGTTCGTGGATTCTGATCATTATCTGGATCCCACGTGTCGCTAATTCCGCCAAGTCCGCCATGCGCCCAAATGATCGCCGGCCGCTTTGCTTTGTCCATGGGGGCCGGCGTGATGTAGGCGGCAAGCATTCCCACGGCTGAGGGGTATCGAACCAACTCGTAAACATTTTCTGGTGGGATCAAGGGCTTTCCATTAGGCGTGTAAGAGTTGCCATTAAACGCGGTGTGAAATACGGCCCGTCGTTGCGCCAGGTTTTCGCTGGGTGTGACTGATTTCCATTGCCAAATCATCGCCACCCCGTTTCCGGCAACGAGCAACAGAATCAAAAAACGTAGCAACCGAGTCACATTGATATTGCAAGACGAAATCGCGGGCTTGCGTATCCGAGAAGAAGCGTGCTGAGGAGTAGGGTTTTGTTTGAGAAATTCAGCCGCTTGGTCGCTACGTCTTAAGTCGTATTGTGGGTCTGTCGTTTTCGCTGCTATGAACAGAGGCAGCATGAAGAGCCTTGTTCGTTTCCGGGTTTTCGCAGCGCAAACTGCAACTCAGCCCGCCCCATTGCCCCTGCGCTTCCAGATTAACCCTTTCACAACGGTCTTTTGCTTTTTCCGACAATGCCTTCCTGGACCGGTTCCCGAGCAGACATTCCGAAGAAGGAAGTTCGACTAGTTTCAACGTTTTTGGAGGTTATCAACCAACCCGGTCAACTCCGGTGATTTTATGGCAGCCGGGCCATGCGGTGCGCTGTGTGAACGTGTTTTCCATTCAGCGGCGTGCTGATCCCGCGAAACCGCGAGTGCGGCTTTCGATTTATTGGGCAGGTGCCGGCTGCTGTCTCCAAAACTTCAGGTCATTTTCCCGCGGCAACGATTGATACTATTATGAAACTCAAAGCGTTCCGAAACCTTGTTTGCTCTTTTCCGTTAATCATTTCCCTCCTGTTCGTTTTTGTGGGAAGAGTAAGCGCTGCCGTGCATACCTGGACGGGTGCCGCGAATGGTTCCTGGAGTAATCCGGCGAACTGGAGCAATGGCGCACCGAGCAATATTGAACCGCCACCGATTCAGGTCATTTTTCCGCAAATACAGGCACCGGCATTTCTGAACACCACCAACGATCTCTCTCTGGTCGATGGCAACCAAATGATCATCCAAGGTTCGGGCTACACCTTTTTTGCGACGGGAAATGCGACGAACTATAACCTCAGCAACAACAATTACATTTCCGTGTCAGGAGCCAACAATGTCTTCTCGCCTTCTCTCAATTTATCGTTTGATGGAACGAACGTGACGATTTACACGGCTCCCGGCGTTACCTTCACGATTCAAGGAGTGATGCAGGGCAACAACGGCTTCACCAAAACCGGCATGGGAGAAATGGTCATGACTGGATCCCTCCCCAATTGGTATTTCGGTTCTACTTACGTACAGGCCGGAACGCTGACCTTGAATAAAGATGACGGAGTGACCGCTGTGCCGGGTACACTGTTAATTGGGACAAATGTTGCGACAAATACGGCCCTGGTGAAGGTCCTCGCTGACGGACAGATCGGAGACCTCGCGCAATTTAATATCTATGACAATGGGACGCTGGATTTGAATGGGCACGACGCTTCTTCGGGGTGGGTGATTTTAAATGGTGGTGTTATCAATACCGGTAATGGGACTTTGACCCTGGGCGGTTCCCTCGATGTGAATTTTTCAGCCCTGGGTAATAGTTCCATCTCTGGAAAACTTTCGTTGGGCAGTTTTACGAGAAATTTTAATATCAGTTCCGGGATTCTTGATCTGTCCGCAACCATTAGCAGTGGCGCGGGAATTCGGAGTCCGGGAATTACCAAGTACGGTGCCGGACTTTTAACGCTGAGCGGGGCGAACACGTTTACGGGACCTCTTACGATTGGCCAGGGAACGGTGGAAATTTCGTCGAATGCTGCACTTGGATCGACGAACAACGGTGTTGTCGTGACTAACAACGCAACGTTGCGCCTGGTGGGAGTGAGTATTTTAGATGAACCACTTTCTCTCTCGGGTTCGGGTATCGGCGGATTCAGCTCAGCCGCCTTGCAGTTCGATAAAACAAATGTGTGGGGCGGCCCGGTGACGTTGGCAGCAGATGCATTCCTCGGTGGAATCAATGGTTCTGCGAAACTTTCCATGGCCGGAGTGATCGATGGCAGTGGGGGATTGATTCTTACGAACAATGGAATACTTGTCCTCAATGGCAGTGACGCGAACACTTACGGTGGTACAACGCAGGTTGCAAAAGGGAAGCTGCAGCTTAACAAGTCTTTTTTTGGTTTTGGCGTTATTTCCGTTCCTGGTGCATTGATCATAGGGCAGGCGAGTGGCACAGCGGGCGCTGATGTCGTTGAATTATTATCGAACCATCAAATCGCCAACGCGGCGCAGGTGACGGTACGGCATACCGGTCTGTTCGACCTCAACGGAAATTCCGATACAGTTGGACACGTAGTTCTCGAAGACGGCCAGGTTTCGACAAGTGGTGGCGTGCTGACGATGAATGGTAATATTATGGCCCCTATTTCTGGAACATTCTTCAACTCCCTCTCCGGAAAAATTGCGTTAAATGGGAATCGAGCAGTCACGGTTGGTGCGGGTGCGACATTACAACTTATGGCGGAGCTCACTGATGGGGGAATTGCGAGTGATCTAAATTTCAATGGAGCTGGCACGGTGAATCTATCAGCCTCCAACTCCTTCTCTGGCTCAGTTTTCGTGAATCAAGGCCGCGTCTCGATCGGGCACACGAATGCGTTGGGAACAACCAATGCTGGAACTTTCGTTGGAACGGGCGAACTCGTCGTTGGTTCCATGGTCAATGTGAATGAACCTTTGACTTTGTCAGGCTTTGGAAGTGGACAAGGGGGATTGCTCTTCTCTGGAACGAACATTTGGAATGGCCCTGTTACTTTTGCGATGAATGCTGGCGTTGCCCCATTGCAAACCCCCGCTCAGATGACAT
Organism: uncultured bacterium; assembly: GCA_966095605.1. Classification (GTDB taxonomy): domain Bacteria; phylum Verrucomicrobiota; class Verrucomicrobiia; order Limisphaerales; family JACDHS01; genus CBHWET01. The sequence continues at coordinate 2,748 of CBHTTJ010000237.1, read as the reverse complement.
TTAGCGGACTGTTGAACGGAAGCGGGAACGTGGTCTTGACGAACGGCGGCACATTTATCTTCGCCGGGAATCAGGCCAACAATCTTACCGGAACCACTGAATTGGCGGGAAATGCAACGCTTCGGCTGGCGAAAGTCTCCGGTGGCGTTGGAACGAACGCCGTGGGTTCTCTTTTGATCGGGAACACCACCACGAACAAAGATTCGGTGATCTTGCTGGCGAATAATCAACTCGCGCCGTCTGCGAATATTACAGGCTATAAATCGGGGTCGCTCGATGTGCAGAACTTTTCCACGAGCGCGAATAACGTCATGTTGAGCAATGCCGTTATTAAAGGAACCACGGGCGTATTTTCCATTTCAGGAAGTTTAAGTGGTATGGGGCAGGCGGCGATCCAGCCAAAGATCCGGCTTGAACCTGGAACAGCGATTAGCGTGAACAACGGAGCTCTGAGCATTTCGGGTGAAATTGCGGATGGAAGCGGCCCGGCCGGTTTTACCAAGTCGGGCGACGGCTTTTTAAATCTGAGTGCCAGCAATAGCTTTTCCGGTGCCGTAGTCGTTGATACAGGCATGGTGGTGGTGAAAAATCCGTCTTCGCTCGGGACAACCAATGCAGATACGACCATTTCATCCGGCGCGTCGCTCGGTCTTGCCGGTGTTTCGGGATTAATGGAAAACATCACTCTCAGTGGCCTGGGCGCGCCTTCAGAAGCAACGATCACCTTGAATAGCATCAGCACCAATCTTCTTCTCGGAAAAATTACCCTGGCCACGGATATTACGATTGATGTCGCGGATACCAATGAAGCGATCCACATGAACGGGGTAATTGATGGACCGGGTGGATTCAAAAAACTGGGTGCCGGGCTGCTAAGTTTTGGGGGCAATGGCAACAATTCGTATGCAGGTAAAACCGTTGTGAAGGATGGCGTGCTCGAACTGACGAAAACCAACGCCGTCGCCATTCCGGGCAATATCGTTCTCACCAATGGTGTCTATAGCGGAAGTACCTTGCGCCTGTTGCGCGACAATCAAATCGTGGATGCTGCATCGGTCGCTTCGGACACTCTTGGCGCTTTGGATCTAAACGGCTTCAGTGAAATAGTCGGTTCCGTTGTTGGAACCGGCACCATCAAATTAGGTAATGGAACTCTGACGACCGGTGGCGACAACACATCGACGACTTTCAGTGGTTTGATCACGGGAACAGGAAGTCCTTTGCAAGCGCAGTTGGTAAAAACCGGCACCGGCACGTTTACTCTCAAAGCAAACAACACCTATTCCGGCGACACGATGATTCTCGGAGGAAAACTAATTGTTGATGGTGTGCAATCCGGTCCTGTCGACGTGCTGAGTCCGGCAGTGCTCGGTGGTAACGGTACGGTCGGTAAGGTTACGTCCACGAGCGGTGTCATCAGCCCCGGGGCGAGTCCAGGAAAGCTCACGACGGGGAACCTGGCTTGCAATTCCACTTCATCTCTTCTGATTGAACTGAATGGAACCGCCGCGACCAACTACGATCAGTTGAGCGTCGTTGGCACGGTTAATTTAAACGGAGCGTTGACGCCGGTGGTGAATTTCAATTCCGGACTCAGCAATCAATTTGTGATTATCCAAAATGACGGCAACGATGCCATTAGCGGTACCTTCAGCGGTCTGCCGGAAGGCGGAACGTTAAATGTCGGCAATCGACAATTTAAAATCAGTTACGTGGGAGGCGATGGAAATGACGTGGTGTTGACCCAGGTGACGTCGAGCACGCCACCGGTGTTTAACTCCGTGACGCGTCTGGCGAATGGAACCTGCGTCTTGCTGGGTTCAGGCAGTGCGTCTGTGCAATACACAATTGAGGCGAGCACCAACCTGACGACGTGGGACTTTCTGATGAATGTTTCCGCGGACAATAACGGCAATTTTCAGATCAACGACGCGGGTGCACAACAGTTCACCCGTCGTTTCTATCGCGGGTACGGTCCTTAGATTGATCAAATGAAACCGGCTATCGAAGGTTGATCCCTCGACTGGAGATGTTGTGACGGAACCAGTAGTGATCGATGTTCGTCATGATCTGACTGAGTTCTGCCACGCTCGGAGGTTTGATCAAAAAAGAATTCGCGCCGAGAGCATAGGCTTTCGAAACATCTCGGACTTCTTCGGAAACCGTAAGCACAACAACCGGCAAATACGGGAAGGGAGATTTTTGTCGAATCCATTGCAGGACTTCGAAGCCGTTGACGCGCGGCATTTTTAAATCCAGGAGAACAAGGCAGGGAAGGGGATATACATCCCGATTGGCGTATTTTCCTCTTCCCTCAAAGTAAGTAATGGCCTCTTCTCCGTCGCTGACATGGATGACACGGTGCTTGAATTTGCCTTGTTGTAAGGCGCAATGAAACAGGTCCACAAAGCCCACGTCATCTTCAACGTAAAGGAGAACGTCAGGATGAAAATGAATATCTTTCGGATGTAACGGATTTATCACGGTCGTCTAAACTCCTGCGATCAATCGCCCTTCGATCGCAAGAAACTTTTAACTTGTGATCTATTGCCACTCGAGCGCGCAAAATGTTAGCCAGTGGAAAATTTCCTCCACAACAAATTTCCCGTTTGTTACGTGCTGATTTTTGGGTCGGGGAGTGCCTGAAAAAATGTGCACACGAGCGTCAGACGGAAACATTTATTCCGACCGAACCAGGCGGAGCTAACCATTCGGCAGTTACCGTTACGTTGGATTGTGATCGGAGAG
>CBHTTJ010000236.1:0-8085 GCA_966095605.1 uncultured bacterium | reverse complement strand
CTTATCGGAGCGATTTCCAGGGTTCCTGATCGCCGACTTCGACCGTTACCGGTCCTTCACTCTTGGCCGGGGAGAGGATAGCCAGGAACTCGAGGCGATCTTTGCCTATATTATATGTGCCGTGGATCACTCCCGCCGGGAGGTAAAGGGAGTCGCCGGGGCCGAGGATTTTTTTCTCCTTTTCCACCCACTGTTCGGCCGTGCCGGACAGGACATAGAGAATTTCCTCCTTCTTGGGGTGAAAATGGAATTTATGAGCGGCACCGGGTTCCAGGAAACAACGGACGAACATGAGATTGGTATCGGCCACCATCCCCGGCTTGCAATACCAGTGGTGCATCTTGCCGGGCGGAACAGGTTCCGCTTCGGCTTCTTTAAAGGAGACAAATCGCCAGGCTGGTTTTCCGTTGGACATACGTTTGAGTTTTTCGACGGCGAGGTGGGATTCAAGATTTAATGAGTAACTAGTCAGCCAATTAATGGTGCGGGGGTGTGTGTGGGGGGGGGGCATCAGCCGCAGCGGCTCCGATAGGAAGTGGCGACTGGTTGCGCAGAGCCAGCTGCTATATCGACCTGCTGCGCCTGGCCCCCACCGCCCAACACAGGCGCGCTCCGCCGGACTTTTAAATTGCCCCTTCTTTAACATTTCTATTCGCCAACTCGCCGAACGTGTTTTACTTTCTCGCCTTAATTTTCCGCGATGTTTAAAAACGTCGCAGTCCGATTAATCAAGTTATGGCCGCGAAGAAGAATAAAGAAGAGAATCAACCCGACTTGCCGATCGAGGGCGCCGCCCCCGCGAAAGCCAATGGCGATGGCAAAGACAAACCGGCGAAGAACGGCAACGGTGAAACGCATGTGCAGGTGGAAACCGTCGAAGTCGCACATCGCCCGTTCGAACCGGGCAAGATCGAGCTCCCGATTCATCGCCGCATTGACCGCAGCTTTCTGGAATACGCTTCCTACGTCATTCGTGACCGCGCGATTCCGCACATCCGCGACGGCTTGAAGCCGGTGCAACGCCGCATTTTGTGGGCGTTGAAAACGATGGATGACGGACGCTTCATCAAGGTGGCGAATGTCGTCGGCGAAACGATGAAGTATCACCCGCACGGTGACGCTTCCATCGGCGACGCCCTCGTCGTGCTCGCGAACAAGCGGTACTTGATTGAAGGGCAGGGGAACTACGGCAACGTCTTCACGGGCGACCCGGCGGCTGCTCCTCGTTACATCGAATGCCGTCTGACGGAACTTGCCCGCACCGAAATTTTCAATGATGAGCTGACCGAATTTGTTCCCAGTTACGATGGTCGCAGCAAGGAGCCCATCACACTGCCTTCGAAGTTGCCGCTCTTGTTGATGCTTGGCACCGAAGGTATCGCGGTCGGTCTGTCGGCCCGCATACTTCCGCACAATTTCCCGGAATTGCTCCAGGCACAAATTGCGATCCTCAAAAAGGAATCGTTCAAGTTATTGCCCGACTTCATCACCGGCGGTTTGATGGACGCGCGTGATTACCAGGATGGCAAAGGTTCCATTAAGGTTCGCGCCAAGATCAAAATCAAAGACGAATCGACGGTGACGATTAAGGAAATTCCGCCGACGACCACGACCGATTCCTTGATGGCGTCGATTGAAGACGCCGCCCGCAAAGGCAAGCTGAAGGTCAAGAGCGTAAACGATTTTACGTCGGAAGAAGTGGAAATCGAAGTAAAAGCGCCGCAAGGCGTGAGCGCGGAGAAATTAGTCGATGCGCTGCATGCGTTCACCGATTGCGAAGTGCCGATTTCCAGTCGCATCATTGTCATCAAAGAGAATCGCCCGGTTGAGATGACGGTGTCGGAAGTGCTGCGCGAGAACACCGCGCAGCTCGTGGACATTCTCAAGCGCGAACTCGAACTCAAGCGCGACAAGCTCAACGACGACCTTCATTTCCGCACGCTCGAACGTATTTTCATCGAAGAACGGATTTATAAAAAAATCGAGCAATGCAAAACGAATGAAGCGGTGTTTGCGGCGGTTTACGAAGGTTTCAAACCGTTCAAGAAAGAACTGCATCGCGAAATCATCGACGCCGACGTCGATCGTTTGCTGCAGGTTCGCATACGCCGTATTTCTCTCTTCGACATCAACAAACATCGCGAGGAAATCGAACGGGTTCAAGGCGAGTTGTCCGAAGTGGAGAAGTTGCTCAAGAACGTTACGAAATATGCCATCGGCCATCTCGAAGCATTGCTGGAGAAGTATGGACCGTTGTATCCGCGCCTGACCAAGTCGAGTCGTTACGATGAAGTCGACGCGAAGGAAGTGGCGTTCAAGGCATTCAAAGTGGCTTATGATCGTGAATCGGGCTACATCGGTTACAAGGTTTCCGGTGAAGAATTCCGCATGGACTGCACGAAATTCGACAAGTTGTTGCTCGTCTTCAAAGACGGTCACTACAAAGTCACGGAATTGCAGGAAAAGATTTTCGTCGGACAGGACCTTATTTTCTGTGGCATTCCGGATCGTGATAAAGTGTTCACCTGTGCTTACACCGATCGCGAAGCGACTTATTTGAAACGCTTCACCTTCGGCGGCACGATCATGAACAAGGAATATTTCTGTATTCCCGAGAAGTCGCGCATCCTGTTCTTCGAAGCGGATACGCCACAGACGATTTACATCAAATATAAATCGGCACCGCACCAGAAGGTGAGCCAGCAAACCTGCAATCCTTCCGAAGTGGATGTGAAGAGTCCGAAGACCCTCGGACGCCAGATTTCCATCAAGGACGTTGCGACCATCAGCAGCAAGCCGCTGCGGAATTGGGAAGACGACGCGCCGACCACCAAAGTCGCGTTCGCCTGATTTAAAGTTTAAATAAAAAGAGGCGCCCAGAAATGGGCGCCTCTTTTTTTATTAATTAAATTTACTTCAGCTCCGACGTGCACTGCGGGCAGCGCGTCGCCTTCAGCGAAATCGTTGAGATGCAGAACGGGCATTCTTTCGTCGTGGGGCTTGCGGGCTCTTGCGGAACCGGTTTCGGATAGAGCTTATTGATAAACCGGATCAACAGGAAAACCGCGAACGCGATGATGATGAAAGAAATGATCGTGTTGAGGAAGACGCCATACGTAATAACGGGAGCCTTCGCTTCAACGGCCTCTTTCAAAGTGGCGTGGGGCTTGCCGGACAAATCCCAGAAACGTTGCGACAAATCTACTTCGCCCGTCAGCTTGCCGAGGGGCGGCATGATGATGTCTTTGACCAGCGAGTTGACGATCGCTCCGAACGCGCCACCGATGACGACACCGACCGCGAGGTCAATGACGTTGCCGCGCATGGCGAATTGTTTGAATTCGGAAAAGAAACTTTTTGTGCGCTTCAAATCCTCTTCCACGTATTTCCTGGTCTTTTCAGTGATGTCCATAAATCAGGGATTAAGGCTTTTCAGATCGTTAATGAATTGGTTGATATCCGTCTCTGTTGTATCCCAACTGCACATTAGCCTGCAATCCCCGGGACTGACATGTGTGTAAAACTGCCAGCCTTTGTCGCGCATCCCTTTGATGACGCGTTCGGGCATATGGGCGAAAACGGAATTGGTTTCGCATGGAAACGAAATTTTGATATTCGGGATCGCCTGTAATTTTTCTTCAAAGAGCTTTGCCATCTTGTTGCCGTGTGCCGCGTGACGCAGCCATGCCCCGTCGCGCAACATTCCGACCCATTGCGAGGAGAGGAAACGCATTTTGGAAGCAAGTTGTCCGCCCTGTTTGCAGCGATAGTCGAATTCCCGGGCCAGATCGAGATTGAAGAACACCACTGCTTCACCGACCGCCATTCCGTTCTTGGTTCCACCGAAGCAAAGGACATCCACGCCGCGTTTCCAGGTGATTTCTTTTGGAGCAACATTGAGGGCCGCAACTGCATTAGAGAATCGGGCGCCATCCATTTGCACGCGCAGCCCGAAGCTTCGCGCGGTTTCGATCAGGTTCGTCAGCTCATTTAAAGAATAGACTGTTCCCGCTTCGGTCGCCTGCGTGATGCTGATGACGCGAGGTTTGGGATAATGAATGTCTGTTCGCTTTTTGACCGCGGGTTCAACGGAGGCGGGATCAATTTTTCCATTTTTGCCTTCGAGTAAGAGAACTTTGCTGCCGTTGGCGAAAAATTCCGGAGCACCACATTCGGCGGTTTCGATGTGCGCCTGTTCATGACAAAGAACGCTGTGATACGACTGGCACATCGAAGCGAGCGAAAGGGAATTGGCAGAAGTGCCGTTGAAAACAAAGTAAACCTCGCACTTCGTTTCAAAAATATCGCGGATCAAATCGGCCGCCTTGTCCGTCCACGGATCGTTGCCGTAACTGCGGGTGTGTCCCTGGTTGGCTTCGGCGAGCGCGGCGAAGGCTTCGGGGCAAATGCCGGAGTAATTATCGCTGGCAAACTGACGCCGGGCTTGGGTGCTTTCCATGGGGTCGGAGCTTATGCAGAAAAAATCTTTTGCGAAACGGGAAATTGCGGCTTAGTTGGAGGATGTGCCGCTGGTCCATGCTTCCTGTTTTATTGTTAACGCTAACTTTGTCGTTTTCTATGAATGCTGCTCCTGAATCCACGAATACCGCCCCTGTTAAGACGGAACTCGCCACCTTTGGCGGCGGTTGCTTCTGGTGCACCGAAGCGGTCTTTCAATCGCTTAACGGCGTGAAGAAGGTGACGTCTGGTTACGCCGGCGGAACCACGGAAAATCCAACGTACGAACAAGTTTGCAGCGGAAATACCGGGCACGCCGAGGTCATCCAGATTGAATTTGATCCTGCGACCATTTCCTTCGATCAATTATTGGAGGTATTTTGGGAGGCGCACGATCCGACGACTTTGAACCGGCAGGGGCACGACACCGGAACGCAGTATCGTTCCATCATTCTTTATAACAACGAAGCACAGAAGGCGGCCGCCGAGAAGTCCAAGAATGCCGTATCCGGGCATTTCAAGAGTCCAATCGTGACGGAAATTGTTCCGTTGAAAAAATTCTATTCCTCGGAGGCTTATCACCACGATTACTACCGTCGCAACATGACCAAGCCATACTGCGACGTTGTCATCACGCCGAAGCTGCAGAAATTGCGAAAAGCCAAGGTGATTCCCGACACCAAGTAACTATTTCACCTTCGAAAGCTCTGCCGCGGTCCACGCTTCGTTGCGCGAAGCGGTTTCCTGACGAACAGCTTTGAGGGTCGACGGTTCCACAGGATCGCCGGTGTTTTCCCACTCGCGTCGAATATAGGTGAGAATCGAAGCCAGTTGTTCATCGTCGAGGCTGTTCAACGACGGCATTTCGAGTTCAAACTTCTTGCCGTTCACTTGAATTGGCCCTTTGACGCCGCTCAGGACAATGCGAGCGAGGCGATTTTCGGGTCCAAGAACCCATTCTGAATCAGCGAGCGGTGGGGCAAGACCTTCCATGCCGAGGCCTGTTAACTGATGGCACGCGGCACACGTTGTCGCAAAGAGTTCACGTCCCTTATTGAAACGAGCCTGTTGCTCTGCCGTCAACGGCTTGAGCACCGGCGGCGCGACATAGCCAGGTTGTCCGGGCCAGGTCACAAGTTTCTCGAGCTTATGCACGGCAGAAACCGTGTCCTTATCAGTGATCGCCTTCAAAGCGGTGAAGCCCGCAGGCTGGCTGGTGAAATGAACCAGTTTGAATTTCGGTGCGCCTTTGCCCGTAAGTCCTTCCAGCAAAGCTGCGCGTTGCCACTCTGGCGCGGCGGCGGTGATCGATAACAATTGATCGATCCGATTTGTTTTACGTTCCGAGAAAATGGCTTGGGCCAAACCACTGAGAAGTCCGGCGCGGCCGGGTTTTGATTTGTCCCAGACCTCTTTTTGATTCAAGAGTGATTGAAGGAATTCCAACTCGCGTTTCCCTAAACTGGTCAGGAGGGCGTCGCGAATATAAACATTCGCCGTGGAATTCGCGGCGATCAATTGCAGGCAGAGATCAGCACGGGGATCTTCCACTTCTCCCAGGGTGAACGCCAATTGCAGTTGGATATCGGCACTCTTGTCGTTCGTCAGGCGAACCAGGCGCTGTAAAATTTTTTCTTTGGCGGCTCCTTTCAAAAGAGGCTCGCTCAGTCGAATCGCCGCCGCGCGAACTTTTGGATGTTGATCCTGTAATGCTTGCAACAGGGTTGCTTCGTCCAGGCCCGCCGTCATCCCCTCGAGCGTCCACAATGCCTGAAGACGTGCCAGCGGTGTTCTTCCGGTTAAAGCCGTTTCGCGAATCGCCGGAATGACCCGGCTATCATCGCGTTCCACCAACAATCGTTGTGCTGTATCCCGATGCCAGCCATTGGAACTGGATAAAGACTTCACGAGTTCCGCTGTATCTTTTGGCAGTTTGGCGTTTTTGCGCAGCTCGTTCTTTTCGTAAACAACACGGTAGATCCGGCCCAGGCCAACAGTTTTATCGAGACCACGCATCTCCGATTGGCGACGCAAATAGGAAGTGAGAAAGATGCGGTGCTGCAAAACGCCGTGATGCATGTCGACGACATAAAGCGCGCCATCGGGACCATTGTTCAAATTGACCGGGCGGAACCATTCGTCCGTCGAGGCCAGAAATTCGGCATTCGTGTAGGCCTGATATCCGGTCATGACTCCATCTTTTTCCACGAGGACATTTCGTTTGATTAAATTTGCCGAAGGTTCACACACGAATGCGTTTCCTTGAAATTCGCTGGGGAAATTATCACCACGATAAATCGTTGGCGCGCACGCGGCGGTAAAGGCGGTTAACGTTCCATCGTTGGTGCGTAAAACTCCGGGGCGATACCCACGATTCACACCAGGTGTCATGCGAACGGGGAAAGTGGCCTGGTTGTGAATCGGATCAACGTTCAAACCCACGGGCGTGCGATAATTGGGATTGCGCAGCAAATAATGCGATGGCACGAGGTCCATGCGGAATTGATCGCTGTTGGAATTATAAACCAAGCGGCCGAAATCGTCCTGTGAAATGCCCCATTGTCCGCGAAAAGCAGTGGGTTCACGTTTGAATTCATCTTCCGGCATGGCGCGGAAACGAACCGTGTGGTCCGCGCTGTAGATCCAATTGTCCAACGCCCAGATCAATCCATTGGCGGTATGTTCCGGGTTGGTGTTATTGCCGTAATCTTTCGCGACTTCGGTTTTGTCATCCGCTTTGCCGTCGTGATCGGTATCGCGTAACAGCCAAAGGTGGGGAGGTTCAGCGACCAAAACGGCGCCATGCACGAGTGAAAGGGCGCGAGGCATTACCAGGCCTTCGAAGAAGACCGTTCGTTTGTCCATGCGACCATCGCCGTTCGTATCTTCGAGAGTGACAATTTTACCGACGGGTTTGTTTTCGCCGATGCCATCCGCGTTCGGCATATAGCCGGTCATTTCGACGACCCACAGCCGGCCATCGGGATCGAAAACCATGGCAACCGGTTCCTGCACGAGCGGTTCGGCGGCGACAAGTTCGATGCGAAAGCCGGGCGCGAGCTTGAACGACTTCAAAGCATCTTCGCCGCTGAGAACAGGGGAGGGTGGAATCTTTTCCGCAGGAATGGGATCAATTTGCTTTTCCCCCGAACGATCTTTGGCGTCTCCGTTTTGGGCGTGGAGTGGAAGGGCTAAAGCCGAAAGCAACAGCAAAAGTCGAATGGTCATTTGAAAGGGCGCAATGTGCAAGAATTCGACGGCAGCGACAAGGGCTTTATTCTGCCGAAAACTGAGGAATAGCCCCTTCTGCGAATCGGTGTGCGGTTACTTTGTTTCAAAGGGTGGATGATTGCCCTTCAAGTCTTGAAACCATTTGTCGCGAACGTTTGCCAAAAGTCGCCTTAAGAACTTCTTTCGGGAATTAACTTTCCCGGAAAGTTGACTTTCCAGAGTATCCAACCCCTACCGCTTCCGCGGGCCAAGGTTCCTAAAACCACAATTCCTGCTCTGCGAGGCTTTCTATTCCTTCGAAAACGTTGAGGAGCCAGCGCAATCATCCGCAACCTGCTATCATTCAACAACCTGGAATCAATCCAGCACCATGACGGACAAAAATTCTGGCGCGGA
>CBHTTJ010000235.1:0-8175 GCA_966095605.1 uncultured bacterium | reverse complement strand
CAGTGCCTTCAAACGTAGCGAACGTCGTCGTGGTCACGACTTTGTTCGGATCCGTAGCGGCAGCAGTGAAGGCCAAGGTCGCATTTGGAGCAACACTCTTCTCTCCGATCGCAGTCAAGACTGGCGGAGCATTGGGCGTCGTCACGGAAGCAACGTTGGAATAAACGGAGTTACCATTCGCATTGTAGCTGCGCACGCGGAAGTAATAAGCCGTCTGCGCCGCCAAACCAGTGACAGTATAGGTCGTGTCGCTGGCAGCATTGGTGGCAATCTGGGTGAACGGTCCCGCGGCAGCGGTCGCGCGTTCAATCTTGAAACCGACTTCGCTGTTCGCGTTGTCAGTCCAGCTCAAGTTCACCTTATCCCACGTCGTAGCACCGCCGCCTTGCGAAACAGCCGTCAAAGCCGTCGGAGGATTTGGAGCCGTCGTGTCGCTGGCGATGTTGGACGCAGCACCGTTACCGGCCGTGTTATAGGAATAAACGCGGTAGTAATATTTGGTGTTGCCAACGAGGCCGGTGCTCGAATAGCTGGTGGCATTGATGCCAGCCGTTGCGATCTGAGTGAACGTCGTTCCGTCAGTCGAACGTTGGATCTTGAAACCATCTTCATTTCCAGCGGCGCACGCCCAGGTCAGATTAATCTGAGCACTGGAGACAGCCGTCGCCGTCAAGCTAGTAGCACCTGCCGGGATGGTATCTTTCGTGACGTTATTCGCCGTATTGGAATAACCGGAGTTACCAGCAGCGTTATAGGCACGGACACGGAAATAATAACGTGTTCCAGAAGCCAAACTGCCTGCTGTATAGCTCACAACGTTCGCACCGACCGTGGCGATTTGCGAGAAACCGCTGGTGGAAGAGGTCGAACGTTCAATCTTCGTGCCGCTTTCGATGCCGGAGTTGTCTTTCCAAGTCAGCTTCAGCTGGCTGGAAGAAACCACCGCCACAGCGAGACCGCTCGGAGCGGAAGGCGTCGAAGCCACACCTTTGATACCGTTCATCAAACGGGTCCAGTTCCAGTAAGGTCCTGGGTCAGTGTGGGAGTTACAGGTCGGAGAAAAAGCGTAATTCGCGTTAACCCAGGTGGACCAGCCAGGATAGCTCTTCTGGTTATGGCCGATGACGTGGTTACGGTCTTTTGTCTTACCGTTCTTGTTCATCAAGTGGGTTTGCAGGCCGATGGTCGCGTTGTACATCGCGTCCGTGTACCAGGCAGGGTTGCTGGCGAAACCTTCATGCTCAGTCCCCCACATGTAATGGTTCCAACAACGAGCGTGCCAGGCATAATAAGCCTCACGCACAGCCTGGGCAATTTCACCAGCCGGATTATCACCGCTGCTATCTTTTTTGCCGTTCACACCGTAGTGAATACTGGCAGAAGTACTGCACTTGGAGAGATACGACATTGAAGAGGCGTAATAGCCTTCCATGTCGTGGATGACGACGAAGTTATGACCATAACCGGACGTGCTGTAATTACAGGCGACCCATTTCCAAATGGCCGGACCGTAATCTGTGCTGGCTTGTGAAACACCGGAGCTGATTAAGCCCAGCGTCACGGCCAACGGAACCACTTTCCTGGTTCGTGGATGACTGAGGTATGTTTTCATTTTTAGGGTTTACGCGTTTTGTCGGGACAAAAAGCTCCTTTTGGGGGGATGCGGAGCATCTTGTACAGACAAATCTTGGGTAACAGTCGGAAACTTTAGCAGGGAGCCCCGGGTTGAACAGTCGCATGAAGATGTTACAAAAATGCCCCGATTTTAGACAACTTTCCCCGACGCGCTCTTACTCCCCTGCCCTGTTGCGATCCAAACCCCTCTTAGAACCTGATTTTGGGATAAAAAAGCCGTCCGGATCGCTCCAGACGGCTTTGATGGTTTCCTTTTGCGTCCCCCTTTCAGGGATCATTGGGTTGTTAATGCGTTGTAATCGTAATTACTTCCGACTTTGCTGATTCACCGCCGCTGTTAACGGCTGAGACGACAATCTCCACGGTCGAGTTGGCAGGCAGATTCTCGAGGGTGAAATCGAGATCGGCTGGTGAACCCATCGCGGCATATTCCGCATCCGAGCCGTGGACCTTCATCCAAACGCGGTAATATCCGGCGCGCGAAGAAGCGTCCCATTTGATTGACGCAGCCGTTGGGCCAATCAGAATCGCCGAAACGTTCATCGGAATTTCAGGCTTCTCCTCCGCACCTGGTTTATTCAAACCGAAGGCCAGCCATCGATCATCCAGAGGGTCCAGACGCATGTCCAATTCGTTAATGACGTCGCGAACACGTTTACGCAGCTTTTTCGCTTTCTCATCACGCACCGTCATGAGGTCACTCACCACCGTTTCCTGAAGATTTACAGCGCCGCGTGCAGCCGTTAACTGCTCGCACAAATCCCCAAGATTCTCCGCGGTGAAATTTTTTACTGGTATCTCAGCCGCCGGATTGCGTTGCAGATGGTCTTTATAGTGGCGCAGAAACTGAAGCACGACAGCCTCGTCGGCGTCGATGACCAATGAGTTATTGTGACCCAGGGCCAGCCAGCGCTCGTTGAATTCGTTGCCGAAATCAAGCTTGAGGCTGTCGCGGCCGAACATCAGCAGCGCGCGGGTGGAAAACACCAGTTGACGAGCCGTATCACGACGGTCCTTCAATTCAGTGCGTCCCAGGCCATGGGCCATGATTGCATCGACGAGCGATTGAATATCAGCATCGATGTTGACCTTCGTATTGATGACGATGGGCACCGTCGCATGATGTGCATTCGTGCCAATGGACATGTCCGTAGCCATGGCCAGCAGCTCTGTATTTGTGGCAGGTATTGTTTTTTGCATATGTTTTTCTTTCTCTTTTGCATCGTTTTACGGTGCGAATCAGCGTTGAAAGACAGTTTCAACTCCAATCCAGCCAGACACCATGTCTGCGGTTCATGAGAACCAATCCGCGACTCCAATGCGGTTTACTGATTACTGCGGTTCACTGTTTCAACTTTGAACTTCAAACTTGAAACATTGAACTTTGCGCCTTGCGGCGCGCACGAAGCGCATCACTGTCGACCACAGACATCAAAAGCGTGTCTGTCAGGCCCGTAATTGGAATGGGGTATTGGGGCCATCCCGGTCTTCGCGTATTCGTTTGAGCGACTTGCACTCCATCGAACGGGAATGAGTCTGGCACGACACCACTGACAAACCGTGTCAGTAGAAAAAAAGAATCTTCCGAATTTTTTAGTAGGTTTCAGCCCCTGTTTGCAGCCGGTTGAAAACCTGACAAGAAAAAAGTGATCTAAAAAAGAAGAAAAAAATTTGAGGAGTTTAGAAAGAAAATCCCGAATCCGAACGAAATTTGATCAAATCAAGCACTGGCAACGGTTCCCTTTTTGTCGAGGATACAAAGGACCGTCCCTGATTCGGTATCCTTGACACGGAAAGGATATATTTTTTCGCACCTTCTGAGGTGTGGCCGACACTCTACCTCTGGTTATTTAATATTGTCGGGCTTGTGCCCTTTTACGTAGGTGGACCATTCCCGCCACTTTTTTCCGTTCTCCGTGCGCTCGATCCATTCCTGATATTTCTCCCCGCTCTCATCCAAAGAAAGGTGCATCGTTAATAAATCGGCAGGGCCAGATGCTGCAGCGCGTTCCTGGTAGAACGCCGCCGTGGCTATCGAACCAGCCATGTTGTAAACGTACAGCGCATCCCGCCTCGCCAAGTTTTGCAGTAATATTAAAGCTTCGGTTCTGCCACTATAGCCGACGCCAAGAATACTGTTGCTTACAAGAATTCTTTCCGTGCCACCATAGTAATCGCTTGCGCCGGCCCACTTTCGATTCTGCTTCCAAAACTCGTAATCGGTGCCGGACTTGACGAAATTAAACGCCGCTTCGCTTTGACTAGCCAGAAATCCAAGAACTTGAACTGTATCGTACAAAACATCGGTCTCGACTTGGGATAAATTTTTTCCGTCGAACTCAGCCACAAGAGCATTTGTAAGCAAACCGACCGACAAATCGTTACCCACAACAGCTAGAGCCCACGTCAACTTGCGTCTACTGGATAAAGGTGACTGTTTGTAAAGAGTGTTTACAACGTCAACATCTTCTGTGTTTAATGCAGCGATTTCTTGATTGCCCGGAACACCTCTCGGTCCATCCACAAACTTTTCAAATTCAATCCTCCTCTTAGAAAAGTCGGTATGGCTATTCCTTTGGACAAAAGGGTTTGGTTCTGACAAATCGCTTTCCTTCGCCTTTACTACAACTTTCGATTCCAAAGATTGCTCATTTGATGAAACATAAGCAGTCAGTAGCAACTGAAAAACGAAACAGGAAATCCAGATTGCCTTCTTCATGGCTGATTTGACTGGACAGGAACTGCGTTCGTTTTCATTCCAAGTGACCATTGCAGCCACTGTTTGCCGTTATCTGTGCGTTCCCAAGCAATGAATTGCTTATCGGTATCGTCAGGGAAAAAATGCTTCTTTATGGCTCCTTCGATGCCATATTCTGTCCGAACATGGTAGTTGAATGCTGAATCAACGAACGCGCCCGAAATTGAAGCGAGATGTGATTCATTTTCAGTTTTAAGTTGTTCTAAAACTGCAGGAATCTCAGGTCTCCCGCTGTAACCAAGGGCTTGCATACTTCGGATCACCAAAAGCCCTTCTGCATCACCATAACCGTTTGGGCAAGTCCAATGGAGATTGGACTTCCAAAAGTCATAAGTGGCTGTCCCACGCAGCAAATTAAATGCTTCGTCGCTTTTAGCCGCCAAAAATCCACATGCAAAAAGGATGTTTCCAAGGACATGTTCTTCTTCCCTGCTCAACTCCGCGCCGGAAAATTCCTCAACCAAAGTATACTTAAACAACGCAGCAACCGAGTTGTCTCCAGTCGCGGCTAATGCATAGATCAATTTCCCCCGTTCGCTCAAAGGAGTTTCCCTGTAAGCTTGCGTTAAGGAGTCCAAGTCGCTTGGAGACGTGTTAAAAAAGAAAGATACGTCATGAATCTGGTGAGGATTTTCCAAAAGACCCCTAATTTTAGCTGGAACCGTTTTAGATTTGCTTAGCGGTTTATGAGACATTGAACCTTCCGCCCCAGATGCCAAAGAAGTTGGAGAGTTTGTATTGGCGCGGCCATCAAGATTTCTTTGAGAAGCCAGATTATTTCCATTTCTTGAGTGTTTAAAAAACAAATACCAACCGGCAAACAGGACTACGAAACCAGTCAAACACAAAATAATAAATTTATTCATACTGCTAATGGTTTTTTATTGTTTGCCGCTCGTCCCGGTTTATCTCGACACTTTCCGAATACGGAAAGAAATACATTATAGCCTTGGCGTCCTCAAAAGGGTCACCAGAGCTTGCGTTACTTGGTTCTCCACGATGATCAACATCGCACATGTGTCCCCATTCATGAATACAAGTAAGCGGAGCAGATTCCTCATCTATAATCATTTTATCCAAACCTAACGTAGTTTTGCCGCCGACAACCTTGTTGTCCCAAGACATGGATTTTACTTGCCTAATGTTGGCAAAATTTCCGTAGCGCAGAAGATCGCGAGCATCATTTTCAATTCTGATGTCCCAATAATTTGTAGCTGCAAAATGAAATGTGATGTTTGTCCCATTGATATTCGTAGTAACGTCTCCCCATGTTTGAGGTGACTGCGTAATTTTAAATTTCACATAAAGAGGCACATCATCGCTTTTCCATTTATTTTGTTTTTTAGCATCCGCATCCGTGAGGACTCCATCATCATCCTTGGCGAGGAGATTAGTCGCACCCTTATTGAAGTGGTCTTGGATATTTTTCAGCGTTGGAGTGTTACCAAAATGAGGATGACGTATCCACGTCATTGAAACGACCTTGGGCGGTCCCACTGTAACATTCACCTTTGCAAAGTTACCTTTTTTCTTTGGCACTGGAGCAACAGGATGTTTTTGATTTTTCTGAAGCTCGACGTAGACATTGCCATCACTATCCAATTCTCGTCCCATGATGGTTATTTCGCCCGGATTCAGAGACGCCATATTCTCAGGTACATCGGAAAAATCCCCCGGATCACTGATGGCTTGCACAGATGCCAAATCTCGAGAATCAACGTGAATGACATATCCTTCGGTTTCATTCGCGCTGTTGTCCTTTGCAGTCTCGAGCACAATTTCACTCGAAGCTCTTCGTTGCAACTCGCCGCAACCAAAGTTGTAATATGGAGGAATCACTCCAACGCCGCGGTAATGATAGGAACTAACTTCCTGAGTTCCAACATCCGAAAGGAAACAAAAACCCGACTGGCTCCAACCACCGCTTGAAGACGAACAACCCTCGATCGTTGGCCCTGGGCACAGGTTGGTATACGTACAGACATGCGGTTCGATATAATATTCCGTATAGCTCGTGGCATACTCGCCGACCCCGGCTACCCAATCCGTGCGACCTTCTGACATATAATCGAGTGCACCACCTGCGGTCCATCGCCTCTCCACGGATTTTTGATGGAACGATTTCCCTTTGATGCGGCTCTCAATTTGTTGCGAAAACTCCATATCCTCTGCGTTCGGATCAGATGGATTGTTATTCGCAGGTTCCGAATTGGACCCTCCTCCCCCGTTCGCAGGCGCATGCCCAGAAGGATAAGCTCTGATTTGAATCGTTGGTTGATCTAGTTCCGTTATACCGCCCCACTGCGTTGCACTATATGTTGTCATTGGGTGTCCATTCACCCAAAGCGTATAATTCGTTGAACCGATCGTTCCGTAAATATAGTCACCGTATGGTAAACTCTGCATGCCGCTCACCGTAATGATAAGGCTACTCGGATGAACCGATATAGTTTGAGATGAAAAATTCGTTCCGGCATCCGTGGCAATCACGGTAATTAAATTTGTTCCACTCGAAATCGGCAAATCGTTTAACCAAAATTTTCCCGATCGGTCCACCTCTCCGGTAAAGATATTTGTAACTCCATTCGTGACCATTTGCCCAACTACGTGAGCGGTTGGATCATCCAAGTGCCCACGAAGAGTGAAATGATCTCCAATGATCTGCGCGTTATTTGTAGGCCAATCAACGGCAAAGACGGGAGCATTTGTGTCCCCGGCCACACTGAAAGTAAAATCGAGATTCGTCGTTGAGATATTTCCTGCGTGGTCAGCGGCTACGACCACGACGCGGTTTGTTCCAGGGACAAGTTTCACGTCAAAAATTTGGAAGTAGTTAGTCGTCGTTCTGAATAAATTCGTATCGAAAAATTGTGACATTACGAACCCCTCCCCTTCAACATTGGTGACGGTGTTCGTGATGCTGTAGAAAAGAGTATGGATGTCTTCATTGCAAAAGCCCTGGATCTGAACAATCGGACGTTCCGTAGAGGAGGAGATCGGATTGGTGATCGTCAAGATTGGCGGAACTGAATCCAAAACAATTTCTGTTGCAGACCAATTGGTCACTCCATTTTGCGAATACCCAAACCAAACTTCGTAAGTCCCATTGGCGCTTCCGATGGTGACAGTTGGATTAGTGCTAAAACTTGTCCAAGTGGCTCCCGTAAAATTTGTAATGTTAACCAAAAACGCAATTTGATCAACTGGCCCACCGGTTATTGTTCCCACCAACGTGTTCGAAGTCACATATGTGCTCGGAAATTGAATGGCCACAGGTTCAGCCGACTGTGTAGCAATGTAAAAGAGATTCGTTCTTTCGCCGTTAGCGGTCGCAAAGGGCGTCACATCCGTCGCACCAAAGAGAGCCGTCTCAAACGACCAGACATTGCTGGAAAGGTTGGGATTAGTCCAAATCTCGTAGTGCTTCCCCGCTTCAGTTCCATGCAAATTGAGATAGGACGTAGCGTACTCCACATCGTTGGTGATGATTTCCAACCAAAGGCCATTGGTGTAATTATATGCAGGAAAGTATACTGGATTTTCGTCTTCGCCTTCACCTCCAGTGCCATCCGGCGGATCTGGAATATTGGTTTGGTAACCTCCATTGTAATTCGTGGACGATCCTCCAGGCGGTTCCGGTAATGGAGGCGGAGTCGGTTGCGCAATGGCTTGGTTGATCAAAATAAGGCAAAAGAACGTGCCAACAAGGATTGAGGGACCCAGTCCCAAGTAGGTTTTCATTTGGTTGTTTGGACGAAACCCTGATTACGGAACTAAAGGGC
>CBHTTJ010000234.1:0-8344 GCA_966095605.1 uncultured bacterium | reverse complement strand
TCTCTTCACGGAGAGGGCTTTTTTATTGGAACGACTATTGTCAAAATAGTCTCCGCACAGAACCAACCTCACCCCGGCCCTCTCCTTCCCAGGAGAGGGAGAATTATATTCAGCCTTATGCAAAGACCGAACATTGTCATGGCCGAACGGCATCACAACCTGAAAACGTGTTCCTCCGCTGTTCCCTCTCCCGGGAAGAAGAGGGTTAAGGTGAGGTTGCTTTCCCGAAAGTTACTTTTGGCGACCTCTAAACCCCGCAAGGTTGATCCTCAATCTCTGGAACCTGATTCAGGAAAAGCCAATAACCCTGCACTGTTCGCAACATATCCAGCAACGTATCCATGTCGGGCGGTTTAACCAAATAGGAGTTGGCGCCGAGTTCATAGCCGCGATTAATATCGGGCGTTTGATTGGAGGCGGTCAAAATAACGACGATCAGTCGGCGAACGGTTGACTGGGATCGAATCCATTGCAATACCTCGAAGCCATTGCGCTTTGGCATTTTTAAATCCAGCAGGACAAGGCATGGCATCGGAAACTTGTTCCGGTCGGCATATTGTCCGCTTCCCTGGAGATACGAAATTGCCTCCTCCCCATTGCGAACCACATGCAGAGGATTCGCGAGACGCGCCTTCAGGAAAGCGCGTTGCATCAGTAAAACGTCGTTTTCGTCATCTTCAGCAAGAAGGACCGTGGAGTGTTCTAAAACATTCATCCTTACACTAAGTCTACCATCAAGTCTCAGTTTGAAAAATCAACCCCGGGGAAACCTCGAACCTGAAGCCAGTTTTTTGTGAATTGTAACAAAGGCCTGCGATTTCTGTAACTCCTGATATGAATGTTCGTCCAGTTCAGCACGTCTTCTATTCGTCCCATGAGACACGCCAATTCCGGTTTTACACGACGGCAGATGATTCGGTCTTTGACGGCCGGTTCACTGTTGTTACCGGGCATTCTGCAGAATCTCATGGCCGAAGATCCTCTCCTGGACCAGACCAACCCTCTTTCGCCGAAGAAGCCTCATTTCCCGGGCAAAGCGAAACGAGTCATTTTCCTCTACATGAGTGGCGGGGTATCCCACATGGATTCCTTCGATCCGAAGCCGCGTCTTTCGAAAGCTGCGAACGAACCTAAATCCCAGAAGAAGCCGGATGGCCCTCGTTACCTGGCTCCGTTGTGGGATTTCAAACCCGGTGGAAAATGCGGCACGGAAGTCAGCGATCTTTTCCCGAATATTCGCGAATGCATGGATGATATCTGTCTGATTCGTTCAATGCACGGGGATCATATCGATCATTTTCAGGCGACCCTTGGAATTCACTGCGGTTCGGTAACGGTTCCGCGTCCCAGCATCGGTTCGTGGGTCAGCTATGGACTTGGCACTGTAAACCAGAATCTTCCTTCGTTCGTTGTGCTCGCGCCGCAGATGCCATACGCCGGCAGTCAGGTCTGGAGTTCCGTTTTCCTTCCGGCGTGTCACCAGGGAACGCGTGTCGTTCCGGGAGATGAACCAGTCCCGAATCTAAATCGTCACTCCCCCACCCCACAGATTCAGGAACTCGAACTTGGCCTGCTCGATCGATTCAATCGCAAGCATCTTCGCAGTCACCCCGGTGATTCGCAATTGGCCGCTCGCATCAAATCATTTGAAACAGCTTTTGGCATGCAACAGGAAATGCCTGAAGTACTCGATCTTTCCAAAGAAACCGATGCAACTCTCGCGCTTTACGGATTGGAACGCGGCAGTAGCAAAGGTTTTGCCTGGCAATGCCTCGTCGCCCGTCGAATGGTGGAACGCGGCGTCCGCTTTGTCGAATTGATCGACGTCGGTTCGCATGACAATTGGGATGCGCATGCCGACATGCAGACGCACGAACCACTCGCGCGCAATGTCGACAAGGCCGTCGCAGGGTTACTGAGAGATTTAAAGTCGCGCGGAATGCTGGACGACACGCTCGTAGTATGGACCACGGAATTCGGTCGAACGCCCACCAATGAAGGAGGCAAAGGCCGCAGCCATCATCATCATGCTTATTCCTCCTGGCTGGCCGGAGCAGGCGTGAAAGGCGGAATGGTTTATGGAAAGACGGATGATTTTGGCGACTCCATCGCACAAAACCCGGTGCATGTGCACGATTTTAACGCGACGATTCTCCACCTGCTCGGTTTCGACCACGAAAAGCTGACCTTCCGCTACGCGGGCCGCGATTTCCGCCTGACGGACGTTCACGGCGAGGTGGTAAAGGCGATTCTGGCCTAGATGTTCTTGGCTCTGGAACGGTTTCGGTTTTCACCGCAATTACCCGCACTTCTCGCATGGGCTTCACCACTTGCACCAGGCGCCGAATGAAACGAAAACCGCTCTCTCCTAAGCGCAAGCGCTCCGCCCACGACGCGGCAAAGCGGTCGTAACCAAATTCTCCGAGGCCTGCTTCGACAACTTTAAAGCCTGCTTCCGTCACCAGGTTTCCCAAAGTTTGTACGTTCCAGGAATACAAATGGTGATTGGGTTCATTAACATCGAAGTGCTGATACTTCGTTTCCTTTTCATAGGGCACATAGAGAAGTAATTTCCCGTGCGCGCACAACACACGATGTAATTCCTGGAGGACTGCCGGAGGGTTGGGCACATGTTCCAACGTGTGATGACAGAGAGCGACGTCGACTGAATAACGATCCAGCCATTTGGTATCTTTGATGAATTCTATGCCTCGACCGCGGAGTGTTTCGTCGAGAAATTCAGAAACGTCGTAGCCAATGCGTCTACGGCAATTCAGTTCCGCAAGATTCCATCCGGAACCGACGCCATATTCAAAAACCAGGTCGGTGCTATGAACGTGAGGGGCGATTTTGCGGGCCCGCGATTGTGCGATCCAAGGCAAAGCGCATTCCGGGATACCGCGTTTGGTCTCGTGATAGTGACGCCCTTGAGCACCCGTGTAATGACGTTCTGCGGTCCCAGCCATGGGCGGGACTGTAGGGCAGACCCGCGAAATTAACGACACTTTTGTTGAAGCGATTGAACCTGGATCAATTCGCTCCTAATCAGTCAGAAGCCCATCCACCATTCCTCAAAGATTTTCCCCACGCGGCGTCTTCAACATTGCCGGGTCACGCGAAGTGATCTTGCGGCCTTTTTGCTTTTTCAAATCGCCCTGGCGCAATTCCTCTTCCGCTTTGAGCCAATGTTCCTGTTCTTTGCCCTCCGGCTTTCCTTCCCTTTCCCAGATTTCGTAAGCGCGCTGGGCGATCTGCTCGTACGTGATCGTCATAGTTCCATCCTGCCAAATAAGTTTCGGTTTGTCGTTCAGGCCTCGGCCTGAGTTTACATTGCAAAAAAGCCGCAGTCGAAAACTGCGGCTTTCGAGAATCACAAATTCTTAAAATGCGAACCGCATGCCCGCACGGAACAGGCCGTAATCACCGACATTTTCCGGCCACACGTAGCGAGCGTCGACGAAGATTCCCGTCCAATGATTAATCCGGAAGTCGATACCCGCACCAGCATCCGCCGCCCATTCAGTACTGGGCTCGAACACTCCACCACCACCGCCAAAGATGTACGGAGCGAGGTGAGCAGGATCAATGGGTAACCGCAAAACGAGATTTCCCATCGCGCTATCGATGAAGCGGTTGCCATTGTCGCCAATAGAAACATCGCTGCTGATACCGATGTATTTCGTGAAGAAATAATTGATTCCTACGCCCCCGCCCCATGTTCCATGACGCAGGTTGCGCGTAAACAGATCCTGTACGGAACTGCGGCGTGTGCTCGTGTAAGTCCCGAAGGCGTCGAACGAGAATTCGTTGGGAAGGAAAACTTCTCCTTCATGAGTGTAGGCAAACCGGTCTTTCATGCTCCAGTTATACTCGTGTTCGGCCTGCGCTGCGGTGGCGGCCAGGAAGCCGAAGGTTGCAATCGCCAACATCTGTTTCAGTTTCATAATATTTATAACGAAGGTTGAGTTCTGAAAACGCCAACAAGGCATTCTCAAAAATGAACTTGGTTACAAAACGCCACGGCGCGTCAAAGCACAATCGGGGAAGATTGCGGCATTGGCTTCAGGAAATTTCCTTTTACGGGGTCAGTGACGAAAAGGAGGCCATTGGTCAGCGGCGGGTCCCCTCATCGCGGATGGAGGTCAAAAGCTTGCGCAGGCGTTTCACAATCTCTGGATGATCCGCCGCAATGTCTTTGGTTTCCGAAGGGTCCTTCGTCAGATTGTAGAGTTCATCGTGGAGGACGGCGGTTTTGCTCGCCTTGGCTTTCCGTCGCTCCCCTTTCGCACCGCGTGTGGCAAAGGTGGGCGGGTTTTCTCGTTCAATGAGTTTCCACGATCCACGTCGAATCGCATAAATCGCGGAAGCATCCTGCATCACAATCGACTCACGCGCCGGCTTCTCGGAGTTGACGCCAAGCCAGGCGCTGCTGACGTCCAGGCTGTCCTCGCCATTCCCTGAAGGGATGGAAACCTTGAGAATGCTGGCGAGGGTTGCGAGTGTGTCACAAAGACTGATCACTTCGTCAGAGGTTGTGCCCGCTGGCACCTTTCCAGGCCAACGAACAATGTACGGTTCACGAAAGCCGCCTTCATAGATGTCATGCTTTCCTCCGCGCAAAATGCCATTGATTGCCAGCCCTGCCTTCATCGCCGCGCCCGCACTCGGATTCTGCGTATGCACAACGCCACCGTTGTCGCTGGAAAAAATCAGCAACGTATTTTCAGCCAACTGATTTCGATCCAGCGCTTGCGTGATCTGCCCTACTGCCCAATCGAGTTCCTCGATGAAGTCACCATATTTCCCAAACTTGCTCCCGCCAAATTCACTCGTCGGGACAATCGGCTCGTGAACGGCGTTGGGAGTGAAATATAGAAAGAACGGCGCTTTCTCTTTCTTCTCGATCCACGCCACGGCTTGCGCAGTCAGATTCGACATCACACGCTCCGGCTCCTTGTGCACATTGATCCCGCCGCTCGCAAGATTCGTGAGGGCGTGTTCGTTCTGAAGAAAATAACCCGGCGGATTGCCGATGTTGGCACCAAGCCCGAAGAAATAATCGAAGCCTACCGCCAACGGCCCCGGCTTCAATGAACCGTTCCAATCGGTTTTCCCGTTGACGCCGATGCCGAGATGCCATTTGCCGATTGCCGCCGTCCGATATCCTTGTGATTTGCACAGCGACGCCAATGTCGTGCGATTCGTTTCGATATGTAGCGGGCAATCGCCCGGCAACACCATTCCGTCCTTCACACTCGTTCGCCAATAATAACGTCCGGTCATAACGGCATAACGAGTTGGAGAACAGACAGAGCCTGTGGCGTAAGCGTTATGAAAAACACGTCCTTGCGAAGCGAGTTTGTCCAGATTCGGCGTGCGCAGTCCCTTTCCACCGAAACCTGCGGCGCTTCCCCACCCGTAATCATCGGCCAGGATAAAGATGATATTCGGCTTCGCCTCAGCCGCTTGGGATTGGATTTGCCCGAGTGTCGCAAGGGACAAAAACACCGCCACCGCGCTCAATAAACGTTTCATGGTGATGCTTTCCCAGATGCTTCAGGCGGCAACAGGTTACGCATCGGACAATAAAAAAGGCGGAACTTTCGTTCCGCCTTCGATTTAAAAATTTAGTTATTAGAACAACGGCCGTTGTCCCACCGCCCGGAAGAATCCGTTGGTGGTCGGAGTAATCGTGATGACATTTTGGCTGTTCGTCACGACAACGGTTCCAACCGCTGGCTGCCAGTTGGTTGGAGACAAACTTGGAGTGGTTTCCAACGAGAAGCCCGCTGGAACTGCGCTCCATGAGACGGTTGTATTCGTTGAGGTTTTAGTAATCTTTAGAGGCACCTGAGGCACAGTCGGAATGACGTCAGCTAACCGAGTAACAAACAGTTGGTAAGCGTTGGTCAATGGGGCGTTTTGATCGAATTGTCCCATTACTCCAATCAAAGTAGCGACTTCAGGAATCGGTTGCCCGATCAACTCAATCACTCGGGCATCCACCCGGAAGACCAAAATCTTTCCATCAACATTCGTCAGGTTGACGTTACTGCCCGCCTGGAAACCATTCGCGCTTCCCGCATTCTGCAAGAAAGCGTTCGATACAATCACGCGTCTTCCTTCAACGAACGATTCCATGTACGGGACGTTTGTTTGGGTTGCGAAATCGAATGGCACGGGCGTTGGGAGGGGAACACTATTGCTAAGAACCGTGATTGAATGATTGGCGTTGGAAATATTGAGAGCGAATTCCAACTCACCGTTGAAGTTCGCCAGGGATCCGACCACCCGTACCCAATCACCAGCTGCCGGACAAGTGCTAGTCCCAGATTCAAAGACCACAATGCCGCCGGTGGAGTCTTGCACGAAGAAAGAAATATTTCCGGGCGTCGTTATATTCGTATGAGTCGTTACTACGCCTTCAACGCTATAGAGATTAGTCGTGTCCTGGGGAGCATAATTGGTTGTATCCAACAAGGTGTGCAAATAGGCGATATTGGTGACGACCGGAGGCGGAGGAAGCGTGACCGTCAGAGTCGCGACAGCGCTCGTGGCGGTACCCAACGCGTTGCTCACCACAACAAAATAGCCCGTGTCGGAGGTCAAACTAACAAACGGGATGCTGATGATGGCATTGGTCGCTGCGGAATTATTAAACGATGAGCCAGTTGAATACCATTGATAGGAAAGTGGCGACGTTCCTCCGGCCGTGACCGAAAATGTAGCGGTACTTCCCTGCACATTTGTTTGATTTTGAGGTTGGAAGATAATACTCGGAGCGGTGTCAACGGCATTGGTCGCAGTGAACGAAACCGACACGTCGTCGATGCCCAGACCGTGGTCATTTCCTGAGTCATTGGCATCGTACCAACGCAAGAACAACTCTTGTCCAGGAGGAACCGTGACGCCGAGCAATGTCACGTTATTAAAGACAGTTCGGTTCGTGCTCGCGTTACCGTCCGTAGCCGCTGCGGATGCGGTCGCAATTGGACCGGTGAAATCGAGGGATGTCAACGCGCTCCAGGCTAAAAGACCAGCGGCATCCGAGTTCGTCAGGGATGTACCGACCTGGTAGGAGAACAATATCTTTTGCGCCGTCGTATTGCCGCCATTACGCCATTGCTCGCCAGTGACCGACACTTTGATATCGGTTTGGGCAGAAGCGGTATCATTCATCAGTCGTAATCCATACGCCAAAGCACCCGTTCCGTTGGATTCAATCGCACCAAGCGCACGATCGTTGCTTCCGGTGCTTCCGAAACTGTAGAGCGCACCGGTTGTACTCGATCCTGGGCTGGCGATGTAAACCGCTACAGAATTCGAATCGACCGGCAAAGCTCGCGACGCATACCACCCGGCCAGAGTAGAATTATCGACCCAGGGATTCGTTGTCCCGTTCGTGGCGAGCGTATTGAAGTTTTGGGTGTAGGTTCCAGCGCTCATCACAATCTGTGCGTGTGACTGTTGCACGAGCGACGCGGCAAGGAGACTGGCGCCAAGCGCCAGGATGGACTTATTCTTCATATCGGTCTGATCGGTGTTTTTTGAAATTATTCTTCAGCACCAGAGAATGGATACCAATGAACCCGGTAGCCTTTCGACCACTCCAGGGTGGATGCAGAGGTATCTCCGGCGGTGCCTACGCCATCTTCGGCGCTAGTACGGCGAAAATCATTGGTCTTAATTAAAGCCGCGTGGCCGTCCACAAATGCAAGATTGGCGGAGGTCATGGAACTGTGGCGATTAGTGGTGTACTTCCCGGACGATGAAGGGAAGGTGTCTTCGGCTCCTTCGGTAAAAATAATTGTGTCGGCGGGTTGCGTGCATTGTTCGATTTTGAAAAACGCGGAACCATTCGGATCCATCCGGTTGTTAAAGCCGTAGGCAAAATATGGATTCACGATATTCACCGAGTAGGTCGGCTGTTTGCGAATCCCAGGACACATGAAAATACTTTTCTTTCCCGGCAAAGGAATGTTGCTGTTCAAATACAAATCGAGCAAGCGAGGCTGCGAGACCAACGGAGAGACCATATTATACCAGGCCGTCGGATTGAAGCCTGCATTCAGGGCTCCCGATTGCCCTTCGTATGCAAAAATTCCCTGATTATCGTCCGTGTACATCTTCATCGCCAGACCCCACTGTTTCTGATTGGAGAGACAGTCAATAGAAATAGCACGGTCTTTCGCTTTGCTTAGAGCTGGCAGAAGCATCCCCGCGAGAATCGCGATAATCGCGATCACGACCAAAAGTTCAATAAGAGTAAACGCGAGCAAGGCTTTCGAATGTGGATTCCGATGAGACATATACTTGGTTGGTCGTGAGGAAATCGCTCTCCACC
>CBHTTJ010000233.1:0-8353 GCA_966095605.1 uncultured bacterium | reverse complement strand
ATGTCCGGCAATGTGCCGATGCGTCGCCTATTGCAAGGTGACGTGGGTGCGGGCAAAACAGCGGTCGCCGCATGTAGTGCGCTGATGGCTTTGGAAAGTGGTTTCAATGTTGCCTTGATGGCTCCCACCGAAATTCTTGCCGAACAGCATTTCCGAAACTTTCAAAAGTGGTTCGGACTTTTGGGCGTGGACGTGGAATTGCTAACCGGCAGCATAAAGACCGTTTCCGAGATCAAAACCAAACACCAAAGTTTGTTTACGGCGCGACAGGCAATTTACATTGGCACACATGCGCTGATCGAATCGGGATTTACGCCAGAAAAACTTGGGCTCGTGATTATTGATGAACAACACAAGTTCGGCGTCGCGCAAAGAGAACGTCTCCTGAAAAAGGGAAACTACCCTCACCTGCTGGTGATGACTGCGACGCCCATTCCGCGCACCCTCGGCCTGACGCTTTACGGCGATCTGGATATTTCCATCATCGACCGTTTACCCAGCGGGCGTGGAACGATCAAAACCTTCGTCAGGGCTTCCGACAAATTGCCGAAAGTCTGGGACTTTATTCGCTCGAAGTTAAAAGAAGGGCGTCAGGCGTACGTCGTGTATCCGCGGGTCGAAGACAAGGAACAGGGTGAAACAAAGGCTGTAAAAACAGAGTTTGAAACCTTGCAAAAACTGGCGTCTCCCTTTCACGTCGGGCTGCTGCATGGTCGTTTAAAGTCGAACGAAAAAGAACAGGTAATGAATTCGTTTCGACTTAACCGGATTCAAGTCCTGTTGGCAACCACCGTGATTGAAGTAGGCGTCGATGTGCCGAATGCCACCATCATGTTGATTGAAAACTCGGAACAGTTTGGGCTTTCGCAGTTACATCAATTGCGCGGGCGAATCGGACGCGGTGCACATGAGTCTTTTTGTATCCTGATTTCCAACATCAAAACAGAAGAAGCTCAGCGTCGGCTAAAAATCCTGGAAGAGACCACGGATGGTTTTCGGATCGCCGAAGAAGATTTGAAATTAAGGGGACCCGGAGAACTTCTGGGCACCCAGCAAAGCGGCATGCCTCCGCTGCGCTTTGGGGATCTGACATCTGACATCCGACTGGTCGAACGCGCCAAAGAACTGGTCAAGGATTCCCTCAGTCAAAAATAAAAACCGGCACTCATTGATTTTCTATTGTCGTCGCGAAAGGCTTGCTACATGAAAAAATTAATCACGTTAGCCTTTATTGCTTTGATGACCGCCACCTTCGTGGGCTGCGAACAGAAATCCACTCCGCCAGCCACTTCAGGCGGTTCGACGAACGCCGCGAGCACCAATGCTCCTTAAGAGGAGCACAGCCTTTTTCAGCCCCGCGGGTCGACAGAAACGGTTTTTCTGTTTCCTGCTTGGAATTTTTCTCCATGGGCCTAGATTTCCCCCATGAAACCAGCATTCATTTGCGCAATCGCTGTTGCGTTGAACGTGGCTCTCTTTGGAACGGGTTGCTCTGAAAAAAAGGAAGCGACGCCTCCCGCTCCAAAAACCGAAACCGGTGGCAGCGTGGTTTCTGCTCCGACGGATTATTTGTCAGCGGCTGCCAAGGCTAAGCAGAATGCAGAAAAAACAATCGATGTAACGGCCGTCAATTCCGCCATCGAGCAGTTCAATGTCGGCGAAGGGCGTTATCCGAAGGATCTGAACGAGCTGGTATCCAAAAAATATCTTTCCATGATTCCGCCAACCCCACATGGAACCAAATTAGAATATGACGCCAGTAACGGCCAGGTGAAGATTGTTAAGCAATAATCGCTTTCCCTTTCCCGCGCCGCAGGCTATCACCTGCGGCTTAACTTTTTTCTGGCAAAACAAAATTTTTGAGGCAAAGAACATCCCTTCATTTCGATGAACGAACAAATTGTCATCCTCGACTTCGGTTCCCAATACACCCAGGTGATCGCTCGCCGTATTCGCGAGTGCAATGTTTATTCCACCATTCTCCCCTTTAACACGACGGCGGAAGAAATCACCAGGCTGCAGCCGAAAGGGCTGATTCTCTCAGGCGGACCATCCAGCGTTTACGCAAAGAACGCGCCGATGCCAGACAAAGCAATTTTTAAACTCGGCATCCCTGTCCTCGGCATTTGCTACGGGGTGCAATTGTTGGCGCAGTTCCTCGGTGGAAAAGTGGAGCCAGGGCAAAAACGCGAATACGGCAAAGGCACCCTGACCATCAAGGACGACAACTGTCCATTGTTCAACAAGCTGCCGGCGGCAATGCAGGTTTGGAATTCCCACGGCGATAAACTGACAAAGCTCCCAAAAGATTTTAAACCGGTCGCCGCCACGGAGAACTCCGCTTACGCCGCGATCGAAAACCGCAAATTGCAGTTCTATGGTTTGCAATTTCATCCAGAAGTGGTCCACACACCACGCGGCAAGGAAGTCATCGCCAATTTTGTCCATGGTATCTGCGGCTGTGGAAAAAACTGGAACATGCACAATTACGTCGACCAGGCAGTGAAGGAAATTCGCCAGCAGGTCGGTAAGGAACGTGTGATCCTTGGTTTGAGTGGCGGTGTTGATTCCAGTGTCGCCGCAGCCCTTTTACACGAAGCGATTGGCGATCAGTTAACCTGCATATTCGTCAACAATGGCCTGTTGCGGGCGAATGAAGCGGCGATTGTGCAAAAAGTTTTCGGCCGTCACTTCCAGATCAAGCTTCAATACGAAGACGCAACGAAGATTTTTCTCAAGAATCTCAAAGGGGTTACGGATCCAGAGAAAAAAAGAAAAATTATAGGCAAGACTTTCATCGAAGTTTTTCAATCGGCTACCAAACGGGCCGGCAAAGCGAAGTTCTTGGCACAGGGAACCCTTTATCCTGATGTGATCGAATCGGTGCCCATTGCCGGCAACCCGGCGGCGATGATCAAGAGTCATCACAATGTGGGCGGTCTTCCGAAGAACATGAAGTTTGAGTTGATCGAACCACTCCGTTGCCTCTTCAAAGACGAAGTGCGTCAACTGGGATTGGAATTGGGCCTGCCGAAAGAAATCGTTTTTCGCCAACCATTCCCAGGCCCCGGTCTGGCTGTTCGTATTTTGGGAGAAGTCACTCCATCACGTTGCGAAATCCTTCGAAATGCCGATGCGATCGTGGTTGAGGAAATGAAGACCACAGATTGGTATTACAAAATCTGGCAAAGCTTCGCCGTTCTCCTGCCTGTTCGCAGCGTTGGCGTGATGGGTGATGAACGCACCTATGATTACACGATCGCTGTTCGTGCGGTGGAATCCCAGGACGGCATGACCGCCGATTGGGTAAAACTGCCGTATGATCTGCTCGAAAAGCTTTCCAGCCGAATCATCAATGAAGTAAAAGGGGTCAACCGCGTAGTGTTCGATATCACCAGCAAACCGCCCGGAACCATCGAGTGGGAATAGGCGGGTCAGTTAGAGCAATAGCATCGTAGAAGCGGCTCCTGTCAACGCAGCGAACAACCAGATGCGCAAAACCGCATTGGTCTTGCTATGTCCGCGACGAACCAGGCGGTGAGATAAATGATTGTTGTCTCCCACATAAAAAGGTTTCCCCAGCTTCCAGCGAATCACCACCACTGAGAGCAGATCATACAACGGCACTGCCAACACCAGTAACGGCGCAAAAACGGCGATGGTGTTGGGATTCTTTGGCGTGAAAAAGTGCGGTAGAATCGCCAACACCGACAAAAGGAATCCAACTAGATGGCTGCCGGAGTCTCCCAGGAAAGAGGACGCTTTCGGAAAGTTATACGGCAAAAAGCCAACCAAAGCTCCCACGACAAGAAAAGCAATCAGTGCAACGAGGTACTGTCCCGAAGCCGCAGCTAACAAACCGAAATACCAGGCACCCAAGGCCCCAACGCCGGCACAAAGCCCATTCATGTTGTCCATGAAGTTAAACGCATTGGTCAGGGTGAGAATCCACAAGACCGTCACGGCATAGCTGAAAAGAACGTTGGGAACAAAGAGAGTAATCCGAACTCCGCATGCGGCGACCAAAATGGCGATGATCAGCTGTCCGCTAAATTTCAAAGCGGGTTTCAACTCCCATTTGTCATCGCTTAATCCAAGCAGCAGCATTCCCAACGCACCAAAAACAATTCCAGCCAGTTGAGGGAGACGGCGATGCAGCCCGTAGTGCAAAAGGTTTGCGGCATGTAAATTCAACCATTGCAGTTTAACTGCTGCTACGCCACACAGGATGGGAAGCAATAAACCCGTGAAAACAGCCAAACCGCCCGCGAGCGGAATCGTTGTGTCATGGAGCTTTCGGTGCCCCGGATCATCGACCAGACCGATTCTCCCGCAGAACCATCTCCAAAAAGGGAATGAGAGCAACGTCGCAGCGAAAGCGCCTGCGAGCGCAATGAGATAAACGTTGAACGGGAACGAAATCACTTTGTTTTCCGCATTTCCTGCAAAAGACGGACGTAAAGAGCATGGATATTTTCCACCATTTGCTCGACTGAGAAATTTTTCTCCACCAGTTGTTTTCCTTTCGAACCCAACTGTTCGCGTAATCCGGAATCGCTTGCCAATTGGCCAATTCGATCCTTCAGCGTCGCAAGATCACCCGCTCGAACCAGGAAACCGGTTTCACCATTGAGGCATATCTCTCGGGCGCCATCGCAGTCGAAGGCGATGACAGGTTTAGCAGCGGCGAGTGCTTGCGGCAGTGCGCGCGGTAATCCCTCCCGACGCGAAAGATGAATTAAGGCATCCATGATTCCCACGTATTTAGGAACGTCATGCGGGGGGACCAATCCAACGAAGATAAAGTTTTTCTCCAACCCTAGAGACCGCGCTTGCATTTCAAATTTATCTCTCCAGGGTCCATCCCCCACGAAGAGGAATTTCGTTTTAGGGAATCGTTTTATGATTTCGGGAGCAATCGCAAAAAGATCATCGTGCCCTTTGAGTTCAAACAACCGTGCAATTTTCCCGACCACAAAATCACCCGGTTCAATTCCGAAAGCAGCTCGCAAACCGATATCATTTTTTGCCGCAAGAAAAGGCTGCAAGTCGAACCCACTGAAAATTCTTGTATATCTCTCCGGTTTTCCAATTCCCGCGGCGAGATATTGTTCAGTCATGGCATTTGCCACAGTAATAAAGTGAGTTGTGTACTTGGCGGCGTAACGTTCCGCCGATCGAAAAATATAATTCGCAATCGCTCCCTGAAATACTCCGAAGGATGGGCCATGCACGGTGTGAACGATAATCGGCACACCGGCACGATGTGCAGCAATTCTCCCTAATACGCCCGCTTTGCCGCTGTGCGTATGGACGATATCGGGAGATCGCTTTCGAAAATATTGCTCCAGATCGCGCAACGCCCGCCAATCTTCCATGGGATAAACCGGACGCACTAAATGCGGAGAAAGAGAAAGCAGTCCCGGATGTTTCCGAAACAACACCTCCAAGGAACCCTCCGGGCCAGTCGTCGGTCCTGAAACCAGATCAACATCAACGCCCTTTTGGTGCAATCCCAGAACGCTTGCGACTGTATTTTCCTGCGCACCGCCAACAATCAGCCGGGTTATAACATGCGTTACCCGCATGGCTTTAAGTTCTTTTTCCATCGCGCAGTTCTTTCAGGCGCTGCGAAACCTGGCGATATTCCTGGGTTAAAAGGGGCGCGGTTTTGAGATAGGCTTCATAGTTCCTGATCGCACTGGGAAAATCCTTCATCCCTTCAGCTACCTGCGCGAGGCCATAATAAACCCGGAAAAGCTCAACGCCGGTCATTTTGTCCAACAACAAATAATCCTGTCGTGCTTCCTCGTAACGCTTGTCCTGCAGTTTAAAAATAGCGCGATTCAC
Organism: uncultured bacterium; assembly: GCA_966095605.1. Classification (GTDB taxonomy): domain Bacteria; phylum Verrucomicrobiota; class Verrucomicrobiia; order Limisphaerales; family JACDHS01; genus CBHWET01. The sequence continues at coordinate 2,503 of CBHTTJ010000233.1, read as the reverse complement.
CAACGCGTCGGAGTTTTGCGGATTGCTCTTTAAGATTTGCGTCAGCACCCCAATTCCCTCCTCACGTTTTCCCATCTGCGCAAGAACGAGTGCCTTATTGAGACGGTAGCGATCGTCTGGATGGGATTCGATCAGGTGATCGAGAATTCCAATTGCTTTCTTTAATCTCTGCTCAAAAAGGTTCGGGTTATCTTTCACCTTCTCCGCCGCCACTGTGTAAAATTGATATGCAAATTGATGCCATTCTTCGCGGTCGAGATTTGCTTCAAGTCTTTCCATGACGAGGTTTTCAGCCGCATCAAAGTCATCCTTCAAAAGAAGTATCCGCGATTCGAGGTCAGCAATTTCCAGGTCAAAAGCAGGTTGATTTTTCGCGACGGCCTTCGCATCACGAACCTGCAGCAATGCCCAATCTGGTTTCTGCAAGTCGACAAGAATTCTGGCAAATTTAAGTCGAACAGTCGGATCGTCGGGCATCATCGTTGCGACACGAGCAAATTGCTGGGCAGATTGACGCAGGTTACCACCGTTGCGAAATATTTCTCCGAGGAAGAAACAAGCCCCGGGCTCATCGATCGGTCCAAACTGGAAGGTCGCTCGGGTTAACCCGTGTAAAGCATTCAACTGTTTAATCAAATCATCATCCGCTTTTAACGGCTCTCGATTACCCTTCTGGGTATTCACGTTGTAGCGTCCGTTAATTTGGGCAATCACATTGTTCGGATCCAGGTTCCACGCGATGTAGAAGCTTTCTTCCGCGGGTTTGAGCTGATTGTTACGCTGCAATTCCACTCCCCATGCATTTAGCGCGCAGGAATAATAAGTGCAGAGCATCGCCGCATCCGAGACGGTTTCGGCCAGTTCCGTAAGCGCTTTCAACGACTTTGGTGAAATGTCTTTCCAAAAGGCCTCGTTCGCATCGATGTCTTTCTCCTCCAACGGCGGCACTGTCAGTTGATCCTTTGCAAATGGCATCAATTCGAATGCGAGCCCTCGCTGCCGCGGATAGTACTGCTCGAAATAAAATCCAAAACTTGGATGCAAATAATAGACCGGATGAAGTCGTCGAAGCCGTTCAATCATTTCGATCAACGGGAGCGCACTGGTCAGGTCATCCTTCAACGCGACATGGAAAAACTCCTCCTTGGGATAAGAATTCCGAAGGTAATTATGATAACGCCTCGAAAATAAGCTTCCCGTATTCAGATATACGCGTGTTCTCTCCTTTTGTTCAGTGGCGTCCAACGCCTGCATGACGTAAAGCCGCACCGGATCATCGCTGAGGACCAGCGCATTGGCCGGCAACGTACTCGCCATTCGTCGGGCAAATGTCTTTAGTGCCGGCCCGTTTCGTTCGCTCAAGACGTGAAAAGTTCTATACGCAAGCCAAAAGGGAATGCAAAGAACACCCACCCCTGTGATAAAGGCAATCGCTTTATTTAGATAACGAAAGGAAGACCGCGATTTCCCCCAGGCTCGCTCTCCTTCATGCCCAAACACCAACAGCACATAACCGCAAAGGTACCCGACACTGATGGCGCTCAGATAATATAACGTGAGGAAAGAAAAAACTCCTCGCCCAAGAATTCGCGGACTGAATTTATAATCGAAAAACGTCCAAACGCAAAAAACCAGCAGGGTCAGATGTAAAAGCCGGAACATCAGATTCGTCAGCACCGACCCAACCGCGCTGATATCCGCATAATCCGCAGTCCATCGTGCTCCGACCAGCAAGATCGGCACGAGAGACGTCAAGGACATGGTCAGGAAATCGAACTTGAGCCCGCCAATAAACGGGTTCCCCAACGTCATCCTCTTTTGATAGGCGAGGTTTGCCTTGATTATTTCCCAAAAAGAAAACCCGCTATCCGACATGGCGCCCACCACGGGTAACAGGAGGTATAGCGACGCTCCTATCAGACCGAAGCCAATAAACCGAACCAGAAATCTTCCCTGGAAAAATGATAAACCACGAATCCAAATCACCGCCACAAGGGCCAGGGGGAAAAAGCCGACCATCGCCCAGTTGTTTGTCATCCCAATTCCATAAACCAGCGCCATTTTGTAGAGCCAACGGTCGTCGTCAGTTAACCGAAATTCCAAAAGGCACCGGATCACGTACGCAAAAATCAAAAGATCGATCATTTCCCCGGACGCTACGGTCGCGTTCTCCCAAAACGTTACCTGCAGACCGCAGATCATCGCTGCCAACACAACGGGAATCCATGCCCATCGAATGCTTAAGAGAGAAAATTCATCATGCTCACGCAACCGTTGTTCGCGAGTTCGGTCGTGCGGCAACAGCGCCACGGATCGAGCAAGTAGCGCAAGTGTCAACGAAGCACAAACCGCTGAAAGAAAGTTCAAGGAAATGATCTGCCACGTGGCCGGCAGCCAGCGCACCGGAAGCGTAATGAGATAATAAACAGGCGCGCCGAGGGGCCTGGTCCAATCCCATCCCGTCACCTTTGCGACAATCGGAAGACTGGTGAGAGTCACCCAA
>CBHTTJ010000232.1:0-8398 GCA_966095605.1 uncultured bacterium | reverse complement strand
ATACGCCACCCTAATGTGTCCACCATGTCTCCGCACACCTGTCCACTATGTACCCGGTTCATACATGTCGCTGCGAAGAGAGGGAGTTCCGCCCAAACGTCAATCTGTCAGCTTTCTGCCTTTGCCATCCTTTTTCTAAACCCTGTGAATCTATCCCACCCAAAACCGCGAGGAATCGGCACTTTTTTCATAACTCCCTGATTTACAGTCTTGTAAAAACATCTGCTAACGTTAACAGGTCCCCATTACGTTCTGGAAATCACCCTGTTACCGGGTAACAGACCCGTTTCCGTCCTGAAAATGACCTTGTTACCGGTATCAACCTCCATTTCATCCTGAAAATGGGGTTGTTACCGGGTAACACATGCATTTCCAGAACGTAATTGAGACCTGTTAACGTCAGCAGACCCCTCGGTCGGGACGAAAACAGACCTGTTACTGAGTAACAACCTCATTTCCACGCTGGAAATGCCTCTGTTACCCGGTAACAAGCTCGTTTCCGTCATGAAAATGATGCCGTTATCGAGAACCAGCGCCAATTTTTATCCCGAAATTGAGGTTTCTAACGTAGAAGGGATCTCCGTCGGGATGAAATTTTGGCCTGTCATCTAAATTTTGTCGCCGAATTTGAGTAATCCATAAAATCCAAGCCAGAAATCATCTCTTCCTACTTGATATAATATCCCGACACTTTCCATTGGCCGTTTTCCATCATGGGGGTGATGGTTTCGATGGCGCCTTTTTTATTCTCAAAATCGGTCTTGAACTGGATCACCACGAATTCACCGGTTTGGCCGCCGGGGAGACTTGTTGTGTATTCCTGGCTGATTGTTCTACGCAAAACCGGTTTTCCCATGGGAGCTCGGATCGGTTTCACCATGTCGGCCCATTTTGTCGCGGTGATCGCATTGCTGAATGGAGCAGCGGATTGTTCCCAGCTCTCGGAATACTTTTCGGCATCGATCAGCGACACCCAGGCGAGGGCGGCTTTCGTTGCTTCCTGTTTCGACCGGACGTGGACGGGATTTTTGTCGGGCAGCGTTGTCGACAAAACCGCCGTGACACAGATGACGAGGCCCCCGATACGCCCGACGATAAAACTCTTTTTTAGTCCCAACCATTCGGTGGTTTGAGGCGTGACGAACGGACACAGGATAAAGGTGATTCCCATCACAAAAACGCCCAGCCACGTCAGGAAGGTTCCCTTGCCGATAAAAACCAATGCCATGCTCAACGCGAGTCCCACGACAAACACGGGAAACATTTTCTTCACGTAGCGAAACGTTTTGCGGACCGCTGCTTCGTGGTCGGGGGAGCAGACGACGGTGGCGCAGGTTTGTTTTCCCATTTGCAGGGTGATGGACAAGGGATGGTCGCTTGTTTTCCCGCACCAGAGGCATCGTCGTTTGTCGCCGGAGAGTTCCAGTGTTTTCACAACGTTTTGGTTTTAAACCACGAATGGACACGGAGCAACATGCATAAAAGTGCATTTTTGATCTGCGTTATTGCAGTGAACCGGAGCGCGGGTCTGTGACCCGCAGCAATGTCCCTATGTCGAACCGCTTTCATTATTTCAAGCCAGCTTAGCTTAAGAACATCGCTGCGGCTCAGAGAGCCGCGGTCCGGGAATCCTGCCGTGTCCATTCGTGATCAAAAATGTTATTTTCCTTTGAACCTTTTTCCAACAGGTGCATTCCACTGATCAAGAATGCTGTTAATGGCTGAACACAACCAACTGCCGATCGCAGAGGCGAGGGCCGGAAACTCAGAGGCCTGGGACATTCTGTTCCGTCGTTACCAGCTGCCGCTTTATGTCTATGTGTTCGAACTGGTGCATGACGAACAGGCGAGTCTGGACATCGTGCAGGAGACGTTTATCAGCGCGGTGCGTTATATCGGCGGATTGCGGGAAGAGGAGAAATTCGGGAGCTGGCTGTTCGGGATCGCGCATCAGAAATGCGTGCAACGCTGGCGCAAAGGAACCCGGGAAGAAATCGCGATGGAAAAGGTGGAAGCGGGGTCCGCGGAAGAATCCGAAATGGGTCCCGACGATTTGTTGATCCGAAGGGAACAGGAGGAGGCTTTTATGAATTTATTGAACGAACTGCCGCCCGTGCATCGATCGGTGTTGCTGTTGTTTTTTGTCGAAGAATTTTCCCTGGAACAGATCGCGGAGATTACCGGCACTGCGGCTGGCACGGTGAAGTCCCGTTTGTTTTACGCGAAGAAAGCGTTGAGAAAATTGCTGGAGGAGAGAGCCGAATGAAAACGCCACGTGAATTGTTATTGCAACGTCATCAACAGGCGGAGCCCAAGCTCGATCGCCTGCGCGAGGGTGTCATCGCGGGGCTGGCGAAACCGGAATCGAAAGCCGAGGCCGCGCCGTCGCTGATTTGTTTCTTCGCGAGAAAATTGTGGGAGGAATTAGTGGTGCCTTCACGACGCATCTGGGTTGGCCTTGCTGCGGCGTGGATGGTTTTGCTTGCCGTGAATTTGCAGATGAATCATTCGCAGAGAAACTCCGCGAGCTCCGTTCGCACCGTGGCGGCGGCCGTGAAAGAGCAACGACAAATCCTGACTGAACTGGTGCAACGTCCGCTGCCCGGACCGGTGTTGGCGAGTCCTTCCGAAGCGATCCGTCCTCGCAGCGATCGCCGCACTTTATTTAGAACCTGTTAATCACAACCAAATGAATACGACCAATCCTGCTTCCAATACGACCGTGACGCGTCCGAATCGGCTCTGGCGGATTTTTCGCCGTCTCCTGATCGGGACCGTCATTTTGATCACGCTCATCGCCTGTTTCTACACAATCGAAAACTGGCGGGGCCAGCGCGCCTGGGAAAAACAAAAGAACGCGTTGCGCGCGCGTGGACAGTGGGTGGAATGGGCGAGCTTCATTCCTGAACCCGTTCCCGCTGAACAGAATTTTTTCAAGGCACCGAAAATGGAGGAGTGGTTCGTGCGACGCGCGGTGTCGGACCCGCGTCCAGCCCCGGTGGATCCATTTGGAAAAGTGACGCGGCCGACGGAAACTGTGCTGATCGCCGATGTGCAAATCGTGGACGGCAAAGCCGACTCCGCCTCGCAACCAGTGGAGAAAGTTTACCGCCTCGACAATGCCGCCGATAAGGAAGAGCTGGCGGTTCGGCTCCGCGAAACCGTGGGGCCGTGTGCCGTCGGATCGCAAAGGCCGGTATTGCTGTCGAAGCTGTTGAAGGAAATCAAACCGCTGACGTTGACCTTCAACGCGGAGGGAACGGTGGATGCGAAACGGTTGGGCGCGTGGTTGCCTTTGCTGCTGCCGACAAATGCGACAGCGCCGTACGATACAAAGAATGATTTGAGTGTCGTGGCAGCGGGGACGAATCACTTCCGAATCAATCTTGGCTATGCGCTGTATGCGGGAGATTATCTTGAAGCGACGGAGCCGTTGCTGAGCGATTTCGATCTCGTGCGCAAAGCGTTGGAGCGTCCCTACAGCAGGATTGATTGTGATTACTCCCAACCGTTCCTGATTTCGTTTCCGAACTTCGTTACATTACGAACCGCAGCGCAGACGCTTTGCCAACGGGCACAGTGCTTCCTGTTGTTCGGTAAACCGGAAAAAGCGTTGCACGAACTGCAATTGGTTCACGATCTCGAGCGAATCACGATCCCGCGTCCCGAAGGAAAAGCCATCACGCTGGTATCCGCGATGATTAATTGTGCGATCAAAGGGGTGTATGCGAGCGTGATCGAAGACGGTATCCGATTACACGCGTGGCAGGAGCCCCAATTGGTTACGCTGCAGAAGCAGTTCAAAGAAACGGACCTGTTGTCTCCTTTATCCCAGGCCTTGAGAGAAGAACAGGCCGCCGCATCGTACACCTTCGAAACAATACGCGCCGCGGAACTTACGAAATTGTTCAAGACGGCATTCTCGCATAACGAAGCGAAGGCTATGGCCCTGGTACCGCGTGGTTGGTTTTACCAAAACATGGTGAATGGCACCGATATCGAAGCGGACCTGTTGCAGTCGGTGGATGTTTCACGAAAGGTTGTCATGCCGGAACGAGCGAATGCTTTTTCGGCAAGACTCGAAAAACTGAACGGCCACCTAAACCCGTATAACTTCCTGCTCGCGATTACGCTGCCGAATTTTACCAAAGCTCTCCAAAACGGCGCTTACAACCAGAATCTGATGGCGGAGGCGGAGTTGGCCTGCGCACTGGAACGACATCGTCTCGCGCACGCTGAATATCCCGAAACTCTGAATGCTTTGGTGCCGCAGTTTCTTGCACAGGTGCCGCACGATGTGATTGGTGGAGAATCGCTGCGGTATCAGCGGACCGGCGTGGATTCTTACAAGATTTATTCCGTCGGCTGGAACCAGACCGCCGACAACGGAACGCTGGCGAAAACAAGAGAGCAGGGAGATTGGGTTTGGACAGTAACACGATAGACTCGATCAACAAGGGACTCTAAAGGCTGTTCAGACTGCGGGCCTTTTTGTAAAAGCAGATGGATGAGCGTGGTCTGTCCCAAATGCGGCACGGAAGCAGTAGGCCTCGACGTGGCCAGTGACGGCACGTCGGTGTTCTGCCAGCGTTGTCGACAAAGAAGAAGGCTGGGAAGGGACACGTCCGCCGATCAGTTGGAAAAAGTCGATCTAAGCCGTCCTCCACACGGCGCGTGGTATCGCGACGATGGCGTTACGATGATTGTAGGTGCAACGCATCGGTCCCTCGTGAATGCCGCTCGCACTTTGATCAACGCGCTCTTCTGGAATGGAATTGTTGCTTTTTTTGTCGCACTGGCGATCAGCAGCACCTTGCACCTATTCGGTTTTCCAACCCCTTCCTTTTTTCCAAAGCCAGTGCTGAACGACCGAACGATGACCGTTTCCGTCACGATTGGAGTCTGGATATTTTTAACGCCATTCATCGTGATCGGAATGAAATTCATGGCGGATTTTGTTTCTTCTCTCAGTGGTCAGACCGAAGTGACGATAACCCCGAGAGAAGCAGTGATTTTTTCCGGGGTGGGCAAAGCGGGACGACGTCGCCGATTCGATCCGGCCACCATTGGCGACGTGAAGATCATCGATAAAGTTTGGCGTGATGAAGATGGAGACTGGCAAGAATCCGCGACAATCGTTCTCTTTGCGTGCGATAACAGAAGATGTATCAAGCTCGGGACAAAGATGACAAAACCACGCAAGCTTTTCGTGGCGGCGGCGATTCGAAAAGCTCTTGAGCGCCAGCGGCGTTAAGGTGGTTGGTTCTGTAACTCTGCCAAAACATTGAAGTTCCCGCGTTCTTCATGCGTCCACTGAAGGACGCATGCGCCTGTTGAAAACCATTCTACTTTTCGTCTTCGTCTCTTTTTCCGTTCATGCCCGTGACTATTCCGTGATTCGTCGCGAAGTATTGCGTGGCACCATGGGTTCCTACGACGGTGAACCCCGTTTGAAGAACGGTCATGTGGATATCGATACGTTGCTCTCGGAGTTGATCGAGATCAAAGCGAACAGTTACAATTGGTTGATCTGGCATGCGGCGACGGACTGGGATGATTTGCATGCTTTTCTTCCGCGTGCTGCCAAGGCGAATCTCAAAGTATGGGTGACCGTGGTTCCCCCCACCGAATCGGCGCCAAAATATCACGACGCCATGCCGTTCCGGCAGGATTATGGAAAATGGGCGGAAGAAATTGCGAAGCTGAGTTTACAAGAGACAAACCTCGTGGCGTGGAGCATTGATGATTTTGCGGCGAATTCAAAAAAGACGTTTACGCCGGAAGCATTCAAAAAAATGATCGGACAAGGACGCGCGGTGAATCCGAAGCTGGCGTTCATCCCGTGTCTCTACTACCGAAACTACAAACCGGAATTCTGGGCTAATTACAAAGGATTATTTGACGGAGTCTTGTTTCCCTACAAAGCCGAGTCGGGAGCGCATAATTTGATCGATGCGACACTGGTCGAATCTGAAGTCGCAAAGATCCGTGAAATTGTCGGACCGAAAGTGCCGGTCATTGTAGATGTTTATGCAACCGTCCATATGCGGTTCCGCGACCAATCTTCACCGCAATACACCGAGGAAGTAATTGACCGCGCCCGGCGCTCCGCAGACGGCGTAATGATTTATTGTCACCAGGGAAAAGCGCGGACGCCGGAGAAATTCGCAATCGTCAAACGTCAATTTGCCCTCGGTTTGCAACCGGCGGTGAAAGCGAAACGGTCGTATCCTATTCTATATTCGCCACGCCAGACTCCCGCCGGCACGCCGAGCATGAAGATCTTTTCGCGTCGTGATGTGGGACGCAATGTGATGGGGACTTACGGTGCACCGTCACGCATCTCGGGCAACCGTGCCGACCTGGAAAAACTGTTGGCTGAACTGCAGGATATCCATGCGAATACCTATCATTGGGCATTGCACAGTTACACGAATGATTGGGAAGAAATTCAACGCTTTCTCCCGATGGCACGGGCCAAAGGCATCAACGTTTGGATCACCCTGATGCCGCCGACCGAATCGCCGCCCCGTTCCAAATTGTATTCCGAACCGTATCGACTGGATTTCGAACGTTGGGCCACGGAAATGGCGAAGCTCAGTTTGAAAGAACCGAATCTCGTGGCGTGGAGTGTAGACGATTTTACGTGGAACCTGAAATTGTTCACCCCGGAATACCTCAGCAAAGTCGTCCGGGCATCGCAGGCGATCAACCCGAAATTCGCTTTCATTCCATGTTGTTACTACGCCAAAACTGACGCCAAATTTGCCCAGACCTACGGCCCGTTGCTGGACGGCGTGTTGTTTCCGTATCGCGATGAATCGGGTGGAGCGAATCTAAAAAATTTCGACCACGTGGCGACAGAAGTAAATCATTTGCGCCAACTTTTTGGGCCAAAGATGCCGATTATCCTGGATGTCTACGCAACGGCGCACAGTCGACTCGGTGCCACCACGACCGAGTACGTGCTGAAGGTTGTGGAGGAAGGCCTTGATTGTGCCGATGGCGTTTTGATTTACAAACACCAGGACCCAAAGACAAACGCCGAAAAATACCAGGTGATCAAGCGGTGGTTTAATGCCCACTAGCATGCTTCTTGTCGGCCTGAAACAGCTTTGTTAGCGTCTCGCGTCGATGCGATCATCCAAAAATCCGTTTAGCGCGGCCCTACGCTTGCAGGAAGGCGGGTTGTTGATCGTGATTCTTCTGCTCGGACTTCTTTTCACCGTTTTCGGCGGATCGGTAAAAGTGCCCAAGTTCCAGGTAAATGCTGACGGTGAACGCGAACGGGTTTTTACCACGAACGCCGACGGCGAAAAGGTGCCCGTCGTGGTCGAACGAAACAAATTCCTCAACACAGAAAGCCTGGCGAAGCTGCTGAAGGACACGAGCTTTATCGCCATCATGGCCGTGGGGATGACGTTTGTGATTATCTCCGGCGGGATCGATCTTTCCATTGCCGCAATTTTTGCCCTGGCGTCCGTCCTCGGAGCCCTGGTGTTGCACCACTTTGGCCCGGAAGGAACAAATGCCACTTCTTCGATCGGAATTTTGCTCGGTATGCTGGCCTGTGTGGGAATTGCCACGGTATGCGGCCTGTTCAACGGCGCCTTAATTGTGGGACTTAAAGTGCATCCGTTTATCATCACCCTCGGTACGATGACGATTTTTCGGGGAATCGCGTTTGTCGTGACCAACGGCATGTCTGTCGGACGTTTTCCGGAGTCGTTCCAGAAGTTTGTGAAATGGGAGCCTGTCGAAGGACTGAGCACGATTCCCTGCCTCGTGATGATTTTCGTGGCGATTCTTGGCAGTATTTACTTAGGTAAAATGGTCGCGGGCAGAAAAATTTATGCGGTCGGGGGAAACGAAGTGGCGAGTCGTTACAGTGGCATTCGCGTTGGCTGGGTGAAATTGAGTGTCTTCATTATCTCGGGCCTGACCGCTGGCGTGGCGGCTTTGATGGCGATCGGCTATTACGGAGCGGCGACTTCCGGCGATGGCCAGGGTTATGAACTGCGCGTGATTGCGTCGGCAGTCGTTGGAGGAGCCAGCCTGACCGGAGGAAAAGGATCCGCGATCGGAGCGGTTCTCGGTGCATTGGTGATCCAGATGATTGAAACCGGCATCGTTATTCTAGGCATCGATCAGAACTACAGCCAGATTATCATCGGAGCCGTGGTGATTATTGCGGTGGTTCTGGATCAGTTGAATAACTGGCTGGCGAAGAAGCGGCTTTTAAAGAGTTGAGCAAAACGTGCCTCAACAAACTCTATCTCGTGCTAGAGGAAGCAAAAAGGACGGCGATCAGGCCGTCCTTTCTGTTTAAGATGAGGAGTTCGTTTAATCTCCAGCCTGCGCCTTGCGTTCCGCGCGATTCTTGAGAACCGCTTTGCCG
>CBHTTJ010000231.1:0-8424 GCA_966095605.1 uncultured bacterium | reverse complement strand
ACAAAAAAGGTCACGGAATGGGCCCATTCCGTGACCTAAAACTTTTTTTCGATCTATGAAAAGCTGTTTCCCGTTCGATTGATTCGGATTCGTTACCGGACAATGGCCCGTGTTGAACCAGGGTGTTCCTGGTTGCACGTCAAAAAGATCGATTCTCCACCTATATAGGTATGGCGAAGTCTGGCCACCCAGGAAACTGAACCGCGTCGATGGGACAGAAGTCGGAAGGCAGAGGACAGAGGTCAGAGGACTGAAGTTGGAAGCCGGAAGACAAACAGAAAGAAAAAAACATATGAAACAGAAACAAATCAACTCGATCACCGGCGCGATTGATTCCGCGCAGATGATCATCCTTGGCACTACGGAGCTCATTGCCTCGGTGCATCTTCTTCGCAACCCGAAGAATGATGTCGTCACGGAGCTAACTAACACGATCATGGCTTGCGGCAACCTTGAGCAGGCGAAACAAGTAAAGGCGACCCGCCGCACCGCCTTGTTCGAAGCAATCACCGATTCGCAGAAGTTCATCCGCATGGTCCGCGACTTCCTGAAGTCGATCTTCGGTAACTTATACACCGACTTGTGGACGGCCCTGGGCTTCAACAATTCGCTGGCAGTTTCCAATCTGCCCGATGAGTTGAAACGCATGTTGCTCGCGATCATCGCGCACCTGACAAACAATCCCTCGCTGGAGGTCGGCACCATCATCACGGCGGCGCGCGCGCAGGAATTGCATGACGCATTGATGAATGCACAGCATGCCCTCGCGTCGCAGGAAGCAAACGTGAGCATGGCGATGGACGATCGCGATGCGAAGTACAACATCCTTCGCAAACGCATCAGCAACGTCTACCAGGAACTCCTCATGGAACTGGACCCGCTCGATCCGCGTTGGAAGAAGTTCGGGTTCAATATTCCCGGTGCCGACGAGACGCCTGAGCAAGTCACTGGATTGAAGGTGACGTTGATCGGACCGACGGCTGCCGCGGTGAAATGGGAAGCTTCGGCGCGCGCGGCTTACTATCGCGTCTGGACGAAGATCCACGGCTCGGAAGGCGATTACGTCGCGATGGGTTCGCCGGGCGATCTCGATTTCACGATCGAGAACCTGCCTGCGAATTCGACGATCGATATTGTTGTCACCGCGGTGAACAACGGTGGTGAATCGTCGGTGTCGGATGTGATTACCATCACGACGTCCTAGCGGACGGCCACGGGCAACTCGGTAGGGACGCGTTCCATCCGCGTCCCTGACTGAGCCGAAAGGTTGGTTACTTCAAATCGATGAACCGCGTACGCGGGCGACGATCTTCAAAAACAGGGATGAGTTCGGGCTCTATTTGGGACGCGAATGGAACGCGTCCCTACCTCTCCAAACTGAGTTCTTTTCGATAGAACGCTTCGAAATGGCGCGTCAGAGCGCGAACCTGCTGCGGCAGTTCTTCTTTTTGCAAAATTTCTTCGGGCACGGTCATCGCGGGATGGAACTTCAGCGTCAATTGAAAAGGCCGACTCGGAATGTGATACCAACGTTGATGGCTCATCAGGGTCGGAGGCGTGCAGGTAATGACTGCTCGCACTACCGGCACATTGGCGCGCAAGGCGATCTGCGTGGCGCCACGATTGAACGTGTGTAGATCGTTTTCGGGGGAACGTGTTCCTTCGGGAAAAATAATCAACGGACGGCCTTCTTTGAATCCCGCCTGACACGACTGCACCAATTCCGGCCCGTTATCGTTCGGAATATAATTGGCGCCGCGAATGACGGGTCCCATGAACGGATGCATCCACAACGCTCGTTTCACCACGCAGTTGCAATCCTTGATCAGGCTGACGAGAAGCACGACGTCGATCAGCGTCGGGTGATTCGCAATGACGAGGCAAGGTCCGGCGCGTCGAATGTTTTCCAGCCCTTCCACCTTCGCCATTCCCATAATGCCGAGCGACGCCATGAACCGAATGAAGCTGTAGAAGGAAAATTGAATCATGCCGCGGATGCGTGTTCCTTTTTCCTCCGGAGTTCCCGGCCAGATCCGCGCGACTGGAAAAAAGGTCAGGGCCATGAACAACCCGCCGATCATGAACGTGGCAAAAGCGATACCGGTGGCGAGGACTCGCCAGAAATAAAATAATTTTCGCGCTAGGCCCGTCATTGCAACAACCGTTCAAACACTGCCGGACCGAACAAACTGCGCCCCGATCGCCTGTTGATTCGATCCCACAGTGCTAATGGTCGCGGCAGCATATTGACCGCGCCGCAGGCGATCAATAGCAGCAGCGCATTGCCACGCGGTGCTCGCCATCAATCCTTCGCCCAGGACGGCTTTCGGAGAAAGACGTGCACCATGCCAATCCGCCCACGCCGCAGTTTCCGCGGCATCCAGTGCCGGAATATTTTGGCGACTGTCGCACAGCAAATGTTCGGGAGTTTCGCAAGGGAGCTCGGATCGCATCTGCTGAACGGCTTGTCGTCGGCTCCGTCCATTGGAAAAACATTGCGGACTGGTAATACGACTCAATTCGACGGCGTTCTCAAACGGTTTCGAAGTCAGCAACAACGCCCCGGCACCGGTACCAATTATGGTGTTGCGGTTGAACATGCGAAAGGCGTCCAGCATCGTCCAATCCACTTCCTCGGCGGCGATGACCAGACACGCATCCACTCGTTCATCTGCCAGCCAGCCCGCGGCGACACTGATTCCCTGCAGAAATGTTCCCTGGTCACCCACCAGCGTGTAATTAATTCCCTCGACATTGAGCAACGAAGCGATGTGACTCGCGGGGGCATTGAAAACTGTTTCGGGAAAAACCAACGGGCTCGCCGTCGCAGGATCGACCATGATTTCCTCGTAGAAACGACGGGAATAATTCACGCAACCTGCCATCACGCAGAAGATCAGGCCGAGACGTCCGTAATCCTGTACCGCACCAAACTTATCCAATCCCAACGCTTCGCGCACCACCGCCATTCCACATTGGCTGATCAGGCTCGTGCGCCGAAAACGAGGATGACTGAGAAAACCGGGCCGACATTCTGGATTTGGAATCGGGCGATAGCGAACCGGCCGGGGCCAGAGCGGACGCTGCATCGTTTCCGTCGACAACGGTTCACCGCGTTCCAGAGAATGTACCAGGGCAGGTACACCCCACCCTGCCGGACTCACCGCGCCGATGCCGCGAACGAAAACTTTTTTCATGCGCACCTCCGGAAGATGAGACTGGCATTCGCGCCGCCGAAGCCGAAGGAGTTGGTCAAAATATAATTCAACGCGGCCGCGGCAGGTTTTCTTACCACACGAAAGGAGCACATGGGATCGACCGCATGGATGTTTGTCGTCGGGGGCATCCATTGTCCGCGCAGTGCCATGAGACAAATTACAGATTCAACAGCTCCGGCTGCACCGAGCAAGTGACCGATATTCGATTTCGTCGAACTCACCGCAAGAGAGGCCACGCGCGCGCCAGCCCAGGTATTGATTGCAGCTGCTTCGGCGCTGTCGTTCAACGGAGTGCCCGTGCCATGGGCATTGACGTAATCAATTTGGTCTGGTGATAACCCTGCACTCTTGCAAGCAGAAGACATCGCGGACAAAGCAGCTTTCCCCTCAGGCTGTGGTTGCGTGAGATGATGCAGATCGTTGGCAGCACCGTAACCGACAATTTCGCCAAGGATCGTTGCACCTCGTTTTTCCGCCGACGCAAGCGTTTCGAGGTTTAAAACAGCCGCGCCTTCGCCGAGCGCCAATCCATCGCGTGCGGCATCAAAAGGACGACATTCCGTCGGCGACATTGCATGCAGCGAATCAAATCCGACGAAGGTCATTTGCGACAAGGCATCGTAACCGCCAGCGAGCACTCTTTCGGCCTGGCCAGTCCGAATTAAATCCCACGCATGTCCAACCGCGTTGGCGCCGGAAGCGCAGGCGTTTGTGATAACGGAAATTGGACCTGAAAAGCCAAAGGCATCCTGCACATCGAGGGCGTGACGTTGTGCCTGGTAATGGATGACACGACGCGGTTGGGAACGATGCGTCTCGGGCGTTGTCGTTGCCTGGCGAAAATACGTTTCCCCCGAATTCATCCCCCCGCTGGTCGTTCCAAAAACGATGGGAATGTTCGTGCCCGTTTCCCAATTGGCCTGTTGCCACGCTTCCGCCGTCGCGTGCAGTAACAGTTGCGCCGCACGATCGAGTCGACTGGATTGGCGTCGGTTGAGTTTTGTTTTTGGAAGCGGTGGGATGGACGCAATCTGTCCCGCTGATTTCACACGTTGGCGGGAGACATCAAACAAAGTGACAGGTGAAAAAGCGCGTCGTCCGGAGCGAAAACCTTCCGCATTTATCGACCATCCGAAGCCAAGCGAAGTGACAATTCCCGAGCCGGTGACAACCACCCGAGAACCGTGCGTCGATGTTTTGCCAAGGGGGAATAGCACAACACGTAATAACGGACTTAAGACCTATAAATGGAGACACTGCCAATTTTTTCGCTCTTGTCACGAAAGAACAGCGCGCCTATTTTCGCCGTCGAAGCCCAACAACATCGAATTCATTGGGCGAAACACAACCAAATTGAAATCCCCGGCAACCAACAACTCATCCTACGATGTGGTCATTATTGGAGGTGCCCTCGCTGGCGGCGCGACGGCCACCCTGTTGCTCCGGGAAAAGCCAGACCTGAAAGTTTTAATCATTGAGAAGTCGTCCACGTTCGGTCGCCGGGTCGGTGAAGCAACCGTCGAGGTCAGCGCCTACTTTCTGGGACATCAATTGGGGCTGACGCAGCATCTCAACGAATGCCATCTGCTCAAACAGGGGCTGCGCTTTTGGTTCTTCAATGAACAAAGCAAATCCCTGGATCAATGCAGCGAGATTGGTGGCCGGTATCTTCCCCGGGTTCCCGCATACCAGGTGGATCGCGCAGTGCTCGATGAAGAACTGTTAAGACGCGTTTCGAAACAGGCGGAGCTCTGGCGTCCCGCGCAGGTCACGGACGTGAAATTGATCGAAGGCGGCATGCAGACCATCAGCGTCACCTACAACGAGCAAAAGCACGAAATCCAGGCACGGTGGGTGGTGGATGCTTCGGGTGTCGCCGCATTGCTGGCGCGTCGCAATGGTTGGTGGCGCGCAAACACCGAACATCCCACGACGGCGGTCTGGTCCCGATGGAAAGGAGTCAAGGATTGGGACGGACTGGATCTCGCCCAAAAATTTCCCAAATGGCATGCGGCGTGTCGCGGAATTCGTGGCACTGCGACCAACCACCTGATTGGCGAAGGTTGGTGGGCGTGGATCATTCCGTTGAAAGGCGGTGACGTGAGCATCGGCGCCGTTTTCGATCAACGACTTGTCGATTGGACATCGGGCGGTTCCATCGGCGGTCAACTCAAAGAATTCCTTTGCGCGCATCCGGTCGGAAAGGAATTGCTCGCGGACGCGCAGTTTGCTGAAGGCGATGTGCATTGGCGGAAGAATTTGCCGTATTACAGCACGGTTTTTGCCGGCGACGGATTTGCTTTGGTCGGTGATGCCGCGGGATTTATCGACCCGTTTTACAGTCCCGGCATGGATTGGATCGGTTACACCACAAGCGCCGCGGCGAAGATGATTTTGAAAGAACGCGTCGGCGAATCGGTTGCTCCCCTGCTCCAACAACACAACAAAGATTTCTCTCTCTGTTATCACCGCTGGTTCCGCGCGCTGTATCTGAACAAATATGAATACATGGGCGATTTCGAGTTGATGAAGATCGCTTTCGTGATGGATGTGGCGCTGTATTACCTTGGAGTAGCCTCGCAACCGTTTCGTAAAGGAGCGGAGGCATTTCTGAAACCGGTGTTCTCAGAAATGGAATCAGTGCCGTTTTACCATTTCATCCGATTCTACAATGCGCGTCTGAGCCACATCGCCCGGTCACGTCGCGCCCGTGGAACATGGGGTCAACGGAATCACGACCAGCAATTTCTTTTCAACGGATTCAACTTCGGAGCCATGATGCTCATCCCCATTGCGAAAGTATTTCTGAAGTGGATGCGATTGGAATTGACCGAAGGTTGGCGGAGCTGGTGGCCTAAGCCCGTGCCCGTTAAAGAAACCGGTCCTCGTCTGGCACAATAAGCTGGTATCCCTCGGCGTTCAGGCGAACGAGCAGCGCTTCGATGACTTGGAGGCTCATTGGATTTCCCTGCGAATCATTTTTCCCTTCATGGAGCAAAATGATCGTTCCCGGCGAAACAGAGCGCATGATGGCTTCGACAACCGTTTCGGTGCTCCGATTCAAAGTGTCAAAACCACGGGCGGACCATCCGATTAAATACAGCTTTCGTTCGTAAAGAACGTTGTGCAGGAAAATATTCGCCATACCGACAGGCGCGCGAAAGAGTTGCGGGGAAATGCCGGAGATTCTTTCGATCGTGTCGACATTCAAATCCACTTCGCGTGCGAGACGACGGCGAGGTGAACACCAAAACGTGGAACCGGGATGTGTCTGGGAGTGGTTCCCCAGTTGATGTCCGTTTTTTAATATCTGGCACGCAAGATCTGGGTGAGCGGCAATGTTCTTTCCGATGACAAAGAAAGTGGCCTTCGCTTTATAACGCTCCAGCAAATTTAAGATCTTCAGGGTATCGCGAGAGTGCGGACCGTCATCAATCGTGAGCCAGACTTGTTTTCCTTCTGGTTTAAATCGTGTGACCACGCGGCCAAACCACTGGCAATTACTCCGAACCGAGGCGTAAAACAACGCAGCATTACAAAAGAGACCACCGGCGAAAAACCATCCACGGTACGGTGGACAGACAATCGTCAGGAGCGGAAAACCAAACAGGACCACAATCACCACCAACCAGGAAGCGAGTTTGGATTGGGCTAGTTTCATATCTCTCGTCGGAAAGAAGGGAGCATTGTTGAACCGAACTTATTACGTTGACAAGGCCTGGTTGTTCTGAGAAACAGCAAAGCCATGTACAAGGCTAAACCTTTCATCGGCAAATTCATTGCGGTTTTCTTCTCCCTGGCAGTTTTGCTCAGCACAACAGTTGCTCAGGCGAAGGTCAACATCAGCGCCAACAAAGGCGATAAACTGTATACAAAGTTCGCTTTGTATCATGAAGAGAACGTTCATCTGACCACAAACTATCGTAAGGGACTGATGGTTCCTATTAATACAGAGGTCACTTTCCTTAAAGCAAGCGGTGGGGCGATTTCGGTTAAACTCCCGGACGGCGCTACATTGAAGATCGAAAACGTCGAAGAATTTTCCGGCGAAAAGATCGAAGGAATCTTCGAAAGAACGTTCAGCAAGGAACCAGTGGATCTTTCAAAATATACCGCGATCGAAAAACAAAACATCCAGCAAGGCAGTGTCGATATCGGCATGAGCAAGGATGCGGTCATCAAAGCCATCGGTTATCCGCCAAAGCATCAAACCCCAAGTCTTGATCGCGATTCCTGGAGATATTGGAAAAACCGTTTTGGGACGTTCCTCGTCAACTTCAAGGACGGCAAAGTCGAATCCTTGAAAGGTATTTAACAGAGTAAAACCAAGCTTTACGAAGGAGACCAAAAGGTCTCCTTTTTTGTTTTTAGTGCCGTCAGGCCCTTTCGTTATTCCATCACATTAACACGGAGGATCACCCTTCAAAAGAGATCACCGCTCACTAGACATTTGAAGAATTCGATCCAGCTGAGCCGCATGCACTTCCAGGGAGGTATCAGTCCATACCACAAAATGAGAGGCATCGATCTTCTTTTGCAAGGGCCATTGAGCAGCCAGGCGCTGGCCAGTTTGTTCGGCAGTCCATCCCCGATTGGCCAGTCGGTTCTGTTGCGTTCGGTCTGAGCAGGCGAGGCAGATAATTGCATCAAATTCGGAGGCCGCCCCTGTTTCAAAGAGAAGTGGGATCAAAACAAACCCGAACGTTTCGTTGCGTTCCCTCCAGCGTCTCACTTCGGCCTGCCACGCATCACGAATGCGCGGGTGAAGAATACTTTCCAACTTCTGCCGTTGCTCGGGCGCGGAGAATACGACTTTTGCGAGTTCTTTGCGGGCAAGTTTCCCCTGTTGATCGAGAATCCCCGGCCCAAATGATTCCGCGATCTGCTGCAGGGCCGGTTGGCCAGGTTCCACCAGGCTATGCGCGAGGTCATCGGTATCGATGACGCCGAAACCACGTTTTCGAAGCAGATCACCGGCAGTAGATTTGCCCATGCCAATCCCGCCGGTGATCCCAATTAACTTCATGCAGTCCGTCCTATTGTTTATGAGCGCGATAGAAACGGAACTTGTAAGATGACGTGTTGGAGTCGATCAACTGGAGGTTGCCGGTATTCAACACCACATTCGTGGCAATCGGCACCCAATTAACCAGGTTGGTCGATCCTTCGATCACGTACGAATAGCCCGGCTGTCCGGCAAACGTGA
>CBHTTJ010000230.1:0-8474 GCA_966095605.1 uncultured bacterium | reverse complement strand
CTCGACCGTATGGGACGAATTTCCCGGAGCGGAAAATTGGTGTCATACCGTAAAGGGGAAGTTTTCCCGCGCCGGAAATTGCTCCTTAAGCGTATGGCAGGAGTTCCCCATCGCGGCAAATCGCTACTCGATGCCAAGGTGGGAATTTCCGACGGCAGAAAATCAATCCTTGAGCGAAAGGGGGAAATTTCGCGTCCCGGAAAATTGCTACAGAGCCACTAAGTCCACCTTCCCTGCTCGAAACCACATAAACTTTTGCTCAAGTGCAAAACGCCCAACTCAATGTCCTTCTTTACCCTTTTTCGTTTTGGTATGTTCCGGCCTGGATGGATCGTATTTCGGATTGCGAGACGGCATTTGCGCCCCGACCTGCTTTCGCCAGTCATGAAGTCGGTTTCGCAGCTCCTTCACTTTTTCAGGCATTTCCGAGGCCAGATTGTGTTGTTCGCCGATGTCCTCGCGTAAGTTGTAAAGTTCCACGCGCATGTCGTCGAAGAACTCAATCAATTTGAAGTCCCCTTTTCGAATCGCTCCGTAAGGTGTCGCGCCGCCGAGTTGATAATGCTGGTAATGCGGGTAATGCCAAAAAAGTTCATCCCGTTTTAATTTTCCGTTCTGTTTGAGCAACGGCACAAGACTGACTCCATCCACTCCTTTTTTACCGGCGCTTTTTTCTCCGGCAATTTCCAGCAAGGTGGGATACATATCCATGCTGATCACTGGGGTTTCGCACACGCTGCCAGCCTTCGTAACATTAGGCCAATAAACAATGAACGGCACGCGCGTCCCCCCTTCATAACAAGAACCTTTACCAACGCGCAGCGGCAGATTGGAAGTAGTAGGCACTCGACCGCCATTGTCTGACGCAAATACAATAATGGTTTTGTCCGCGAGTTTTAATTCTTCCAACTTACGGCGGACCCTCCCGACGGTGTCATCCATGCTCTCCAACATCGCCGCATAAATGGCATTCGTCTGCGTCATGCCCGGGCGAATTTTCTTTTCGTATTTCGCTACAATCTTCTTTTTAGCCTGAAGCGGCAGGTGGACGGCAAACTCCGGGAAATAAAGAAAGAAGGGCTTGTCTTTATTGGTCTCGATGAATTTTTCCGCCTCATCCCCGAGTCGATCCGTCAGATACTCGCCGTCCGGTCCCTCTTTCAACGTGGTGATTTTGTAGGGCGCAAAATAGCTCTTCGGATTCGGCGCGTCTGTGCCGGCGAGGTTGATGTCGAAACCTTGCTTGTCCGGAAAATATTGTTCTCCCCCAAGATGCCACTTGCCGATGCTGGCGGTGGCATAACCTGCATTATGAAACGCGCGACCAAGGGAAATCTCGTCGAGCGGCAAATACTTGGTCCAGTCCGGAACAATCAACTTCGGATTGTCCGGCATTTGTCCGGGGATCCAATCGGTCACATGAAGTCGTGCGGGATACTTGCCCGTCAAAATCGCGGCGCGGGTTGGCGAACAGACGGTGCAGGCGGAGTACGCCTGGTTAAATTTTACTCCGTCGCGCGCCAGTTTATCGATATTTGGCGTTTCATAAAACTCGCTGCCGTAACAACTGAGGTCTTTCCAACCGAGATCATCCGCCAGAATGAGTACGACGTTCGGTTTGCTGCTCGCAGCGTCCGCGGAGGACCAAAAGGCTGACCAGCAGAGAAATAAAAAGACCCAATGTTTAAATCGTGACAGCATAACTCAACATCAATGTGGGGTTGTTTGGATTTCCTTTTTAACTTCAGCGAAGTCGCGTTGGAAATGTGGATTCGCCTTCAACTCACGCACAATTGCCTGCCCGAGCACCCTCCCGGCAACAACGTCGGTGGGAAAATGTTTACCGATAAGCACGCGGTCCCAGCCGATGTTACGGCCGATTTCGAGAATCTTCTCCCGCTTTTCCGGAAACAACTCCGCCAGCAACAGCGCCTGAACGGTGCCGCGTGTCGAATGGCCGCTGGGATAACTGGAACTTTTTTCGGGCTTACCGATCCAAAGTTCTTTGTCCACTTGATAAGGACGTAAACGATTCCAATGGTTCTTTGTCACATTGATCGTGTCTGAAATATTGGTTTTCACCCCATCGAGGAACGCTTCCATTTTCGGGAATTTGCCCGGTTGAAAAAAATCTCCAATCGCCGGCGCGAAATTAAACAACGAAAGGTTCGCGTCTTTGTTGGCACGAGCCAATTCTTCCGCCGTTCGAGCTTTGAATACAGCGCGTGCCGTGGCCAGGTCAGCTGCTTGTTCCGGTGAATCCGCGACAGGAGGAGGAGCCAACAGAGCAATGCCATCCGGTTGATTAGGTCGCAAATATTGTTCGGCACGGAGAGGAAGGACGGACAGCAGGCAAAGGACCGTTGTGGCGAACGAAATCCGGCAGGAACGGCTTAAACTTTTGGGAGAAACAAAATTCATAAGTCAGTTTTGCGTGTTTGGACGCGTTTTCCAAGACGCGATACACATGGCACTTGGTTTCGAAAAACATCTACAGAAACGGGCTGAAGCCTTTTAAAATGAACAGTTCCCTTTACTTGCCTACATTCTTTGGCTGAACAGCCTCAGCGGCGTAGACATCGTATCGCGCCCGAAGTTCTTTCACTTTTTGTGGATGCGAGTCGGCCAGGTTTTTCTTTTCGGATCGATCGTCGGCGAGATTGAACAATTCGATTTGATCGGGTGCTTTGGACTTTTGAGAACGATCGCGTTTGTCCGGCTGGTTGTCTTCCGCCTCGTCGTTCGAACCGATATGGCCATTGATGACGAGTTTCCAATCACCAACACGAATGGCCCCAGTGGTCGTCGCTGCGTTCAACAGGATCTCTTTGTGAGGTGACTCTTCGCCCTTCGTGATGCACGGCCAGATATCTTTCCCATCGAGCGGCAGTTTTTGTTTCAGCGAGCCGCCTGCGAGTTTCAGCAGGGTTGGATACCAATCGACGACATGCGAGAGCGCATTCACACTGCTTCCGGCTTTGATATGACCATCCCAGGTCGCAAAAGCACAGGTGCGCGTTCCGCCATCGTAAAGAGTAAACTTGCCGCCGCGCAAAGGACCATTACTTGTCAGCTTCCCGGGACGCGGCCCCCCGTTGTCACTGGCGAAGATGAACAGCGTGTTCTTCCGTTTGCCGGTCTCATCCACAGCCGCGACAATTTTCCCAACCATCTCGTCCAATACGGCGAGCATTCCGGCGTAGGTGCGACGTGGTTCTTTCAGTTGTTGATACGGCTCTTTGTATTTTTCAGGAACCTGTAGCGGATCGTGGACTGCGTTGAAGGGGACATAGAGAAAGAGTGGTTTGTCGTTCGGTTGGTTGTGGATAATTTTCGCAGCCTCTTCACCCACGAGAAGGGTGGAGTAACCTTTGTCGTAATTCGTTTCACCATCGCGAAACCAATCCACTGTTCCCTCGCGAACATGAGTGAAATAATCGAGCGCACCTTGCAAATGCCCATACCAATAATCGAAGCCGCGAGCATTTGGCCAATATTCTTTTTTAAAGCTCCCGAGGTGCCACTTCCCACAAATGGCCGTCGTGTAACCCGCTTCTCTCAGCGCCTGCGGTAGGGTTCGCTCTTCCAACGACATTCCGTAATCCGCCCACGGACGAATAACGCCCACCTGCATGCCGTAGCGAATCGGATAGCGCCCTGTCATCAAGGACGAACGAGTCGGCGAACAGACCGGCTGGACGTAATGATTTTCAAGCTTCGCGCCGCGCTGGCAAAGTTGATCGAGATTCGGAGTTTTGATTTCGCTCCCCCGCCAACCCACGTCATAAAAGCCGAGATCATCGGCCAGAATGAAAATGATATTGGGTTTTTCTGCTCTCACCACCTGACAGCACGCCAGGACAGAAAAAAATGTAACAAGCAGGATCCGTTTCATTGGATTAAATTAAATGCTGTAAGACGTCGGACGTCGCATCCTCGGCTCATTCGCTACCGTGTTTGCCCGCCCATGCACCCAACGGCAACACATCCGAGCGGGCAGCCCAGGCTTCCCATTTTGCGATGAGTTCTTTGACCTTTTCCGGATTCTTCGACGAAAGATCGTGCATTTCCGTGCGGTCCTTTTCCATATCGTAGAGTTCCCACGGCTTGTCGGCTTTCGCCACCAGTTTCCATTTACCATCCCGCACCGCCCGGTTGCTTTCGTGTTCCCAGAAAATCGGCTCTTTGCGCGCCAAATCTTTCCCCGCGAACGCAGGCAGAAGACTGACCCCTTGCATTGGTTTAAGTTTATTTCCGTTGAACTCCGTCGGATATTTTGCGCCGCAAACGTCGACACACGTAGCCATGACGTCGATCAAATGTCCCGGCTGTCGTTCCAGTTTTCCATTGCGCTCTTTAGAAATTCCATTCGGCCAGTGCACGATCAAGGGCGTGGAAATACCGCCTTCATGGACCCAATGTTTATATTCGCGAAAAGGCGTGTTCGAAACGTTTGCCCAATTTTCGCCGTAAGCGACAAAGGTGTCAGGTCCCCCCGGCAAAACGTTGGGGCCTTTGCGCACCGGTCGGCCATCGCGCGTTTGATGCGGTTGCGCGATCATTTGCAGTTCGTCCGGCTTCATGGGTTTGAAACTTTTCTCAGGCGTTTTTTTCCCCGGCTTACGCCCGGTGTCCTCGGCGCAGCCGCCGTTGTCCTGGACAAAGAAGATCAGTGTGTTATCGAACCGATTTTGTTTCTTCAACTCGGCAACCACTCTCCCGACGCCCTGATCCATGTTGTCGAGCATCGCTGCGTAAACTTCCATGCACCGCGCCTCGACTTTCTTGTTCTTCACGGCATCCCAGTTGCCAACAGTGGGCGCCGGCTCCCAATTCGGGTCCATCAAACCCAGTTCTTTCAGGCGTTTGAGGCGCGCCTGGCGTTCCGGTTCATAACCGTTGTCAAATTTGCCCTTATATTTTTCGATGTCCTTATCGAGTGCTTGCATGGGCCAGTGTGCCGCGGTGTAAGCGACATACATAAAAAACGGCTTCCCCGGCGATTCCTTCTGATGTTCCTGTAAATATTTAACGGCGTTGTCGGTGATGGCGTCGGTATAATAAAATTGTTTGGGCTTGTACTCGGGATCGTTTTCCGGGGTGATAAAGGTATTTTGGCGACAAAGCGAAATGGGATCAAAGAAACTGCCAGAGCCTTTGATCGTGCCATAAAACTTCTCAAATCCACGTTGGACCGGCCATTGCGCCCGGTCGCTATCCACTTTATCGGCACTGGTGATGTGCCACTTCCCGGCCATATAAGTGCGATAGCCACTTGCTTTCAATACTTCGGCGATAGTTGCGCAACGGTTATTTAACAGTCCACGATAACCATCGTAACCATTGTCAGCCCAGGTCATGTGGCCGATTCCGGCTTGATGTGGATAAAGCCCGGTGAGTAAGGAAGCCCGCGTCGGACAACAGCGCGCGGTATTGTAAAATTGCGTAAAGCGCACCCCTTCTTTGGCGAGCGAATCCACGTTCGGGGTGTGGATGGCACTTCCGAAACAGCCAAGATCGGAATAGCCAACATCATCCACCAGAATCAGCAGAATATTCGGGCGATCCGAAGCCGCGAGACTCGAGACGCAGCATAAGAAACCAACAACAAAGGAAACAAAGATGAAGCGATATCGTTTCATGGAAGGGATTTTCTCCATTGCAGCGCTGCTTTAGTCAGGCGTTTTGCGACCAGAGGCTCTTTGGCGGCACGATTCTGCGTTTCATTCTGGTCGCGTTCCAAATCATACAGCTCTACCCGACTGCCATCATCATCGACCAACAGTTTCCATTTCCCTTCTCGCACAGCGAGATTCGGACTCCAGTTTTTCCCCTCGCGACGTTCAGTGGCTTTGAAACCACCAAATTCCCAGAACATGGGTTTCTTTCTCCCAACGCTTTTGCCAAAAAATAACGGACTCATGTCTTCGCCATCGAATTTCACCTCAGCCGGCAACGAAGTTCCCGCAAGTGCGCAAAACGTTGGGAAAAAATCGACAGCATTTACCAGCGTTGTTTCGTCGGCCTGTCCGGCGGGAGTGTGTCCCGGCCATCGAATGATCAGCGGTTCGCGGGTGCCGCCCTCGTAAAGACTTCCTTTGCGGCCGCGCAGACCCCCGCAACGAACATTGTTGAAATCAGGATTGGGTCCGTTGTCACTGGCGAAAATGACGATCGTCTCCTGATCCAGCCCAAGTGTTTTCAACCCGGCCATGAAACGACCAATTTGTTTGTCATATTCCGCGAGCACAGACTGGAAATTAGCTTCGCTATCGTCCGAATCGCGTCGACTTTTTTTCAGGTCGCTTCCTTCAGGAACCCATGGAGTATGGACATCATCGGGCCAGAGGTTCACGTAACAAGGATGTCCTTTGTGACGCTTTAAAAAATCCAATGATTTATCCACGAAGTATGCGGTGCGATCCCACCGCTTTACTTTGTCGTGCGACGACCAAATCCAATTCTCGGCGGTGAGGTTCGGGTCGGGATCGGGACTTTCCCACGTACTGGCGTGTTCATCGAACCCGTAAGCGGAAAATGGCGGGGCATTGCTGACATCGCGACCGCCGCCCATATGCCATTTGCCGAAATGGCCGGTGACATAACCAGCAGTTTTAAGAGTTCGCGCTATGGATGGTGCTTTCGGGTCGAGAAAATCAGCCTGCTTTGCCGCGCGGTTCGCCGCGCGCGCCTGGAGAAACGTATGAATTTTCCAGCGCGCTGGAAAATTCCCAGTCAGGAAGCCAACCCGCGACGGCGAGCAAATCGGTGCTGCGACGTAAAATTGCGTAAACCTCGTTCCCTCTTTTGCCAGCCGATCGATATTCGGTGTTGGCGTGAATTTACCCCCATAACAACCGACATCGCCGTAGCCCATGTCATCGGTAAGAATAAATACAATGTTCGGCTGTTCTTTTCCGGCAAAACTCTGCGGCGCTGTGAAAAGGCTCGCGAGGAACAGCCCGAATCCAAAACACCTGAGGAAAAACGGGAGGAAACAGAAGTATTTTGCCATAGATCTACTTCGCGCGAGCGGGTTTTGGTTGATTGCCAACCGGCTTTGCGCCGGGCCCCCAGCTTGTTTCATCGCTAAGCAATCTCGGCTTGTCATAAACTTTTTTCTGGTCACCCTGGTTACTCATCCACTGTTCAACCTCAACACGCATTTTTTTGAGACGTGTTGCCTGGGCGGAATCCGAAGCGAGGTTATGTTCTTCATTTGGATCTTTTTCGAGATCGTAAAGTTCCTCCGCAGGACGTTGGTGGTACCGCTTCACAATGGCAGCGGCTGTGGAATCTTTTTTGGCAGCTTCCTCCCAGGTCGCAAAATAGGCCCGTTGACCGAGATTGACCGGCAAATCAATATGCGACGTAAAAGCGAATTCCGGGTGTAAGTTCAAAATGTATTTCCAACGATCCGTCCGCAGGCTGCGCATCGGATAAATATTGAAAATGCCGTCACCACTGTGGGTCGTGAAAATCTCCGAGCGATGTTCTTTCTTCTTTCCGAGCAGGATCGGTAGAAATGAGCGTCCATCTATTTCTTTTGGCGCTTTGCCTCCGGCCACCTCGACGAGAGTTGGGAGAAAATCAATCCAGCTCACCATGGCGTCGGTGCGCGTTCCGGCTTTCACTTTTCCGGGCCACGAAACGATCAATGGAACGCGAATCCCGGAATCGTACAAATTCCATTTACCGAAAGGCCATTGTGCGCCGTGATCACTGCTGAACAGGAAAAGCGTGTTCGTTCCCAACGTTTTCCGGGCAGTTTCATACACCAATCCGAGTTCATTATCCGCTTTCGTCACCGCTTCGGCGTAGCGTGCGCGCCATGCCCGGGTTGCCGGCGTGTCGACAGAACCCGAAGGTAACAAAAGCTTTTGGGGATCGTAATCATCCGCCTTCTCCGGCCAAGGGACATGAGGCCAATTGCTGCCGACGAAAATGCAAAGTGGCTTTGCATTCTCCTGGTTGCGATTTTTCAACCATTTGATTGCCGAAGGCACACCTTCAGGATCGTGAAATGTGTCATGCTCAAAATAATCGAAGCCGTAGTCGATCGTGTGTTTGTAGTGCGACACCTTTCCAAACGCTACGACTTCATAACCCAGTTCTTGAAAATAAGCGGGCCACTTTTTGATCTCCGGCCGGGGTTTGGCGTGATTTGGTTCGGCTCCATTTCGCGCCGGCATCAAACCGGTGAGCATCGCTGCCCGACTCGGCGCGCAACTCGGGGAAGCGACAAACGAACGATTAAAGGTAAGGCCGTTGTTGGCCAGGCGCTGCATATTCGGCGTGCGAATTCCATTCTGGCCGTACGGCGCCGTGTCCAATTGGCTTTGGTCGTCCGTCAGGAAAATCACCATGTCGGGTCGAGACCGTTCTTTCGCGAGCAGCGGTGTCAACGACGCCACTGCGGCGATGAGAATGAATGCAGTAATGTTTTTAAAATTCATTCGTAGCTTTCGGATTTC
>CBHTTJ010000229.1:0-8515 GCA_966095605.1 uncultured bacterium | reverse complement strand
CGATCAGCGTCGCGCCGAATGTGCGGATCGTGAAGGTAACCCTCGCGTTGTTGAGTGAACTGCAGGACAAAACGTATCTGGTGACGGTCGACACGAAACCGCGATTTCTCGCCATCCCGGAAGCGAAGATTCAACGAATCGTCGGCGGATCCGTGCAGGCGTTGGTGAAGTTGCACGAGAACGGGTTGACGAAACTCCAGGCATCCAATCCACCGCGCGTGATCAATACGCCGGGTCTGCTCGATGAAGTCTCGGATCGTTACGAGAAAATGTGCAACGACTTCGGGTTTAAACGGGGTATTTACGTGATGTTGCAGCCGCATGAACTCGCGTCGATGCCGCCGCGTTGAGATTTCAACCGGACAAGGGACAACGGCACAAGGGGGTCAGCAGGGTCTGCTTTCAAGCGCCTCTAAAATTCGATTCCCGTTGGCCTCAAAAACGAAGGCGGCGTCCTTGGCTGAAAGGGAGCGCGTCAAAATCGTGGCGGTATCGTCTACCGGTCGGTCTTCCGGGAAGCAACGGTCACTTCCATAAATCAATCGTGTGGCCGGAACGGCATCATAGACGCGGGACAAAAGTTCCTCCAACCCACTTAACCCTGCGCGTTGGGCTGTTTGCTGACCGCAGGAAGTGTCCAGATAAACGCGCTCGCAAATCGATTGGGAACTTAACAATGACAAACAATTCTCGCCACCAAGGTGAGCAACGATTACTTCCAACGCGGGATATTTTTCTAAAACGTAGTGCAAACATTTCAAGGCCTCCCGCGAATCGAATCTCTGCGCATCATGACGGCTGACATGAAGGATGACGGGCAGTTTGGTTTGTTCACTGGCGGCAAGGAGAGGATCGAGCAGATGAATTTCGTTCGATCCTACGTCTTCGAAATGCCGATAGGTTAAAACGCTTTTTTGGAAAACGAGGTCAACCAATTGCTTCCATTCCGGACTCGCGGGATCCGCAAAAAGAGCCGAGGCAACATGGTTTTTTCGGGCAAACTCAAGACAGGTGGAATTTTCCTGCAGGCTACGGCTGATAACACATCCTTTGGGAACAGCGGTAATCGCGTTGGTTCCCCGCCTGATGTGAAAATGCATGTCAGTTCTCATCGTTGTTCCATTCGATCAAATAATACATTCCGCTTTTGCTGTCCGTTGAATGAATGTCGACCAGTTTCCCAATTTGTATATCCAACTTATCCTTTTTTTCGCAAAGAGCGTAAACTTCGGTATTTTCGGGTTTCAGTTTGGAATTAGGGTCAATTTCGAGTGAGAATTTCGCCTCTCCGTTATCCCCGCCGATGTACAACAGATAGAACCCTCGACGTCTCCTGATAACTTCAACAGAAGTTAACGTGACCGCCAGACGAGAATCGGGTTTTAGAGACAAAGGCTTTATCGCTTCCAATTTTCGGGAATTTTCCGCGATGTTCAAAGGAATGGTTTTGTCTTCAAATTTGACCTGGTGATGGGTCCAGCGTCCGTCGGTTTCAAGCAACCTGCTAAAGAGATAACGACCTTTCTTTTGCGCGACCATCTCGAAAGTCCGAGAGACTTCGATTTCTAAATCGTTGTTCCCATTGACGCGATTCACTTTGATTTTAGTCACACCCTTTTCGATCTTAAACTCGTCGTCCCGAAGTTTTGCTCCAAAAACAAATTTGGCCCGAATGGATCCTCCCCAGTAAGAAAGCGCGGTGCAAATAATTATCACCAAAGGCTCCAAAGCCTTCGCAGAAAAAGCGACCTCTGACCAACCACCGCCTCCGCTTACATTATTTGTCATGGCGAGGCCAAAATCTGACAAAAAATAAGCGCAATCGTCAACAATAGTATTGAACCTCGGCTGGGTGTGGACCTTTTGTTCGATCCACCCCGAGCGCGTCGCGAAGCAACGTTGTCCCGGCTCTGCTCGATGGAGTAGAACGGTTCCGAATCCTAAAACGATCTGTCGCGAAGCGACGCTGGAAGGTAGCCAGGGACAATGTTCCTGGTCGGACGGGGAGAGATCGGGGAGAGATTATTTGTCCCGAAGGGACAATGGATTCTTTGTTTCTCCGTTTAGGCGAATTCCAACGCCCCTTCAGGACGTATTTTCGTTTCGCCCACTACCAGGGACTTCGTCCCTGGCTACCTTCCGTCGTCGCGTTGCGACAAAGAGAGGCTCATCCTTAAGAGAAAACGTGTTAAAGAAAAACGCGGAGCAACGTGTGTCGCTCCGCGTTCTGCAATGTGAAACAAGGTTTTAGTCAAAATGGCCGCCGAGGACAGAACCGTCTTCTTTGACTTGAAGCTCGTAAGTCTTGCCGTCTTTCTTGAACGCAGCCTCGTAGACGGTTTGGCCGTTGATCGTGCCTTTGTCGACGTCTTCAACCGCAGCGCCGTTCGCCTGCGCGGTGATCGCGTTTTTCACGGCTTGCGGCAGGTCGTTGAAACTGACTTTCGAGCCGCCCTGCAGTTGGGTCGTGTTTTGGTTTAACGTGGCGTCTCCCGTTTCGCCGACACCAATCGGCGTGGCGGCGGCTCCGGTGATCGTATTGACCAGGGTCCCGTCCTGACGCACGGCGACGCGGGTGTTTTGTCCCTCTTTCTGAAAGCGTGCGTGATAAACGGTTTGGCCGTCGCGTTCGGTTTTATACACGCGCTGCACGTTCGCACCCGCAGCCTGATTCATGATGGTTTGTTGAACGGGCCAGGGCAGGTCCTTGAACATGATCCAATTGCCGCCAGAAAGTTGTCCGGTGCCCGCAGCTCCTGCAGCAGGGTTGGCGGTGGTGGTGGTGGTTGTTGGAGTGGCTACTGTTTGACCGGCCGTTGTTACATTTGCGCCGGCGGTTTCAATGATATCCGCACCGGCGGGAGCTTGAACACGTGCGCCTGCGGCGGATAGCCAGAGATCAGCAGGAGCGCCGTTTCGGTCGTAGCGGAAGTGATAAACCTGCTGGTTATTGGCAATGGCTTGCTTGCGGAAGCCCAGCAGTTTGTTACTGCCGATAGCTTTGTCGGCGGCTTTTTCCACGGCCGCCGGGATTTCACGCCATTTTTCGCCCCAGACTTTTCCCTGGGAATCGACGCGCAGTTCCTTGTGATTGGCGCCTTTGTTAAAAGCCACTTGATATGTCGTGAAACCATCGAACGTTTCCATATCGATGTCCTGGATCGCGGCGTTGCCGGCATGCGCTTTAATCGCTTTTTGCGCGGGCGCGGGAAGTTGATCCAGCGTTGTCTTTTGGGAATTGAAACTGTGTTGGAGTGCGAACAGTGAGCCGCTGCAAAAACTGATCGCGGCAAATAAGGTTAAAACTTTTTTCATACGGTCCTCCTATTCGCCAATATCCGGCACGAACGGAGGATTTGCGAACTTCAGTTGCCCTGATTGCCAGTTACAACATTTTTGCAGGAAAGGGCAGGGGAGTGGTTCGCAGTGAGAGGTGAGAAAAAGACACGAAGTTCACGAATTGCTGCGATTTTTTTGAAAGAAGCAGCTGCGTAAAGATGCGAACTTGTTTCTAAAGCTCTAAAAATCTCGGAGCCTTTCCGTCGGACATGTGCTGCAACTGGTCCAGGGATACAGTCGCCCCCAAGCGGCACCGAACTTTGTTCGCGCTTTCTTTCCGACGGGCTCTGGCTACTCTCCGGGCATGGTTTTCCGATCTGTTGTCAACAGACTGATACTTTGCGGGCTCTCCCTGGCCTTCGTGGTTTTCAACGCCTCTTGCAGAAAGGGACATGATGAGGCGAAGAAATTTCGACCGCGTGAAACGGAATTAAATCTTCCCGGCGTCACCGCAGAAGAAAAGAAAACCAAGGACGCTCTCCTCGATTGGTGGATGGAGCGGACTTATGACGCCTACGACAAGATTGGCGCCCGGGATAAAAAGTGGGATTCAGCGGCGCACGAGGTGCTGGTGATCTTTTCCCAATCGCGAGCGTATGGTTACCAGGTCGCGGGATACCCGGATCGACTCGGACTTTATGCGCGGCGTGCGGTGGAATTGGGTTGCGAAGATCCGTTGATCCGATTTTTGTTCCTCGAATACGGCACGAACTTCACCCATCAGACACGGGCCGAAGTGGCGTCGACGTTCGCCTATGCCGCCGATTCGCTTTATTCAACCGATTACCATCCATTGCTGAAATTCTACGTCTGCACATCTACCGATTCGTTGTATCACAACCTCAAACCATTTGATTCGCGCGCGACGAAATACATCCAATGGATCACTGACATTTACCGGGACCTGCTCGCCGACAAAAAGATGCCGATTGAAGAACTCGACAACGCGGGGTTGGCGTTCGAGAAAGCGATCGATCATTGGACGGATGCGAAGGACCGTTACGATGTTGTCGAAGGTGCGCTGGAGCAGTATTGGCCGAATGCGGGCTTTAATTATGTGGTGAGGGCAAACTTTTACGTCGACTGGGCGTGGCGTGGGCGTTCTTCGAAGGCTGCTTCCAAAGTGAAGCCGGAACAGTGGGAAATGTTCAAGACGCGTCTTGCGACGGCTGAAGAAATTGTCCTGAAAGGAATACAGGCGGCGCCAAAAGAAGGTCGATTGCCGGCGTTGATGATCAAGATCGCCTCCGGACAACAGAAAGGTTTACCCGAGATGCGCCAGTGGTGGGAAAAGAGCATGGAAGCGAATACGAACAACTTCGCTGCCTGCGAAAGCCTGATGCATTTCCTGCAACCGCAGTGGTTTGGTTCACGGGAAAAGATGATTGAGTTCGGACGCGAATGCGCTCGCTCAGAAAAATTTGGTGGAACAGTGCCGCTGATGTTGTCGGAGGCGCATTACATGTTTAATCGCAACAACGGACCTTCCGATGGAAGCTATTGGCTGCAGGAGGACGTCTGGCCCGACATCAAGGAATCGTTCGACGTCTTTTTCAAACGCAACCCGAAGGCTGTGAGTTGGCGTCATAATTACACGCTCTACGCCTGGTGGTGCGAGCAATGGGACGTGGTGAACGAACAACTCCCGCTGCTGGGCGAAGTGAATTACAGCTATTTCGGCGGTGAAGAATCCTTCAACGAAATGGTCGCCACCGCCAAAAAGCATCAGACTGAAACCAAAAACTGATCGTCGCTGGTTCAGCTCTTCGGCTTCATCTGCGGGAACAAAATTACGTCGCGGATACTTTCCTGTCCGAGCAGCATCATGCAAAGGCGATCAATGCCGATGCCAATACCACCGGCGGGCGGCATGCCGTGCTCGAGAGCGACCAGGAAATCGTCGTCGAGCTTTTGCTGCTCGCCGCCGGCCTGATGTTCCAGACGTTCGCGTTGTTCGATCGGATCGTTTTGCTCGGTGTAACCCGGGGCAATTTCAGCGCCATTGATGCAGCACTCAAACACTTCCACCGTGGTCGGATCTTCCGTGGAAAGCTTAGCGAGCGGAACGAGTTCCTTCGGCAGATGCGTGACGAAAACGGGATTAATCAAGGTCGGTTCAATCAACTTTTCAAAGACCGCACCGGTGACTTCAAAATCTTCGTATTCCTTGCCGATTTCAGCGCCGAGCGAGACAGCGCGTTCACGACGTTGCTGAGGTGAAAGTTCAAACCAGTCGGCACCGGCTTTTTCGCGGACCAGATCCTTGTAACGAGCGCGACGCCATGGACGCGACAGATCGATGGTGCGGGTCACTTTGCCTTCGGCGTCTTTGTGCTCAATTTTCAGGTTCCCCAGGACTTTTTCGGCGAGATGGCAAATCAACGACTCGACCGTTTCCATCATCGTTGCGTAATCACCAAAGGCGTCATAAGCCTCGAGCATGGTGAATTCCGGGTTGTGTTTACGGGACAAACCTTCGTTGCGGAAGTTTTTGCCGATTTCGAAAATCTTATCGATGCCGCCAACCAATAGACGTTTGTGAAACAATTCAATCGCAATGCGCAGATAGAATTCACAACCGAGGGCGTTATGAAATGTTTTGAAAGGTTGAGCAGCAGCGCCACCGGGGATCGGCTGCATCATCGGCGTTTCGACCTCCACATAGCCGCGGCCATGGAAGAAACTGCGAATTTCGCGAATGATCGCACTGCGATTCAAGAAAACTTTTTTAACGTCGTCGTTCGAGATCAGGTCGAGATAACGCTGGCGATAGCGGATTTCGGTATCGGCAAGTCCGTGCCATTTTTCCGGCGGCGGACGCAAGGCTTTGCCGAGAATTACGAAGGAAACGAGCTTAACGGACACTTCACCCGTTTTGGTAGTGAACATCGTTCCTTTGACGCCGAGAAAATCGCCGAGGTCGAGGTGCGTGAAAACATGCCATTGTTCGTCGCCGAGAGCATTCTTTTGGGCGTAGACCTGGATGCGGCCGCTCTGGTCTTTGATGTCGATGAAAATGCTTTTGCCCATTTCGCGATGGGCGGTGATGCGTCCAGCGATTTCTACTTCCTGGCCTTCCTTGTATTCACCGGCCTGGTATTTCTCACGGCATTCGGCGCACTTTTGCTTTGGAGAAAACTTATTCTTAAACGGATCGATGCCTTTGGACCGCAAAGCGGCCAGTTTTGATTTGCGTTGTTCAATCAGCGAATTGGTTTCTTCCATAAAGCGCCAGAAATGAAACACGCTGCGACCCGCCTTGGCAAAAGATTTGTGCGGGCAGGGCAGGGGACGAACCCCGCCCTTTTCTGCCTTCACAAGCGTGCGACAAGGAGTTCGCGCTGAAAAATCAGCTCTTTCGGGAGATGCGAATAAAGTTTGATGAATAATTCGTCCTGCGAAAGCACTTCGCGTTTCCAGTCTTCAGGGTCCATGCTTTGGGCTTCCGCCAGGCGCGCGGCATCAAAATCTTTCATCCCGTTCAGATCAAAATTGCGAGGTCCAGGAACCCAGCCCAGTTGAACTTCCGTGGCGTCGGCGCGTCCGTGGCAACGATCGACGATCCATTTCAGGACGCGCATATTTTCGCCGAAACCCGGCCAGAGGTATTCGCCCTGGGCGTTTTTACGAAACCAATTCACATGGAAAATACGCGGCGGGATTTTGATTTCCTTCCGCATATTGAGCCAATGCTTGAAATATTCGCCCATGTTGTAGCCACAAAACGGCAGCATCGCCATCGGATCGCGTCGGACCTGACCGACAGCACCAGTCGCGGCGGCGGTTGTTTCAGAACTCATCGTGGCACCGACGTAGACGCCATGAATCCAATTAAAAGCCTGGTAGACCAAAGGGATGGTTGTCGTGCGACGGCCGCCAAAAATAATCGCGGAAATCGGAACGCCCTCAGGATTATCCACGTCAGGCGACAAACTTGGATTATTTGTCATCGGCGCCGTGAACCGTGAATTTGGATGGGCGGCTTTTTCCTTTGAGTCCGGCGTCCATCGATTGCCGCGCCAGTCAATTAATTCGGGCGGCGGAGTTTTGGTTTTGCCTTCCCACCAGACATCGAGATCGGGCGTTAAGGCGACGTTCGTATAAATCGTGTCACGCGAAATCGTCGCCATCGCATTGGCATTGGTCTCGCCATTCGTACCCGGCGCGACACCGAAATATCCGGCTTCAGGATTAATTGCGTGGAGACGGCCGGTTGGGCCTGGTTTCATCCATGCGATATCATCGCCGATGGTCCAAATTTTCCAATCCTTGAAATAGGGTGGGGGAGTCATCATGGCGAAGTTGGTCTTGCCACATTGACTCGGAAACGCCGCCGCAACGTAGGTCTTTTCGCCGTTAGGCGCTTCGACGCCGAGGATCAACATGTGTTCCGCCAACCACCCTTCCCTATGCCCTAAATACGAGCCGATACGCAGGGCGAGACATTTTTTTCCAAGCAGGACGTTTCCGCCGTAGTTGGAGCCGACAGATATAACGGCATTTTCCTGAGGGAAATGCGCGATATAACGTCGTGACGGATCGACGTCCAACATACAATGGAGACCACGGTTGAATTCTTCGCTATCCCCAAGATGGTCCAGGGCAACTTTACCCATGCGCGCCATAATCCGCATGCTCAGCACGACATAAATTGAATCGGTGATTTCGACGCCGACCTTGGACAGTGGCGATCCAGGAGGCCCCATAAGATACGGAACGACATACATCGTTCGACCGCGCATGGCATCCTGCGTCAACGCACGAAGGCGACGATGCATCTGGCGAGGTTCCATCCAGTTATTTGTCGGCCCGGCTTCTTGCTGTGTGGGCGTGCAGATATACGTGCATTGTTCGACACGCGCCACGTCGTTCGGATTAGACCGGTGATAATAACAGCCCGGAAGCTTTTGCTGATTCAGCTCGATCAGAACTCCTGATTCGACGGCAAGTTCGGTGAGCGAAACTTTTTCGTTTTCAGAACCGTCGCACCAGAAGATGGATGAAGGATTGCAGAAGCTGGCAGTTTTATTAACCCAATCCTTGAGCGACTGATTGGTCGAATAGCAGCCGCCAAGAGCTTTGATACTCATATAGATAAACTAAACAATTTAGCCAAAGATGCGACTTTCCCAGGCAAAGCTCGCCACAGACAAATTCTTCGCACAATGTTTGTTAT
>CBHTTJ010000228.1:0-8555 GCA_966095605.1 uncultured bacterium | reverse complement strand
CGGAGGTTGAATTCCAGGAGCTTGCGAAGAAATTGGATTTTAGGCGGTTGAAAATCGGATTTTCGGAATCGGGTAGAATTCAAATCCCGTGCCAAAAATCTAGAACGAAAACGTCGGCGTCAGGGAGGTGAATCACTCACTGCGATCGATCATCTTCATCGATCTTTCTGAGTAGCGATCTCCGGCGACAGCGAAGGCGGAAATCGCCTGATCGAGTTCGTTCCATGCGGAAGAGGGGAGGTTAAGTTCGGTGGCCCTGGTATTTTCTTCCAGGTAAGCCACGTGTTTCGTTCCGGGGATGGGCACGATATCGTGGCCCCTTCGGAGCACCCACGCCAAAGCAACTTGAGCCGGGGTCGCCTTCTGACTGACCGCGATCTTTTCCACAAGCTGGATCAGCTTGAAGTTGTGTTCGAAATTTTCTTTTTGAAAACGCGGTGTGGTGCGACGCCAATCGGATTCAGCCAGATCCGTTGGATTTTTTATTTTGCCCGTGAGCAAGCCGCGACTCATGGGACTATACGCGACAAAACCAATTCCCAATTGGCGCAAGGTCGGCAGAACATTTGCCTCCACTTCGCGTTCCCAAAGAGAATATTCGGATTGTATTGCGGTGATTGGATGCACCGCATGGGCGCGTCGAATGGTGGCTGGTCCGACTTCCGACAAACCAATGTATCGGACCTTCCCCGCGCGGATGAGTTCGGCCACCGCGCCGATGGTTTCTTCAATCGGTGTTTTCGGATCGAGCCGGTGTTGGTAATACAAATCGATATAATCAGTGCCAAGCCGCTTGAGAGACTCTTCCGTGGTTTTCTTGATGTTCGCAGGACTACTATCCAGCACCACGGGCTTTCCTGTGGCATCGAATTGCCAGGCAAACTTGGTGGCAATGACGACGTCCTCACGCCGGGTTGCTTTGAGGGCGCGCCCCAGAAGTTCCTCGTTTTTAAACGGTCCGTATGATTGAGCCGTGTCCCAGAAATTGATTCCAAGATCCAGGGCTTTATGGAGCACGCGTAACGATTCAGTGTCGTCGGCTTGTCCGTACACCGATGACATGCTCATGCAACCAAGGCCGAGGGCGGGAACATTAAGGCCTTGCCGACCTAAAGCGCGCTTTTCCATACGATTTTCCGTTTAACTCATCCGCTGCAACGCTTCCTCACCGGTCATGCCAGGTTCGATTCCGAGGGATCGCGCGGCTTCCGAGGCCGCAACGACTTTTGCTTTGAGCATGTCATCATGAGTGTTCACGCCGCGGACAATGGCTCCGGGCTCACCGGTTCGGTTAAACGTATCGACGCTCAGATAACCGCAGCCAAGAATGCCGCCCTTCTTTGTCTTAATTAAGAGGAGAGGGGATTGCAGTGGAATGTGATATTTCTCCAGTAAATCGAGGTTCATAATTTTAATCTCGGAAGGGGTTCGCCCTGGACGGCGAACATAAAGGGAACTCGGGTCGGATGTCTACACCGCGATGTTCCTGCTACACGAAGTAGCGGGGATCAGGCCGCGGAAGGTTT
Source organism: uncultured bacterium (assembly GCA_966095605.1). Lineage (GTDB taxonomy): Bacteria > Verrucomicrobiota > Verrucomicrobiia > Limisphaerales > JACDHS01 > CBHWET01. Next base: position 7,029 of record CBHTTJ010000228.1, on the reverse strand, counting down.
CGTTCCGGCAAACGAGGCGCCATTAAGAGTCTCGGCGCTTTTGCGTGCATCTGCTTTTTTTAAATCGTCCCGCTTGCTGCTATGTTGAAACAGGTTCTCGCGATTGGCGACAAACTGGTAAGGAAGTTTCAGGCTAAAAGTCGCTCCCTGGAAAACACCAGGGCTTTCCACGGTCAAAGAACCGCCTAATTCGTGAGCTGCCAGCGAGCCGCTGTGCAAACCGAAGCCATGTCCTTCTTTTCGGGTGGTAAAACCGTGACCGAAAATCTTCGTGAGATTCTCCGCCGCAATGCCGACACCGTTGTCGATGACCTGAATGACGGCGAAGTCACCTTCCTGGAATGTGCGCAGAGTAATTTTCCGCACAGCTTCTTTGCTTCCGTCGCATGCATACTTGGCGTTCCGGATCAGGTTCACCAGAATTTGCAACACCTTGTGTTTTTCAACTGTGATCGGAGGCAGTTTGGCAAATTCGCGGACTACCTGGACATCGTGCCGCACCAACGCACAGGCGTTCATGTGCAGCGCATCTTCCACCATGTCGACGATTTCAATCGTTTCTACGACTCCAGAAACCTTCGCGTAGCTCTGCTGCATGGCCACGATATCCTTGATGTGGTCGATATTCTTGGAAAGGGAGACCAATTCCCGAGACATTTCCTTTTGCTCCGCGATCAATTGATTTGAAAGATTCTGTAAATAATCGGGTATTTTTTGGCCGCGCGGGTCGTGGGCAATGAAATCGCCAGGATTGTCCTTATGCTCTTCCAGAAGAGTGCAAACCTTGGCGAGGTTCGCCGTTTTCGAATTGCGAATCTGTTCGGCGACCAGCGATGTGGAAACATTCACGCTGTTTAAAACATTGCCGACATTGTGCAAGACGCCGGTCGCGACCTCGGCCATTCCTGCTTTGCGAGAAACATCGAGGAGTCGCAGGTGCACCGCATCATTCTCCGCCTGCACCAGTTCCCGTTCAGCGATTTCAGCCTGCAGATCTTTGGTCCGTTCATCGACGAGCTTGGTGAGTTCCTGCTCGCGTGCCCTCAAATGGCGAACGCGAAAACCGTGAATGCCAAATCCCGATAGACCAATGAACAAGGCAACCAGACCGTAAAAAGAAGACCGTTGATAGAAATAAGGCTTGAGCTGGAATTCAAAGCTCGCGCCGGTTTCATTCCATACGTCATCGTTGTTGCAGGCAATGACTCGAAATCGGTAGTGACCGGGAGGAAGTTTGGAATAATAGGCTTCGCGGCGTTTTCCAGCATCGATCCAATTTTCGTCCACGCCTTCCAGTTTGTATTTAAACCTATTCTTCGCCGGTTCAACGAAACTCAGCGCAGCGTAGCGGAACTCCATTTCGCCACGGCTGGGAGGCAGCGCTCGTTCTTTTGTTGAATCGATGCGAACGTGGTTGTGAAAAACTTGTTCAATCACCACGGGAGGAGGCACCTCGTTAATTTTGAGGCTATAGTTCGGATCAACTACCGCGATGCCTTTTGCTGTCGGGAACCAAAGACGGCCGTCTTTGGTCTTGCAAGCGCCGGGTTTGGCAACGGCGCTGCATTCCAGGCTGACCATCCCTTCATACTTACCGTAAGGGACGCTGGTAATGGATCTCACATCACCACGATCGAAAGCTTCAATTTCTTTTTTGCTCACCCGGAAGACTCCGAAGCGGCAGGTCATCCAAAGGTTGTCAAAGTCGTCTTCGATGATCTCAAAAATTTCGTCTTTAAAGAGTCCATTCGCAGTCGTGTAGGAGGTAAATTTCCCGTCTTTATATTTATTCAACCCACCGGTCAGTGTTCCGATCCAAAGGGTATGGTTCTCATCTTCATAGAGAGCATTGATCACGTCGCTCGAGAGTCCGTTTGTCCGGGTGAAAGAAATGAAACGATCGTCTTTGCGGACGGAAAGGCCGCTGCCAGTGCCAAACCAAAGATTTCCTTCGTGATCTTCGAGAATCGCGCGAATGAGATTGCCGGGGAGACCATTCGTGGTCGTGTAACGAGTGACCTTGCCGTTGCTTAAACGATCGAGTGCACTCATGGTGCCAATCCAAAGATCACCCTTGCGATCCTGCTGTAAAACTTTGATGGCAGGATCTGGAAAATTCATTTGGATGGACTTCCCGTTTTCGAGTCGAAACAAGCCACCGTCATAATCTGTGCCGTACCAGACTTTGTTTCCCGCTGTTTCAAATGTACCCAACACCAGACCGCCGGTATTGTAATTCGTGAAGAACCCGTCTTTGTAGTAATTCAGCCCTCCGCCCCAGGTCCCAATCCATAAGCCGCCGGCGCTGCTGGTGCGAATGGACGTGACGTTGTTGTGAGTTAAACCGTCCTGCTGCGTGAACGCGATGAAATCGCGATTTTTGATTCTGCTCAATCCATCCTTGGCTCCGATCCACATATTTCCTTCCCGATCCTCAAAGATGGAATTGACCGCATCGTAAGGGGCGCCTTCCGCATTCACTTCTTTGTAGAAAGAAATTGAGGATTGAAACAATGGATCCAACTTCCGGACGGGAAGCGTTTGCTTCATCCGGTTCAGACCGCCGTAGGAGCCAATCCATAAATTTCCGCTGTGGTCTTCGTAAATGGCCGTAACAATGTAATCAGCCAGTCCATGCTCTCTCGTAAAAGTAATGCAGTGACCTTCTTGAAACAGGGTCAGACCGCGATTCGAACCAAGCCAGACATTTCCCTGGCGATCACAATAGACGGCGCGAATGGAGTTGTTGGGTATAGAATTACTTTTTCCCCAATTCTCGGTGTTCTGGAAGTTGAATAAGGATCCAACATTATTTTGCCAGCGGTAGACGCCCAATCCCGTCCCAAACCACATGGTCCCTGTTTTGTCCTGAGCCATCGAGCGAACGACTTCTTTTACAGGCCAGTGCGGTGGAGCGAAGGCGGAAAATTTTTCCTGAATAAAATTGTAGGAAAAGACAGAAGCCGTCGTTCCAACCCAAAGAGCGCCATCCTTATCTTCAAAAAGGCTGCGAATATGTTCATTTAAAAGGCCTTCCTTTTCGCCGTATGAAATGAATTTCCCGTCTTTTAGACGGAGGAGGCCGTTGTCCGTGCCTATCCAAAAGCTGCCGTCTTTCGTTTCACAGAGAGCGGTGATTGAAAGCGTTTTCAATTCGGGAAGATTTTCCGGGGTAAAGACGGTGAACGTTACCCCATCAAAACGGGCGAGGCCTTTTGGCGTCGCTGCCCAGACGTAGCCATCATGGGTCTGGATTGCAGCCTGCACTGAATTTTGTGGGAGGCCGTCGTCAAACTGCCAAAGGTGATGAAGATACGCAGTATCGAGTTGGGAAGCCGCCGACAACCGAATGATCCCGACAAACAGAAACAGAAAGCTCTTCAAATGGATAAACTTTGCCATCGTTGTTTGAGTATTTCTGTGCGTTTTTGAGGCAAATGACTCAAATGTCGCCACTTCCGGGCGTTCCAAAGAGCCTTGATATTGTCTTTTTTGCCTCTAACCGCTGCTTCAATCAGCTGTTTGGCAGGATTCGTGCCAGTCCGTTAGAAACGTGCGCTTCTACTCAAGATTCCCGAGGGACAATACCGGTTGAAAAGCTGTCTTCTCGGGTGAGCGTACTTTGAACAGGAGGTATTTATGAAAGAGAAATCATTGGAAGGTAAAAAAGTGGCCATTCTGGTGGCGGATGGATTTGAGCAGGTTGAGTTGACGGAACCTCGGGACGCTTTGGACGATGCAGGTGCTGAAACATTGATCGTTTCGCCTGCGGGTGAAAAGGTCAAAGGCTGGAAACACACCAAGTGGGGCAGTTCATTCCCGGTGGATGTTCCGTTGCAGGATGCACGAGCCGAATATTTCGACGCGCTGCTGCTGCCGGGCGGAGTAATGAACCCCGACAAACTGCGTCGTGACGAAACCGCCCTGCAATTTGTGCGCGCATTTTTCGAAGCGGGTAAACCCGTGGCAGCGATTTGCCATGGGCCCTGGACTTTAATTGATGCGGGCATTGTGGAGGGACGGCGGATGACCTCGTATCACACCATTCAATCGGATCTGAAAAATGCCGGTGCCGAATGGGTGGATGAAGAAGTCGTGGTCGATAACGGCCTCGTGACGAGTCGTCAACCGGATGACATTCCCGCTTTTAATCGAAAGATGATCGAAGAATTCGCAGAAGGGATTCACGAGCAGAAGGAAACCAGAGGCATGCACGCTGTCTCATAAGTTTCATCTTCCGCAACACTCCAGCACTCGGGATTTCCCGGCTGCTGGATTTTTTATTTTCCACTCCCGAATTTTGATTTGTCACAGAAACGTCACGTGACCTCCCTTTGTTCGTCATTGGTTTTCCGTAATCTCGCCCGCGTTCGATTTTTAAAACCCGATGAAAAAGACATTCTTGTTTGTGATGGCGGGAGCGATTGCAGGCTTTGTTTCAACTTCGAGCATGGCTCAGTCCTCCGACACTCTAATTGATAAACTCGTTGAAAAAGGAATTCTCACCGTAAAGGAAGCGAACGAACTTCGCGAAGAGTCCGACAAGGATTTCACGAAAGCCTATTCGGTCAAAAGCGGTATGCCTGACTGGGTGCAAGCGTTGAAATTCAATGGTGATCTTCGTCTCCGTTACGATCACATCGCTACAGATAATCCTGCGTTCGTTGATCGCAGCCGTTTTCGTTATCGCCTGCGCTTTGGTGCCACAGCGGCGTTGACGGATAATATGGAAATTGGATTTCGCCTAAGCTCCGGCGAAAAAAATACGGGGTTTGATTCCAACGATCCCATTTCGGGCAATGCGAGCTTCCAGGACAACGCTTCGAAAAAGTTGATTGGGATTGATCTGGTATACGGGAAATGGACGGCGCTGAACACACCTCATTGGTCGGCGGTCTTTACCGGCGGCAAAATGGAGAATCCTTTCGTCGTTTCCGATATTGTTTTTGATCCGGACTACACGCCCGAAGGCGTGGCCGAACAGTTCGGTTATAATTTCAACGACACGCATTCGCTTAAGTTGAATCTGGGGCAATTCGTTCTCGATGAACTCGCTGCCAAAGCTGAAGACCCATTCCTGCTTGGAGCGCAGCTACGTTGGGAAGCTCTATGGAGTCCGAAGATCGCCACTTCGTTAGGTCTGGCGGGTTATTCGATCTCCGGTACGGAAAATCTCACTACTGGAAATGTACCAAACGTCAATCGAGGGAACACACGTAATGCCGCGGGCGCTCTTCTTTATGACTATAATCCTGTAGTCGTTGACGCCGCTGCCACTTACACCCTGGACAGCGCTCCCTTGTATCCGGGTGCTTTTCCAATTCGCCTTGCGGGAACCTACCTTGAAAATCCCGCCGCTCCCCGAAAGAACACCGCTTACGAAGTTGGTGTCACTTTCGGCAAAGCTGGAAAACGCCGCACCTGGGAACTCGCCTACCGTTACAAATCTGTGGAAGCAGACTCCTGGTATGAAGAATTTTTGGATTCCGATACCGGAGCCTTTTATCAGGCGGCGCCGACTGGAGGTTCTGCCGGCTATGGTCCAGGGACCAATCTCCGCGGTCATTGGATCCGCGCCGCGTGGTCGCCTTACGATAGCCTCACGTTTTCTGCGACGTATTACCTCTTCAATTTGATCGACGAAGTTCCATCTGGTTCCGACAGCACGGCGCGTCGTCTCCAGGTCGATGCCACCTGGAAATTCTAAAATGTCACAGAAACGTAACCTGTTCGTAAAACCCTCTCCTTAATCACTCATTAAAGTTGAATTGTAATATGAAAATCTTTGTTAAAAAGCTGAGCGTCTATCTCGCCGTGCTGGCTCTTTGCGCATCTCTCCAGGCGGGGAATATTACCGTGAAAGGATCCGATACCCTCGTGATTCTCGCGCAAAAATGGGCTGAAATTTATATGGGCAAACATCCCGAAACCAAAATCCAGGTCACCGGCGGAGGTTCCGGTGTTGGCTTCGCCGCGTTGCAAAATCAAACGACTGACATTGCTGATGCCTCTCGTTCGATCAAGGCGAAGGAAGTTGAATCCTGCGTAAAAGCGTTCGGCAAACGTCCACGCGAATACAAAGTCGCCATCGACGGTTTGTCCATTTACATCAACAACGATAACGGCATCAAGGAACTCAGCCTCGAACAGTTGCAGGGCATCTTCACTGGCAAAATCAAAAACTGGAAAGACATCGGCGGCAATGATGCTCCGATCACCGTTTACAGCCGTGAAAATAGTTCCGGCACCTACGAGTTCTTCAAGGAGCACGTTCTGAAGGGGCAGGACTTTGCCGCCTCCGCTCAAACCATGCCCGGGACCGCTGCACTTTTGCAGGCAGTGGCGAAGGACAAGAACGGGATTGGCTATGGTGGCGCTGCCTATGGTCAAGGCGCCAAAGCAATCGGTGTGAAAAAAGATGCCGGTTCCAAAGCTGTTGAACCCAATGAGGAGACGGTTCTCAACCAGACTTACCCAATCTGGCGTTATCTTTATAACTATGTAAACCCGGCGCTCGATAAAGGTGAAGTTGCCGCTTACCTGAATTGGATTCGCAGTGATGAAGGGCAAAAGATCGTGAAAGACGTCGGTTACTATCCGTTGCCTGACAAATTGAGGGAGAAATAATTTGTTGAACGGTTCCTCCGAAATAAAAACCACTGCGGACGAGAGTCCATTCTCGTCCGCTTTTGCCGTTCGTTGAATGATGTCACAGCTAAAGGAAAAACGAAGTATCGGATGGATGGGGCTCTCGCGCGGACACAAAGCGCGTCCTTTGGAGTGGCTGGTCGAGAAGCTCATCTTTGCTGTCTCCCTTTCCGCCATCCTGATGGTTTTCCTGATTTTCGTTTTTGTGACGAGGGAGGCTTTCCCGATATTCGTGGGGAAAGCTGATAGCTCGCTGGTTCAACCGGTCATTCCGGCGAGTGAAATAGATAAGTTGCCGCCGGAGAAGCTTCGCGAATATCTCGGGCTCACTCCGGAGGAGTTTAAGTCGAAGGACAAGGAAACCTTGCAGTTGTTGATGGA
>CBHTTJ010000227.1:0-8575 GCA_966095605.1 uncultured bacterium | reverse complement strand
TGGTGCCCCGGCTAGGACTCGAACCTAGGACCAATTGATTAAGAGTCAACTGCTCTACCAACTGAGCTACCGAGGCAACCAAGGGCGGAAAAGGTATGAGGATTTCAAAAATTGTCAATCGCGGAGACGCATTTTGCGAAACAAAATGCGTCTCCGGTCAAATCAACGTGGTCCTCCCCTCGTTACGGAATGCCCACCACGGAGTTCGGATAGGTTTTATCGACGCCACTTTGACCAATGCCCATGTTGCCCCACCATCCGTATCCCCAGAAAACGAGCGTGCCACCAGAACGCAAGGCAAACCCGTTCCACGACGAAGTGTTGCTGTTGCGTGGCGCGCTTGCGCCCGTGAGCGGAATTCCGGCGGCCACCATCACCTGGGTTGGCGATGCGACATCGTTCGTGCTGCCATTGCCTAATTGGCCACGATGATTTCGACCCCAGGCCCAGACGGTTCCATCGGCTTTATAAACGCTGGCGTGATATTGTCCGACCGCAATGGACACGGCGTTACTGAGCACCGAACCGTCGGAATTCAGAACTCTCACCGGCGATAGCCGATTCGTGGTGGTTCCGTCGCCCAATTGCCCATAGCTGTTATCGCCCCAGGACCAGACAGTGCCATCGGATTTCAAGGCCATGCTGAACAGCGTGCCGGAACAAACTTTCACAACATTTGAAAGTGTTGATCCATCGCTGTTCTTAACCTGCACGAGGTAATTCCTGCTGGTGGTTGTTCCATCGCCAAGTTGACCGTAGGCGTTGTAGCCCCATCCCCAGAGCGTGGTGTCATTACGCAACACCAGGTAATGATAATTTCCACCACCGACAGCAACAGCACCCGTGAACGGTGCGCCGTTCGTAAACATCACCTGTTGTGGGCTCGTGAAGGACTCATTGTAATATCCCTGCCCCCACTTCCAAAGCGTGCCGCCGGACTTGATGGCGTAGGACGAATAATCGGACGAGCCGATCGCAATCACTCCGCCGAAAACTTTTCCATTGGCATCGACCACAGTGACCGGATCCGCCCGGTTCGCGGTGTCGCCGCCGTAGCCCGAGGTCAGGTCACCGAGCTGGCCATAAGAATTCCAACCCCACGCTTTGATGGTTCCATCATTCATCAACGCGAGAGAATGGCGACCGTGCGCTTCCACGGCCTGCGCACCCGGAAGATTTGGCACCGACTTCGGAGCATTGTTGGTATTGGATAAATCCATGGTTCCGTAACCAAGTTGTCCTTTGTCGTTGCGACCGCACGTGACAACAGTCCCATTCGCTTTCAGCAAAACATTATGATCCCATCCATGAGCCAACATCAGCGTGCTGGATTGAATGGCAGGACGGTAATTGCTTCGACGAATGAACGGATCACCTACTGCCTGGAAATAGGGAGTCTTTCGTGATTTCCATGCTGCATTGGCAAAAGTCCTTTGCCGGACCCAGTAGCCAAAATAAATGGCCGAATCATTGACCCCCGAGGTGAAAGGTTCTTCCACGTGCGTGACCGCACCAATCGGCGTATTCGCGTAATTCGTCCCCCCGAATGCGCGTGGCGAAAACCATTTCGTGAAATTGCCCTGCGGTGCGCCACTGGGCTGAACCTGGCCGTTGTAGGACTCAACCGTTTGAATGACATACCAACTGCTATCACCGGTGAAGGTCACGGCGCCGTTGGTACTGTAGTCCGGTCCCATGCCCGCGTTCTTACCCCACGTTGCATACCCAGCCACATTCACTGCATTGCTGATGTGAGGTTGTGGCAGTTCCTGGTAATTCAGAGCCGCACGAGGCACGCCACCGGTAAGGATGGCATTCGTTGAATCACCCAGGATGTAACTGTAAAACGAATACTGCGGGATCAATACGTTATCGATGACGTAGTTCGTATTATTGTATTCGCCAGCACCGGCCCCGATGACCAATTTGCCCGCAGAATAATTCGTTCCGAAATACTCGAGCTTATCAATGTATCCTTTGCAGTCGTTCGTATTCTGCATGTTGATACGGGTGATAAACGGCTTAACGCCCGGCATATATTCACGCAAAACGTAGTCAACACTTCCAATCGTAAAAGGATATTGCATGTTCGTCATGCGCGTCGGGATATCGATGAAGACGATGAAATAATTTGGATGCTTCGTTGGATTGGCAGCAAGCCATGACAACACGGGATTCTTCAGGTTATTGAGGAAATCGTTTGTTCCCATTTTCTCGGCGGCAGGGAGTCCGACACCGAGAACGTTTGCCTCGCCCACTCGCGGACGATGCGCCAAATAGTAATCTTTGCACCAGGTGCTGCCGACCGAGTTCGTGTTGTGAATCAACAAGACATCGTTTGCGACAGTGATCGGATACTGCACATCCATGGAAAACCTGGAAGCCAGCGTGTGATCACCACCGGCAGCAAGCAGTTTAACTTCAATCATTCCGCCGCCGATGTTCGTCTGACCGCTGCTGCCATCTCCCCACACAACAACCGTTCCATCATTTTTCAGCGCGGCACTGTGCCTGGAACCGGCAGCGATCGCCATGATGTTACTCATGCCCACAGGCGGTGTGCATTGACCAAAATTGTTATCGCCCCAGCCGACAACAGTACCGTCTTTTTTCAACGCAAGACTGTGTTTTCCACCTGCGGCGATCGCGACAACGTTGGACAAAGTCGAGGGAACGTTCGTTTGGCCTTCAGCATTCAATCCCCAGGCGACGACGAGTCCGTTGCTGCACAAAGCGAGGCTGTGTCCCTGGCCTGCCGCAATCGATGACACATTGGTTAATATCGAGGGCACGGTCATTAGTTGAGAAAGATTCGTTCCCCACGTCACCACAGTTCCATTGGTGAGCAATGCGAGATTGTGATTCAAACCAGCGGCGACTGCAGAAACACCCGTCAGGTTAGCGGGCACGGAGTTCGCGACGTGATTCGGCTTGCCCCACGCGACTACGGTGCCGTCATCGCGAACTGCCAATGAATGTTCATCGCCGGCTGCGATCGCAATGACGTTGAAGAGGTTTGCTGGAACACCTGTCCAATTCGTTCCCCATTGGACAACGGTTCCATCTTCTTTGAGTGCCATCGAATGATTTCCCCCAGCTGCAATGGCAACGGCATTCGTCAGGTCGGTCGGCGGTTCACTTTGCCCGTAAGTGTTCGCTCCGAACCCACCTACCATGCCTGGGTAAAATGCGCGGACTCTCCACACGCCGACATTCGTAGGCCCGGCAACGTTGCTGACATTCACCGAATAGTCGCCGTTTAAATTGACCGCGGCAGTGGAAGTCTGAAGGTCAAAGACATTCCAGGTCACATACGACACCACATTGCTGTTGCGAATCCATTCATATTGGATCGGCAAATAATATTCAGTCGTCGCATTGACTGTAAGGTTTGTATTGCTGGTTACCCACAAGGTGCTCGGCACAGCGGGCTTGACCAAAGTAATTTGCGGCCGATGGACCAGCGTCAACGTGGCGATTGAACTCCAAACTGATCCGGCTCCTGAAGAAACCTGCACCTGGTAAGAGCCGATGTTATTGGATTGGACATTCGATAAAGTCAGTTTTGACGTTGTCGCTCCCGGAATGTCGTTTCCACCGAATTGCCATTGGTAATGAAGATCAGCAAGGCCGGAAGCCAAGACATCGAAGGAAACGGTTTGTCCTTCCCCGGCATATAGATCCTGGGGTTGTCGAATGATAATCGGCGTCTGGCGTCCACCTCGCAGGGCCACGTCGTGGTGGGCTCCAGAATTCAGCGCCACGAGATTCTCACCAATATAGGGAATCGTGGGTTCCATATATCCCCAAAGAACGAGCGTGCCATCCGTTCGAATTGCCGCGCTATGGAAAGCACCCGCACCAATGGCAACGGCATTGGTTAGATCTTCCGGGACCACGGACTGATAGTTATACCAATACTCATCAAGTGCTGTCCCAGAACCCCACGCGACCACAGAACCATCTGATTTCAAAGCAAGGGTATGAAACGCGCCAGCGGAAATGGCCACGACATTACTCAACCCGACTGGAACATTGGTCACTCCCCAATGGCGCTCGTCGTCATAGCTTTCACCCCACGCCACGACAGTTGAATCACTCAGCAACGCGACGTTATGGGTATAGCCGGCTGAGATCGCGACCACATTCGTCAACCCTGCTGGCACCGTCGTGTAACTGCTCGCCCCTATCCCCCATGCGACTACCGTTCCATCAGCACGAAGCGCAAGGTCGTGGTTATTGCCGGCTGCGACCGCAATAATGTTCGTCAAGCCGGATGGAACGGAAACGTTTTCAGAAGTGTCTTTGTCAATTCCGTTGTACGGATCCACGGTGGAATCCGGATAACTCTCCGTCCACCATTTGCCCCACGCGGTGACCGTTCCATTGGAATGCACAACGATGTTGTGAAAAGTTCCGGCGTCAATTCCCAGCACGTTCGTCAAACCATTCGGGATGTTCGTTTGGCCTACAGAATTTTCGCCCCATGCACTAACCGTTCCGTTGCTATGCAACACCATGCTGTGGCGTGATCCTCCCGCGAGTGCGACAACGTTTCGTAGACCCGAAGGCACTTCGCATTGGGTGTACATATTATCTCCCCACGCCACCACCATCGTTTCATTGGGATTCCCGTTCGTGAGATATTCCTGAAGATTTTTTACCCAATCACCATCCGGATCGTCATTGGCATCGGTTGGATCAAAAGGGTTGAACCCATGAGCCGTTTCCCAGTCGTCCGGCATTCCGTCTCCATCAGAGTCTTCCAGATAATCCGGCGTGCCATCATTGTCTGAATCGGGAAGCTGATCGGACTCCATCGCGACATAGTGGAAACCAATATCAACAACGGAATTGGTTTCCTTCACATTATTGGCTGTCGTGGTGAAATGATAGAGACCCGCGAGCGTTGCGTCCCGGCTGCCGGCATTCAACAGAGGACTGTTTGTAGGTTGGTAATAGCGTCCCAATACACCTTGCTCGAAAGCAAATGTGGCCGGAACAATTTTGTCCTCGGGGTTCTGCGGTTCCAGTCGTGTGCAATTGGTGATGTAACCATTCGCGCCGTGATCGATTCCGATTGATTCAGATTGATCAATCGTATTGCCGACAAAAAAGTTGTCGTGGAAAGTAAAGGCAACGCTTTCGGGAACATAGGCATCGAACACGAGCGCGTCTTTGTAAAAGAGGTTGTTATACGCAGTAATCGAAAGCGGTCCATAAGCTCCCCAGCAATCCAATGCGGTCCTTTCAAAAAGGCAATTCGTCAGACCGATCGCCAATGCCGTGCTGACTTCGGAATTGAGACTGAAGTTCAGACGTCCCCCATGAAACTGGCAATCCCGAAAGGACATTGTCCCGTCGAAACCCGCTGCACCGTAGCCAATGTGAAACGAGTTTCCGCCACCCAGACGAGAAAAGTCCGTAAATCGGCAATTCATCTGGATACCGGAACAACTGTAATTGTCGTAGGAAAATGTTTCCCGCGCATAAGGATCGCTCCAGCTATTGGTCGCTTCTTCCTGAACGGTGTTGTACCAGACCAAATGATTCAAATTGGTGGGACTGCCTTCACTCGCCAAAGTCGCCCCGCATTCCAGGGTCAACGCGCCATATGAGGAGTTCGTCGTGAAGAAGCCCACCGCGACACCACTGCTGATGGACAAAGTTGCTTCACTCAAACGGAGGTCCCCCAGGCAATAATCCAAAGGTGCATAATGATATCCCAAATCGCTCAAGGCTGAATCTCTGTTTGCCTGCGTTCCCAAAGTGGCTGCCGCAACAAAAGTGTCGTTCGCATAAACGACCGGTGCGTAGGTGGTTAATTTCTTCAAATCGTCCGCCAGATCGCTGCTGATTGTCCCCAGTGACATGCCACGGTACGAACTGCTGTCCGCCAGATAATGTTTTGCTCCGCCGACACTTTTATAAACCCCGCTATCGCTGGAAAGGAACGTCACGTGGTCACCATAAAGCGGGACAATGCCGTAGCCTCCCACTGCAGTGATCAATGAATTAACCAGCGTGAGACTGCTACTCGGAGGGACTTCGCAATTACCGGGATCGAAAAACCAATCGTCCGTTACGTAAGTCCCTTGATCAAATGTGACGTGTTCGGCTGTGCCATGGAAAAACTTGCCGTAAAAACCAATTCCCACGTCATACAGCAACAAATTCTTCGCTTCAAACGTGGCGTCCTCCGTCTGCAACGCTCGACTACAGTGAACAAATTGGCTGTGTTTCACCGTATAGTTCGAATCACTGAAAACAGCGGTGTCAGCGTAGCGGAAATGGCAATATTGGAGCGTACCACCGTTCTCCAGCCACAAGGCAGTGTTGTAGTGACTGCCAGCAGGTCCATCAAGAAACCTGATCGTGTCCCCGGCACTATCATCCTGCAATGACGTGAAGACGGCGGGGCGATATGTGTCCGCAAGACAATTGACGCTTCCCAGAATTTTCACCATCGCAGAGGCGGAATTCGTGTACTTGATGACGGCCCCACCTTCGATCGTGGTTTGTCCCGACAGATTCACCGTCCCTAGAACCAGATAGGTTCGATCGGCCTGGAATGTGAAATTCGTCGTGCTGGTTACGATGGAGTAATCGAGGACAAAGCCCTGGTCTTTCACTTGGACACCGGCGACACGCATCTTTTCTCCGTTACCCGCCGATGCCATTTTTGGCTCGGGTAAAAGGCGATGATCAGCGATCTCGCCCACAACTCCATTTTTCTTTAGAGCCGCTCCCTGTTTACCTTGTGGCAAAGCACGGAGGTAAGGCACACAATATCTGTAGGGAACTTCTTCAATCAAAAATGTGCGGTTGTTGATCGTCTGCCAATGCTTTTGCACGGCAATCCCTCGCTTCTTATCTTCCCCTCCTCCCAATCCAAATGCCGATCCGGAACCAATTCTCATGGTTCCAAAATCAATGGCTTTATCTACCGTTGCCCTGATCCATCCCTTGCGAGTGCTTTGCTCCGTTTTGGATTCCGGCGCGTCCACGAACTCAGTCCACACTTCCATTCGAGTGCTTCGCGGATCGAAACCAAAACTTTCCGGCAACGGCGGGCGCTCGCGGAGGATGATATCCTGTTCCAGACCATCCTTGGTATAGGTGTAGCGCACGTCTGCCTTCACATCGGTAAAGGCATCCGCGTAAATCACCTGGTTGTCGCCCACGACCGTCCCTACGGAATCTTTCAATTCCGCAATCAATACACTCTGCTCTTTACGAAAATCATAAAAGGCGATGCCGAGCACATGACTTTTCAAGTCGGCCCCGCCGGGTAATTTGAGAGTTAAAGCGTTTCGAGTATTGAGGTTTGGAGCAAAGATCGCCTTGTGCCCCGCGGTATCCGCAACAGCAGTGCCGTTAGGACGAACGCGAATCTCACTTTTTGATTCCTGCCATTTCCGATTGGCGTCCATGTAATGCATCCCCGTTTCGAGTTCCGTCCAGGTATTCGTCCTGGTAACGACTTTTCCGAGACGATTTGTAATCGAGTAAACATTTTGCACCACACGATGATTGGGCCCTCGTTCAATCACCTGATTGGCGACGCCCTTTGACGGATGGTCCACCGGAGCGGCCACTGGATGAATGACGACAGAAAAATACGCCAACGCACCAAAGAAGAGATACTTCATGTTAATAAAAAAAATTTCCACTGTTAGCTAACCACGAGGTTGAGGGGGCCCAAACGAACTGGGACGAGAGGAAACAGAAGTCAGGGATTTCTGGCAATAAAAATATGAGGGAAATGACTGATATCATCTAAAGTTTACCTATCCGTTGAAGAAACTCGCTTCCTGGTTGGGTTTTAGAGCGGCGGCGACGAAGGTCTCCGGGATGGAAAAAGCCTAACGATTCGCCAGCGCGAGTGAGAAAACACATTTCTCGCAACCCGTCGCCCGCGTTGCAGAACCCCGACTGCGTTTGCAATCGAACGCCATTTCGGATTTCAAACCAGCCTGCTTCGTAATGTCCTCCTTCAGCACATTGCTCTTGAGCATAGTGTGGGGCTCATCGATCCACACGGAGGCCTTCGTCTCATGCAATACTATTTGCCGTCGTTCTGGGTTTGTGGAACATTCGTAATGATCGAGATTGTATTCGTCGTCGGAAGCACGATATGCAGCAATTTGATTGGGTGATTCGTTCGCACATAATTCTCTAGCAGGAATTGATCAATGCGCCATTTTTCCTGCGAAATATTGTAATCTTGCCCGATCGCGAGATGAGCCCAGAGATACGCAGTTAGACTTGTCTGGAAAGCGGGGTCTGAACAATCCAAATTCTTAGCCACTTCCACGGAATCCCGCTGCTTCTCACCAACCATATAATAACGGCCGACAAACCACATGTTCTGCCCAGCAACCGCTCCCGGATAGGCTTTAGGATCAATTTCAATGAAATCGCCTTCCTTTTGCGCAAAATAATGAAAATGCCCTTGAACCGATCCCTTCATTGCTAATCTTTCAAAGCTGATTAAATATAATCTTCCTTCGAACACCCTCAGATTTATAGGAATTGAGTTACCAAGCCAATGCACTCTTTTGTTTTGAAAGTG
>CBHTTJ010000226.1:0-8596 GCA_966095605.1 uncultured bacterium | reverse complement strand
GGCTCGCAGGAGAGTTTTCCATCGTGAAATTTCCTCCGCTGGGAATCGCAGGGAGATTTTCAGGATCTTTTTCGGTGAAATGGGCGTAAACGGACATTTTCAAGGTGGTTGGAGACGATCAGGATTATGAGTACGATGAAGAGGGGCCCTTTGGATCCATATTATACTCCTAGTCTTAATTTTAATCCCCTCAGTCCCTGTTCCATTTTTCTCCGCTTGACCATTCCCTTCGCGAAACGTATTCTCGCCACAGTGATTCTCACAGCGCTGCAAGTAGCCGTAGTAGGAGTCGTCGTAGTAAGCGACGTCGCCGTTGGCTCTTGTTGCGCATAAATAAAGATTTCAACAAGAACCCACGGCTGGAAACGGTCGTGGGTTTTTTGTTCGCCATGACCGACCGGCAGTAAAAAGGAAACATGAGCACGAAAACAGAGACAAAAAAGAAAACGACAGCAACGAAACCTCGCGCAGAAGTCGGCCAGCCGATGCCCGGCCGCGATATCCTAGTTAAAGCCCTCGAACGCGAAGGTGTTGAAGTCATTTTTGCCTATCCCGGCGGCGCCAGCATGGAACTTCACCAGTCCCTGACGAAGTCCAAGATCCGCACCATTCTCCCGCGTCATGAACAGGGCGGTTCCTTTGCCGCCGAAGGTTATGCCCGTGCGACCGGGAAAGCCGGCGTTTGTATGGCGACCAGCGGTCCCGGTGCGACCAATTTGATTAGCGCCATTGCGGATGCTTACATGGATTCTGTTCCGCTCGTTGCCATCACCGGCCAGGTGCCGCAGGCGATGATCGGTAAAGGTGCGTTTCAGGAAACCGACTTCTTCGGCATGACGCTGCCGATCGTGAAGCACAGCTTCCTCATCACGGACGTGAATGACATTCCGCGCATCGTCAAAGAAGCTTTTTACATTGCGCAAACGGGCCGTCCGGGTCCGGTCGTGATCGATTTTCCGAAGAACCTCCAGCAGGCGACCACCCAGCCGGTTTGGCCGAGTGAACTTTCGTTGCCGGGTTATAACCCGATCGTCTATGCGGACGATCTCGCGTTGAACGAAATTATCGGCTTGATCGAAAAGGCGGAACGCCCGGTTCTTTATTGCGGCGGCGGTATCATTACCGGCAATGCTTCGGAAGAATTGCGCAAGTTTGCCGAAAGCACCGGCATCCCTGTGACCACGACGGTGATGGGTTGCGGCGCGTTTCCGGAAACGCATCCGCTCTCATTGCGCTGGCTCGGTATGCACGGCGCTGCGTTCGCGAACTGGGCGGTGAGTGGCGAATTCAAACAACGCCATAGCCTGAGCGAACCGATGGTGAAGATCAAAGAAGGCGCCGATTTGTTGCTCGCCTTCGGCGTGCGCTTCGATGACCGCGTGACGGGCAAAGTGGAGAAATTCTGCGAAACCGGAACAATCGTTCACATCGATATCGATCCGTCGGAATTCAACAAGAACCGCAAGGTTCAGCTGGCGATCGAAAGCGACGTGAAATACGCGCTCGGCCGCTTGAACGAAATGTTGAAGAAACGCGCGATCACGAAGAAGTTCGACGCGTGGCACAAGCAGATCGCCGAATGGAAAGCGAAAGCTCCGTTGCGCTATGGCGTGACTGAAGAAGTGATGCGCTCCGAGCATATGCGCGATCATTTGAAGGGCAAAGAAAGCGAAGTGATTTTGCCGCAGTACGCGATTGAGTTGCTCTACGAATTGACGAAGGGCGACGCGATCATCACGACGGGTGTCGGTCAGCACCAGATGTGGGCTGGTCAGCATTACAAATATAAGTTTCCGCGTCAGTTCATCACCAGTGCCGGTCTCGGTGCGATGGGTTACGGATATCCCGCGGCGCTCGGCGCCAAAGTGGCGTGCCCGAACAAGGAGGTGGTCGATATCGACGGTGACGGCTCGTTCGTCATGAACGTACAGGAACTCGCGACCGCGCACATTGAAAAGATTGCCGCGAAAGCGCTCATCCTGAACAACCAGCATCTCGGCATGGTGGTGCAGTGGGAAGATCGTTTCTACGCCGGTAACCGTGGCAACACGTATCTCGGCGACCCGGAAAATCGCGCGCAGATTTATCCTGACTACGTGATGATGGCGAAGAGCTTCAATGTTCCCGCCGAACGCGTGATGTTCAAGAGCCAGCTCCGCGCCGCGATGCAGCGCATGTTGGATTCGGATCAACCATATCTGCTCGACGTGATTACGCCTTACAGCGAACACGTGTTGCCGTTCATCCCGGCCGGTCGCACGGTGGCGGATATGATTTACTAAGATTGAACCTGTTTACGAAAGAGGCGGCCGAAAAGGTCGCCTCTTTTTTTATCCTTGTCTGGTGAGATTACGAGCAGCGCAGTTCAAGAATTTCCCTCGGCTTGCCAGCTTCAATGGTTTCTGTAGGCTTTAGGTCCTCCTCAATATTTGGCTATGCCGGCCCTGAAACTCGCTTTGCTGATGCTCGCGGTTATTGTGACTGGCGCTTCGGCGCAGAACACGGCTAAAAGCCCCACCACAATTCGCGTCGTGACGGATAACGCGTATGCGCCTTATTCGTTCCAATCAGAGGAAGGAAAATTGCAGGGCATTTTGATCGATCAGTGGCAGGAATGGGAAAAGAAAACCGGGATCAAAGTTGAACTTCATGGCATGGACTGGGGGAAAGCCTTGCGAGGAATGCAAGCAGGCGAGTTCGACGTCATCGACTTGATTGTTGAAACCCCAGAGCGTCAGGTATCCTTCGACTTCACGTCGTCTTACACTCCGGTTGAGGCATCGATTTTCTTTCGCAAAGAAATTTCCGGTATCTCTGATATTGCTTCGCTCAAGGGATTTCCCATTGGCGTCAAGACAGGGGATCAACACGTCGATAAACTTAAAGCGAGTGGGATCACGACGCTGATTTTCTTCCCCAGTAACGATGCCATTGTCGAGGCGGCGAAACAACGGAAGATCAATGTCTTCGTGGCAGACGATCCATCGGCGCTTTACCTGTTGAACAAAGCGGGGATCCACGATGACTTTCGACATTCAGCGCCGATCTTTCGTGATGAAATCCGTCGGGCGGTGCGAAAAGGGAATACACTCACATTGCGCTTGGTGTCGGAGGGCTTCGCAGCCATCGAGCCAGCTAAAATAGAACAGATTAATGAAAAGTGGTTTGGTCGCACCATCAACAGAATTAGCCGCTTCGTGGCCTTCGCGGGTTATGCGATCGGCGGGGCGGTTCTGATAATTGTCGCGTTGATCGTGTGGAGTTCGATGCTGCGCAAGCGTGTGCTGCATCGGACGGCCGCTTTGAGTGAAAGCGAACAGAGGTTTCGACGCCTGGTGGAGTTGATGCCGGTCGCTGTTTATATGTGCGACACTTCGGGAACGATCCAGAGTTATAATGATCGCGCGGTGGAATTGTGGGGACGTGCGCCGAAGCTCGGCGATCCTAAGGAGCGGTATTGCGGTTCTTTTCGATTGTATTCTGCCGACGGTAAATATCTTTCGCATGAAGAATCGCCAATGGTCCATGTGCTCGGGAACGAATCCCAGGCTCGCAATATCGAATTAGTGATGGAGCGGCCCGATGGCTCGCGCATTACTGTGCTTGTAAATATTGCTCCGTTAAAAAGTAGCGCGGGAAAATTGATCGGGGCGATGAATTGCTTTCAAGACATTACCGAACGCAAAGAGGCGGAGAATAAATTGCGGCAAAGCGAACGAGAACTGAGGCTCTCGATTGATACGATTCCCGCGATGGCCTGGATCATACTGCCAGACGGAACTCTCGACTTTATTAATCAACGCTGGAGGGAATATACAGGCCTCTCTTTACAAGAAGCCCTGAAAAATTCGAACGCCACCGTTTATCCAGAAGACCTTCCAAAAGTTCTGGAACACTGGGAAAAGGATATGGCTGCGGGCAGACCGTTTGAAGATGAAATGCGCCTCCGTCGAGCCGATGGCGAATTTCGTTGGTTCCTCGTTCGTACAGCACCGCTTTTTGATGAACATGGAAAAATCGTTCGATGGTACGGAACCAGTACCGATATCGAGGATCTAAAACGCGCGGAGGAAGCGCTGCTGGAAACCCAGGCGGCACTCGCCCGCGTCTCGCGCACAACCGTTGTCGGCGAATTGACCGCTTCGATTGCGCATGAAGTAAATCAGCCTTTAGCAGCCGTTGTCACCAATGCCGGAGCCGCTCTTCGTTGGCTCGAAAGTGAACCGCCAAATTTAGTTGAAACACGAGCGGCCCTTCAGCGAATTGTTCGTGACGGCAATCGGGCCAGTGAAGTTGTCGCACGGATTCGTTCCCTGTTGGAGAATGGCGCTCCAGCTAAAACATCTTTCAACATCAGCGAACCCATTGCCGAAATCGTCAGTCTGACAGACGCTGATACTCAACGACATCGAGTTACTGTGCAAATTCAGGTTGCAGAAAACCTCCCGGAAATAATGGCCGATCGAGTGCAACTCCAGCAGGTGCTGATGAACCTTACGATGAATGCTTTGGATGCGCTTGGCGAAGTGACGAATGGGGAGCGAATTCTCACAATCCGGGCAGAAAAAGCTTCTTCCAATACGATGCTAATTGCCGTGCAGGACAATGGTGTTGGGATTGTCCCGGACAACATGAAACATATTTTCGAGCCTTTTTATACAACGAAAAAGAATGGCTTAGGTTTAGGTTTATCGATTAGTCGCTCGATTATTGAGGCGCACGGCGGGCATCTATGGGCAACTCCAAATACCGGGGCGGGGATGACCTTTCAGTTTACGTTGCCCGTGCAGATGGGGGGAACGACATGACATCGATAATCAATCGCAAGATTCCAACAGTTTATGTCGTCGACGATGACGCGGCAGTGCGCGAATCACTCGACAGTCTGATCCGCGCTGTGGGACTCAGCGTTAAAAGTTTTTCCTCTGCCCGGGAATTTCTGCAATGGAAAGTGCCGGCGACGCCTGCCTGTTTGATTCTGGACGTCCGCCTTCCGGACTTGAGCGGGCTCGATCTTCAGCGTGAATTGCTCAACGCGGAAAGAGCCGTCCCGATTATTTTTATCACAGGACATGGCGATATCCCAATGAGTGTTCGGGCCATGAAAGCGGGAGCCGTGGAATTTTTGACCAAGCCGTTTCGAGATCAGGATCTCCTTGATGCAATTCACCAGGCGATTGAGCGAGATCGCGCTGCGTTGGAGCGACAAGCTGAACTGGCCGAATTGCACTTGCGGTATGAATTGGTTTCGCCCCGGGAACGAGAGGTGATGGAGATGGTCGTCGGTGGCATGCTCAACAAACAAATTGCTGCGCGACTCGGCACAACTGAGATCACGGTCAAGATTCAACGCGGGAGTTTAATGAAAAAGATGCAGGTGACGTCCCTCGCAGACCTCGTCCGACTCGCAGAGAAGTTGGGCGTCAAAGCAGTTTCTTAATCTAGCAGCAGGGTCTGGGGTATAAAACGAAGGTATAATTGAATCCGGTCTCACACCGATGGCATCTTCAGCTTGTATTGTGAACTGCCGCGATCCCGGCAGCCTCAATCACACCAAGTCGTGGTGGCTATCGTGGATGATGACGTATCGCCCGGTAGCCACCAATATGCTGATGAAAGGCGTCCTTCAAAACGCGAGAAATAGCTTCCTTTATTTTCCATGCAAACAGCCTCAATTCTGTTAGTTGAAGATGAACGCAGCCTCGCGGAGGTCCTCGAACGAACCTTGGAGTCCGCTGGTTATCACGTCACTTGGGCGAAAGATGGAAAAGAGGCGCTGCGCGTTTACGATTCAAAGAAATTTGATATCGTTTTGACTGACCTGATCATGCCGGAAAAGGATGGCCTGGAATTGATCCCTGAACTTCGACGCATCAATCCAGCCATCAAGATCATTGCAATGTCCGGCGGGGGCCTGGGGACGCCTAATTCTTACCTTTCCGTGGCTCAACGCTTCGGGGCAGTGCAACGGTTGGCGAAACCCTTTTCAAGTGACGAGCTGTTTGCCGTTATTGATGCCGTCCGTTGATCTACAGATCGAGCAAATCGAAAACTTGTCCTGCAAGAAAGGATTTTGCTACGTTCCACGGCGATGTTGCGATCCTTATCCGCCCTGTTTGTTTTAGTCACATGCTCAACGTTTGCCGCCGAGCGCGTCATTGATTTTGGTAGCTACCCGCTGAGCCAAACCCCCAGCAATTTTGTCAGCAAAGTTTCCGGCGAAGGCAAAGCCGGCGATTGGCAGATTA
Source organism: uncultured bacterium (assembly GCA_966095605.1). Classification (GTDB taxonomy): domain Bacteria; phylum Verrucomicrobiota; class Verrucomicrobiia; order Limisphaerales; family JACDHS01; genus CBHWET01. Next base: position 2,348 of record CBHTTJ010000226.1, on the reverse strand, counting down.
TCGAAGATGAAGTCTCGGGCACACTGAAACCGCTGACACCGAATGCCCCGAAAATCGGTACTCGCCACGTGCTCGCTCAACTCGCCAAAGACGAAACGGACGAACATTTTCCGTTTCTCATGTTGAATGATGAAACGTTCGGCGACTTCACCATCACGACGAAATTCAAATGCGTGAGTGGCAAGGTTGAACAGATGGCTGGCATTGCTTTTCGTATTCAGGACGAAAAAAACTATTATGTCGTGCGCGCCAGTGCCGCGGGGAATTCATTTAAGTTTTACAAATTTGTCGATGGTATCCGTAGTCTGCCGATTGGTTCTGATATTGAGATTCCTGCAGGTGTCTGGCACGAAATGACCATCGATTGTCGTGGTAACCAGATTCGTTGTCTCCTGAATGGCAAAGAGGCTATCCCATCCCTGAACGATAATTCCTTTAAGTTCGGTAAGATTGGATTTTGGACGAAGTCAGATGCGGTTAGCTATTTCACTGATACGAAAATTGATTACGTCCCGCGCGAACGATTTGCGCAAAAAGTCATCAATGAAGTGATGAGCCTCTATCCACGGCTCGTGAGTTTAAAAATCTACGCCTACCAGGATAAAGATATTCGTTTGATCGCGAGCAGTGCCAAAAATGACATCGGCCAACCCGGCACCGCCGTGGAGGAAAATGTCATCAAAAATGAAAAGGTTTATTACGGCAAGGCGAGCCATGTCTGTGCGGTAACTTTGCCTTTACGTGATCGGAATGGTGATTGCGTGGCCGCGTTGTTTGTGGCGATGAAAGCATTCCCTGGCCAAACGCAGGAGAATGCAATCGCCCGTGCTTTGCCAATTAATAAGGAAATTTCCGCTCGAATTCAGACGGCGCAGGATTTCCGTCAGTAGTCGAAACAGCCTCTCGGTTAATCCAGTCCGCTCGCAACTTTGGCTCGATGTAAAACTTTTTGCGCCAGCGTTCGCGCTTTGGCGGCGCTGTCTTTCAACACCTGATTTACGTAATCCAAATTGGCTTCGAGCTCCTTTCGCTTCGCGCGTGCTTCCGCAAAATGGGTCCAATAGTGTTCGAATAAAGCTTTCTTGAGATCACCGTAGCCCAATCCGCCAGCTCGCAAGCGATTTTCATAATCGGCTGAAACATCCGCCGGCGCCACGAGTTTCAATAGCTGAATGGCGATGTTCTGGTCGGCATCGGGCTTTGGTTCCTGCGGCGTCCGGGTGTCCGTCTTGATCGCCATGATTTTTTTGCGGATGGCTTTCTCTTCTCCAAAAATTTCGATGGTATTGCCGTAGCTCTTGCTCATCTTCTCACCATCGGTTCCGGGAACTTTGGCGACTTCAGTGCGAATTTGCGGCTCGGGGAGGATAAAAGTCTGGCCGTAAGTTTCATTGAACTTTATGGCGATATCGCGTGTGACTTCAACGTGCTGCTTCTGATCAACCCCGACCGGGACGATATTCGAATCGTAAATCAAAATGTCCGCCGCCATCAGGACTGGATAGGCAAACAACCCGTGGTTCGGTGAAATACCTTTTGCGATCTTGTCTTTGTAGCTATGGCATTTCTCCAACAAACTCATCGGCGTCATCGTCGTGAGGATCCACGAAAGTTCGGTGACTTCCGGCACATCGGATTGTTTGAAGAACACAGATTTCTTTGGGTCGAGACCGCAGGCAAGGAAATCAAGGGCGACGTCGAGGCTGTTTTTGCTCCGTTCTTTGGCGTCGAACAGCGACGTCATCGAATGGTAGTTGGCAATGAAGTAGTACGCTTCGCCTTTATCCTGTAATTCGATGGCGGGCTTCATCATCCCGAAATAATTTCCCAGATGCAGCGCGCCGCTGGGTTGGATGCCTGACAAGATTCGCATGGCGAGAATTTATGTGATTTTCCGATTCAGGAAAGCAGGAAGTAAGGGATGGCATCGAGTCCAAGGCCAAAATTCGATCAAATAACGATTCGATGGCCGCGCTTTTCATGGGAGAAATATTCAATCGAAGTCCCTTTGGGCAAATTCTGCTCACGTAAAACATCCTGAATAATTCGCAGGCTCTCAGCGCCATCAAAGATTAACAAATCAATGTAGGCATACTTTGTTCCCATCGCTCCCCCAATATGTTTTCCGCTCTGGCTTCGTCCTAGCGCGTCTGCCAATGCGTTTTCAATTTTTCCGCGAGCGTCCACCTGACCACCGGTTGGGAGAATCGATGCATCGAACTGCACGAAGATAAAATCTGCGCCGCTGCCTTTTAGCGGGTCATTCATCTCGTCTTTGGATTCCAAAAACTCGTGGATCAAATGCATATTATTGCTCGTGCCCGCAATAACATCGCCCCGACGAAAAC
>CBHTTJ010000225.1:0-8654 GCA_966095605.1 uncultured bacterium | reverse complement strand
CGCCAAAAATCAAAATCCCTCCCGCCATTCCGGAAATTAATTTTGGCAACCGCTCTAGATTCAAGAAAAGAAAAATGCCCAGGGCGAAAAAGTTCACCCTGGGCATCAGTGCAAATGTTTATTCCAGCAAATTAATCTTCCGTGGAACTCAGCTTCGCGATCACGCTGAAATCTTCCAGCGTCGTGGTGTCACCTTTAATTTCAGCACCCGTCGCGATCTGTTTTAAAAGACGACGCATGATTTTTCCGGAACGCGTCTTCGGCAACGCTTCGGCGAAACGAATATCGTCCGGCTTGGCGACTGGACCAATTTCTTTGCCAACGTGGTCGCGCAGTTCGCGCTTCAACTCTTCCGAGGCCTTGATGCCGGTCTTCAATGTGACAAAGACAACGAGAGCCTGGCCTTTCAGCTCATCCGGACGACCGACCACCGCGGCTTCTGCCACTTTCGGATTGCTGACGAGAGCACTTTCGACTTCAGCAGTGCCAATGCGGTGACCAGCTACGTTCAAGACGTCGTCGATACGACCGACAATCCAGAAGTATCCATCCTTGTCCTGACGGCAACCGTCACCGGTGAAATAGCTTCCTTTGACTTCGGTCCAGTATGTTTCCATAAAGCGTTTCGGATCGCCCCATACACCGCGGAGCATGCTGGGCCATGGCTTGCGAACGACAAGCTTGCCACCGGAATTTTTGGGGACAGCATTTCCTTTGTCGTCGACAACTTCCGGCAGAATGCCGAAGAACGGCAATGTTGCCGAACCGGGCTTCGTCGGTGTCGCACCAGGAATCGGGCTGATCATGATGCCGCCCGTTTCCGTCTGCCACCAGGTATCGACGATCGGGCAACGTTTGCCGCCGATCTTTTCGTGATACCAGAGCCATGCTTCGGGATTGATCGGTTCACCGACAGAACCGAGCAGTCGCAGTGAGGTTAAATTGTGTTTCTTGGGCCATTCATCGCCCCACTTCATGAAGGCGCGAATCGCCGTCGGAGCGGTATAAAGAATCGTCACACCATACTTTTCAATGATGCGCCAGAAACGATCTGGTTCCGGCCAGTTCGGTGCGCCTTCGTACATCACGCTGGTTGCGCCGTTCGAAAGGAGTCCGTAGACGACATAACTGTGACCGGTCACCCAACCGATGTCCGCGGTGCACCAATAGACATCGTCTTCGCGGAGATCGAAGATGTATTTGCTGGTCATCTTCGCACCGAGCAAATATCCGCCAGTCGTGTGATAAATGCCCTTGGGCTTTCCTGTCGAACCGCTGGTGTAGAGAATGAACAATCCCGCTTCGCTATCCATTTTCTCAGCCGGACAATTGGCGTCGACGTATTCCAATTCACGATGCCACCAGACGTCGCGACCTTCCTGGATCTGCACTTCGTTGTTCGAACGACGGAGAACGATCACTTTTTCAATCGTCTTCGTGAGCGAATTACCCTGCGCATCCTTCAAATTGAGAGCGTCGTCGACGTTCTTCTTCAACGGCACCACGCCACCGCGACGATAACCACCGTCTGACGTAATAACCATTTTGGCCTGGCAATCGAAGATACGATCCGCCACTGACTGGGCGCTGAATCCACCGAACACCACAGAATGAATTGCGCCGATGCGGGTGCAGGCGAGCATGGCGATAGCCGCTTCCGCCACCATCGGCAGATAAATGATCACGCGATCGCCCTTTTTGATTCCGTTCCGTTTCAACACATTGGCAAAACGGCAGACTTCGCGATGCAACTGCTTGTAGGTCAGGACGCGATCTTCACCGGGGCGACCGTCCGCCGCAGGTTCACCTTCCCAGATGAGCGCCGCCTTGTTGGCAGTGGGCGTGTTGAGCCATTTATCGAGGCAGTTGTAGGAAACATTCAGTTTACCGCCGAGGAACCATTTGGCGTTCGGCGCTTTCCATTGGAGCACCTTGTTGAAAGGCTTGAACCAGACCAACTCCTCCTTCGCCATCTTGCCCCAGAACTTCTCCGGAGACTTGATGGATTCATCGTACATCTTGCGATATTGCGCCATGGATTTGATATGGGCGCGTTGGGAAAATTCCTTCGACGGCGGAAAAGTGCGTCCTTCGTGCTGAAGCGACGTAATATTATTAATAGGCGCAGGAGCTTTGTTTTTATCCATAAAAAGTGAAAAACGTCCGCGGAGAATAGGAAAGCCCCCGGTTCATCGTCAATGTTGGATTGAATATTCCAACACCTCGCTGTTTTGATTAACGATTTCAGGCGTTCGACCATCAATGAGCTTTCGTTACCAAGAAGCCGAAATCCATACCCCCTCCAGCGGGAGAGAGTTAAGGTGAGGGAGAATCTTTGCCTTTCAACGACGGCCAATTATGTCTTGAAGGCATTCTCAACATTCCGGGGACAATCAGGAAATGAGCAGGGCTTGGTCCTGTTTTGGTCGTTGACCCGGAAATTTGAAGGTAAAAAAACGCTTTTTCTGAGTTCCAATAATTATTTGAAGTCCGAAAAAGGGTTTTTCTGGGTTCAAATAATTATTTGAAGCCAAAAAAAGGCTTTTTCCGGGTTTAAATTTTTATTGGAAGTCAGAAAAAGGCTTTTTCCGGGTTCAAATAATTATTTGGAGTCAAAAAAAGGGTTTTTCCAGGTTCCGATAATTATTTGAAGTCGTAAAAAGGCTTTTTTTGACTTCAAATAATTATTTAAAAGCAGAAAAAGCCTTTTTTCACCTTCATTTCGGCAAAAATCCCCCGTTTTGTCTCCAAAGTGGCTCTTTTTGACCATCTTTAGAGTGAAAACCAGCGAAACCGGTCATTTTTCGCATCAATCAGCCCGGTTCCGTCTTCAATCAGATGACATAGTGGAAAAGATTGCTTTCAGACTTCCAATCCCCTTATCTTTTTAAGGAGTCCCGTGAAAAAGCGATGCAACCAAAAGAGTTAACCGGGGACGCTAACAACGAGAAGGCTAAAAATCCACCCACTTCAGGTGGATCTCTTTCCTATTCAGACAAAAGCAACGAATTGGAACAATTGCATCACCAGCACCAGGCATTATTGGATTTGCTGCCGGAAGCGGTCTTTTTCAAGGATCGCAATTCGGTTTTTACGTCCGTTAACGCGGTCATGGCCGAAAAATTAGGCCGGTCGCGCGACGCCATTATCGGCAAAACCGACTTCGACTTTCATTCCAAAGATCTCGCCGAGAAGTTCCGCGCCGATGACCTCCGCGTGATGGCCCAGGGTAAAGCCGAACGAATTGAGGAGATGTTGCTCATCGGAGGACGGGTCCGCTTCATTGAAACCCTCAAAGCTCCGGTTTTCGATTCCAAAAGGAACGTCACCGGCGTCATGGGTTTAATCACCGATATCACGGATCGCAAACGGGCGATGGAGGAACTCCGCCGGTCGGAAAAGATCTTTCGACAGGTCTGGCAGGATTCGCTGGATGGCATGCGACTGACGGATGAGGACGGTACGATTCTCCTCGTCAATCCCGCCTTCTGCCGACTGGTCAAGAAGACCCAGGAAGAATTGATCGGCAAACCGTTGACCGAAGTTTACGAAGAGAAACATCGCGCCAGCGCTTTGGAGAAACATCAAAAGCGTTTTGCCGAACGCGACATCCAACCTCTCTTTGAACGCGAGCTCGCTCTTTGGAACGGCGATAAAATCTGGTTTGAGCTTTCGAACAGCTTTTTGGAAATCGAGGGTGAAGGTTCCAAACTGCTGAGCATTTTCCGGGATGTCTCTGAACGCAAATTTGCGGAAGTGAAGTTGAAGGAGTTCACCACCCGACTGGAGCGGAGTAATCGTGAGTTACAAGACTTCGCGTATGTCGCTTCCCATGATTTGCAGGAGCCATTGCGTAAAGTTTCTGTTTTTGGCGATCGCTTGAAATCCAAATTCGGCGAAGCGCTCGGCACAGAAGGCCGCGATTACCTGGAGCGCATGCAAAAAGCGGCGATGCGCATGTCCGCGCTCATTAACGATCTTTTGACCTTTTCGCGCGTCACCACCAAATCCCAGCCGTTCGTGCAAGTGGATCTGGCCAAGGTCGTGCAGGACGTCCTCTTCGATTTGGAAACACGCATCGAACAAGTGGGCGGGAAAGTGGAAGTCGGTTCGCTTCCCGTCATCGAAGCCGAGCCATTGCACATGCGCCAGCTGTTGCAAAACCTGATCGGCAACGCCTTAAAGTTTCACAAGGAAAACGAAAAACCCCTTGTGAAAGTCGACGCCAAAATCATCGAGGAACCAAACGACGCCGACGGACATCTTAGCCAAAAGATGATGGAATTAACCGTCAGCGATAACGGCATCGGTTTCGACGAGAAATATCTCGACCGAATTTTCCAGGTTTTCCAAAGACTCCACACGCGGCAGAATTACGAAGGCACCGGTATGGGCCTGGCGATCACGCGCAAGATTGTCGAACACCATGGCGGTTGCATCACCGCCCGCAGCACCCCGGAACAAGGTTCAACTTTTGTGGTTCGCCTGCCAATTCAACAGCATCGCAACCAGCCCATTTAAAAAATCCTATGAAGCAAACTTTCAATGTAGTCACGATTGTCATGGCAGATGACGATGCCGACGATCGCGAATTGGCGAGCGAGGCGTTCCGGGAATGCCGCCTGGCCAATAAAGTTCATTTCGTCGAAGACGGCGAAGAACTGATGGAATATCTTCTCCGCAACGGTCGTTACAATTCCGTGCCCGAAGCTCCCCTGCCCGCTTTAATTTTGCTCGATTTGAACATGCCCCGCAAAGACGGGCGCGAAGCTTTAAAAGAAATCAAGGCACATCCCGATTTGAAACGAATTCCGATTGTGGTATTGACGACTTCCAAGGCCGAAGAAGATATTCTCCGCACCTACGACCTGGGCGTGAATTCGTATATCACGAAACCGGTGACATTCGAATCCCTCGTGGACACGGTGAAAGTTTTGGGGAAATACTGGTTCGAAATCGTCGAATTACCCCCTGAGCAGCAATCCGGCAAATAGTGTAACGATGAGCGATTCCCGCATCAAAGTTCTGATTGTCGACGATGATGAAGATGATTTCATCATCGCGCGTGATCTCTTTTTTGAGATCGATCGGATGCGGTTCATCGCGGATTGGAGTTCCAGTTACCAGGACGCACTCGACCGGATGCGTGAACGTTGTCACGACGTTTACCTGATCGACTTTCGACTGGGCGCCGACAGCGGCCTGAATCTTCTCAAAGAGGCCCATGACGCCGGGGTGAACGCGCCGATGATCCTGTTGACTGGCCTTGGCGACAATAACGTCGACATGGAAGCGATGCGGGCGGGCGCGGAAGATTTTCTGGTCAAAGGAAAGATCACGGCTCAGCAACTCGAACGGGCGGTTCGTTACGCCATCGAACGTAAACGGGCCGAAAACGAGATCCAAAAGCTCGCTGCGTTTCCGCGATTCAATCCAAATCCTGTCCTTGAATTTTCCGCCGAAGGCAAGATGACCTATTGCAACGACGCCGCCCAGGCGCTCGCGAGGTCGTTGAACAAAGAATCGCTGGAACCAATTCTTCCCCCAAATGTCCGCAGCATTGTTTCAGAATCCCTGTTCTCCGGTGAGAACGTAGCGAACCTGCAAACAACGCTGAACAACCGCACGTTCAGCTGGAGATTTGTTCCGATTCAAGCAGGCCGGGTTGTCCATTGCTATTGCATCGAGATCACCGAACGCTTGAACCTGGAAGCCCAATTGCGTCAGGCCGTCAAAATGGACGCCGTCGGACAACTCGCTGCCGGGATTGCACACGATTTCAATAACATCCTCACGGTGATTCAAGGACACGCCAGTCTGCTGGTGGATCATCCTGCCGTGGGTACTGAAGTGGAGCGTCCGCTCAAACAAATTTCCCAGGCGGCGGAACGCGCGGCAAATTTGATCCGTCAATTGCTGATGTTCAGTCGAAAGCAGGTCATGCACCCGACCTACCTGAACATCAATGATGTTATCAGCACACTCATGCAGATGCTCGGGCGGGTACTGGGCGAACACGTGACGATTAATTTTCACGGCGCCGCGGATCTTCCCACGGTTTACGCCGACGCCAGCATGCTCGAACAGGTGCTTTTGAACCTGGCGATCAATGCGCGCGATGCCATGCCGAAAGGCGGTCAACTCACGCTCAGCACGCAGGAAAAAATCCTGCATGACACGGCATTTCTCCGAAACACAGAGGCGCGCTCCGGACATTTCGTTTGTTTAAGCGTGACGGATACAGGCTCGGGAATTGAGCCGCGTATCTTGAATCGGATCTTTGAGCCTTTCTTCACCACGAAGGAAGTCGGAAAAGGAACGGGCCTTGGACTGGCCACGGTTTATGGCATCGTTAAGCAACATGAAGGATGGATTGAGGTTCAGAGCGAAATAAACAAAGGCACTTGTTTTGAGCTTTACCTGCCTGTGACGATCGCCAGTCACGCTCCGTTGCCGTCCGAGATCATCAACGCCACCACCTCCGGCGGAAAAGAGACCATCCTGGTCGTTGAAGACGAACCGGCCTTGCGCGAACTGGTGGTCGATATCCTCCAGCTTTACGGATACTTTGTTTATCAGGCTGAATCTGGACCGGCCGCTTTAAACCTCTGGGCCCAGCACAAAAGGGAAATTGATTTGCTTTTGACAGATTTGGTAATGCCCGAAGGCATTTCCGGGCGCGATCTCGCCGAACGATTGCAGACGGAAAGTCCTAAATTAAAAGTCATCTACACCAGCGGATACAGTCCGGGCATGGCAGGCAAAGACATCGCTTTGCTGGAAGGATTTAATTTCCTTCCAAAACCTTACCCACCGAGCCGATTGGCCCAAATGGTCCGCGAATGTCTTGATTCAAGATCGTAAGGTTCGGCCCTGCGCCCCATTTGAAGTTCATCCTTCCTGCACTGAAAGCGACAGAATTTCTCCCGGTTCACATTCAGCAACGATTTCGAACGGGCGACAACAGACTTCACAGTCCGTCGTGAAGCGCTGGCTTTCGACACTTGTATCAATAGCAATTTCACAAGTTTGCCCGCAAAAAGGACATTGAACGGGTTCGCAAATTTCCACGCCTCACGTTAAGTTCATTCCGACTGTTTGTAACGCACGAAAGAGATTTGCTAAATTGCAATTTCTCTGGCAATCACTGACGACTTTTATGACCTGGATGAAGAAACTTCTATCAGCAGTCAGCGCACTTTTACTCTCAAGCTGCCTGACGAATGCGGTCGCAGCGGGTTCACCTACTTCTCCGATCCTTGAATTGCACTTCATTGGCATGGAGAACCTTTCGGCCAACACCAACGCATCCAAGCTTACGCAAATCTGGAATTTTCCGGAAACAATCGATCTCCGCGAAAAAACCCTGCAGAAACTCGCCTCAGCTCCGAGCGGGCTGTTCCCGTTTTCTCCTGGCCTAAAGCCGGCCTTGATCCAGCCTTTGCTGGCGGACCTTTTAGATACGGAATGCGTTTTCCAACTTGTCGAAAGCACAAATCACCAGGTTCATTTAAACATAGCGGCAGTGCTCGGCAATACGCGTTCACTGGTCTGGTCGAGTAATCTTTCTACGATCTCCGGAGCGGCGGCAGGGAATTCGAATCATTGGTCGGCAATGTTTTCCACAAACGTTTCCCTAAGCTTCAGTCGGGAAGGAAAATGGACTCATGTGGGAATAGGATCAGAGCAGGAAAGCAAAAAATTTATGGATCGACTCAAAAAAAATGAGTTGGATCTCCAAAAAGACAGCTGGGGGGAAGCTGTGATTGATTGGGTTCTTTTGGAAGAAAAATTTGGAATTTCAATTCCGTTCAAGGCCTCACAGTCGAAAGCAATTCTCAAAGGCAAAAATAACGAACTCTTCACGACAATCACTTCTGAGTTTCCGGGTGGTTGTGATGTGAAGCATCAAGAGTGGAATGTCCCATCCCTGATTCGCGAACCGGTGATCAGTTTTACCGCAATGCAAAATGTTGCCAGGCTGTGCAAAGACTCCAAATTCTTCCAGCAAATCGAGTTCAACCCCACAACCAGTCAAATATTTTGCTGGTCACAACAGGATCTCCCGTTTCAAACATTCGGAACCATTCTGGTACAAGACTCTGCCAAAGAATTGGCGGACCTTGGACAAAAGTTACCCGCGGTCGCAAACCCACTGCTTGCCAACCGTCGTTCAGGTCAATTGCAATGGAATGCTGAACAAACAAATATTGCATGGACGGAAATCCCCATGATGATTCCGACACTGAATGCCTTATCCTCTCCAGATGGACAATTTCTTGTCGGCGGTTTGTTCCCGATTGCTGCTCACAAGACTAAGCCTCCTGAAGCCTTGATCAAAAAGATCAAAAATGATCCGAAGTTGATCTATTATGATTGGGAAATTACGCAGAACCGCATCGGCCACTGGGACATGATTACCCGGGTCCTGCCAGTTTTTTCATCAGAAACCATCACCAATTCAAGTCAGAGACTCCGGTTGACCCGCACCGCTCACTCTCCCGCGCATGTTTTCCTAAGAAAAATTGCTCCACTTCTCGGGAACACTATCACCGAGGTTTCGGCCTCAGCGCCAAAAAAACTTTTGCTGAAACGTCAGTCCCACATCGGCTTTACCGCCATGGAATTGTTCTATTTCGCGGGCCTGATCGACG